>NZ_SMKK01000118.1 GCF_004348425.1 Actinomadura sp. 7K507
GGTTGGTCGTTCGGTGGTTTTGGCGAGGGGGAAACACCCGGTCCCATCCCGAACCCGGAAGTTAAGCCCTTCAGCGCCGATGGTACTGCACGGGAGACTGTGTGGGAGAGTAGGACACCGCCGGACTCGTATTATGGAGAGGGCCCCGCCGACACCGGCGGGGCCCTTTTCTCATTTCTGAGGGCTGGATCTCATCGCCGCCGTAGACGGCCCTGCATCGAGGTGGACTGCCTGACCCCGCCAGGCCGATGGTGGCGGTCAGGCGCTGGTCCGGCACCAGCACCGCGGGCCGGTGCGGCCACGTCCACGCGTCGAGCGAGCGGGGCGATGACCCGCGGTCCCTCGGATGCAACCGAACTTGGGCGCCGCCCTTCACCGCATGGCGGAGGCGCCCCGGATCGGGCCGAAAGGTGGCCTGCTCCGCTGCATGCATCGTGGCGAACCGTGCCCCCAGCACTTCCACAAGGTGGAGGATTGAGGGCAGGAGGCCGTAGTGCCTGGCGGTCTTGTGGCGTGCAGAGGGGGTATCGGGGCCGGATTCCTGGTCGTTCGGGTGCGGCATCGACCGTTCTAGGAGGCCGCTGGGCGGGACGGCGCGACAGTTCGCTGGAGCAATATCGTGAAGTCCGAAAGCGGCAGTATCCAGCCAAGAGACGTGCCCTGCGTCCAAGTTCCGGATGACCGAAAAAGCCGCTTTTAATTCAGGCGCTGTGGATCGGGTAAGGGTTCCCTGACCTCAGGGAGGATATGAATGGACGATCCTGCTCTCAGGCGCGTCGGCTGGCGCAAGAGTTCCCGCAGTAACGGCACGAGCAACTGCGTGGAGGTCGGCGGCCTGCAGCCCGGCGTCGGGATCCGGGACAGCAAGTCGCCGGGCGGCCCGATGCTGACCCTTACCGCCGCCGAATGGACGACGTTCGTGGACGTCGTCAAGGCCCGTGAACGAAATCTCGGCTGACCACGATCGCCGAAAAGGCCCCGCCTGCCCGGCGGGGCCTTTCTCATGGGTTAGATGTCGTCGCCGGCGAGGACGGTGTCGGCGTCGACGATGCGGTAGGCGTAGCCCTGCTCGGCCAGGAAGCGCTGGCGGTGGGCGGCGTAGTCCTGGTCGAGCGTGTCGCGGGCGACGACGGCGTAGAAGCGGGCGCCGTGGCCCGAGGCCTTGGGGCGCAGCAGGCGTCCCAGGCGCTGGGCCTCTTCCTGGCGGGACCCGAAGGCACCGGACACCTGGACGGCGACGGACGCCTCGGGAAGGTCGATGGAGAAGTTCGCGACCTTGGAGACGACCAGGACGTCCAGCTCGCCGGAGCGGAACGCGTCGAAGAGCCGTTCCCGTTCGCGGACGCGGGTCTCGCCCTTGATGACGGGGGCGTCCAGGAGGGCGCCGAGTTCGTCGAGCTGGTCGATGTACTGGCCGATGACGAGGGTCGGCTCGCCTCGGTGCCGGTCCACCAGCGCCTGGATGAGTTTGGTCTTGGTGTCGGTGGTGGCGCAGAAGCGGTAGCGCTCCTCGGGCTCGGCGGTCGCGTAGGAGAGACGTTCGGAGTCGGTGAGGGTGACGCGGACCTCGACGCAGTCGGCGGGCGCGATCCAGCCCTGGGCCTCCATGTCCTTCCACGGCGCGTCGTAGCGCTTGGGGCCGATGAGGGAGAAGACGTCCCCCTCGCGGCCGTCCTCGCGGACGAGGGTGGCGGTGAGGCCGAGGCGGCGGCGCGTCTGCAGGTCGGCGGTCATGCGGAAGATCGGCGCGGGCAGCAGGTGCACCTCGTCGTACACGACCAGGCCCCAGTCGCGGGCGTCGAAGAGTTCGAGGTGCGCGTAGGCGCCCTTCCGGCGCGTCGTCATGATCTGGTACGTGGCGATCGTGACGGGGCGGATCTCCTTCTTCGTGCCGGTGTATTCGCCGATCTCGTCCTCGGTCAGGGACGTGCGCCGGATCAGCTCCTGCTTCCACTGGTGCGCCGAGACGGTGTTGGTGACGAGGATCAGCGTGGTCGCCTCGGCGCGGGCCATGGCGGCGGCGCCGACGATGGTCTTGCCCGCGCCGCAGGGGAGGACGACGACGCCGGAGCCGCCGTGCCAGAACGCGTCGGTGGCCTCCCGCTGGTAGGAGCGCAGCTCCCAGCCGTCCTCCGCGAGGGAGATCGCGTGGGCCTCGCCGTCCACGTATCCGGCGAGGTCCTCGGCGGGCCAGCCGAGCTTGAGCAGGGCCTGCTTGAGCGCGCCGCGTTCGCTCGGGTGGACGGCGACGGCGTCCTCGCCGACCCGGTCGCCGATCATTCCCTTGATCTTCTTGGCGCGCAGCACCTCCTCCAGGACCGAGCGGTCGGAGGACGACAGCAGGAGCCCGTGCGCCGGGTCCTTGTCCAGCCGCAGCCGCCCGTACCGCGCCATCGTGTCGGCGACGTCGACCAGCAGGGCGTGCGGGACGGGATAGCGGGAGAACTTGATCAGCGTGTCGACGACCTGCTCGGCGTCGTGGCCGGCGGCGCGGGCGTTCCACAGGGCGAGCGGCGTCACCCGGTAGGTGTGGACATGCTCCGGTGCCCGTTCGAGTTCGGCGAACGGGGCGATCTCCTTGCGGCAGGCGTCGGCCAGGTCGTGGTCGACCTCCAGCAGCAGCGTCTTGTCGGACTGGACGATGAGCGGACCGTCGGTCAAAGCGAGAGCCCCCGTCGGGAATCGATGATCGGCGCCCCGTTCAGCCGAGCACCGCCCGTGCACGCTACCCGAGGCACGGGGGCACGTCGCGCATTCTCGACGGGGCCACAGGACCTGAACGCGCCCCGCCCTCGCTTTATTGCCTGCGGGCACCCGCGGGGGAGGGCGGGCGTCAGTAGGTGGTGGTGGAGCTGTAGTCCTCGCTCATGACGATCACGGCGATGTAGACGATCATGAGGATGATGCCGATGAAGACCGAGAGGCCGAACAGGACCCAGCTCCAGATCGTCAGTTTCCGCGCCGAATCGGGGTCGGTCTCGACCCGGCTCATCGCGATGGCGGAGGTGATGGCGCCGGGAATGGACAGGATGCCGCAGCACAGCACCACTCCGGCGATGTTGCAGACGAGGGCGGCGATCGTGGAGGCGTTGCTCGCGGGCCTGGTCGGCACGCCCGGGGGCCCGTAGCCGTAACCGGGTGCCCCGCCCGGGCCGTACGCGCCGCCATAGGGATCGCCGCCGTACGGATCGCCGCTCCAGCCCTGCGATCCGCCGTACGGGTCCTGCCAGCCAGGGGGCGGGCCACCTCCGTATCCGCTCACGGACAGCCTCCTCTCGCCCAAGACTGATACCCCGTTCGACTCCGCTGACCGAACCAGGGTTCCCGCTCGTCCGCAACCGGCCGCATGCCCGCGCGAGAACGCGCGGCGTCAGGAGGCGGGGTCGTCGGTGAGCTCGGAGACGCCGGTGATGCGGTGGAGGGCGAAGCGGTGCACTGCGGCACGGGTGGCATCGTAGCCGGTGAGGAATCCGCCCTCGACGCGAACGGGCTCCACGATCCGGCTGGACGCCTGTCCCTGCTGGTCGAGGTAGCCGATCCAGACGCGTCCGCCGCGTTCGACGGCGGCGCGGAGGCGGTCGATCGTGGCCATCGCGGGGGAGCGGGGCGGTTCGCCGGACGGGGCGTCCGCGCGCTGCCGTGCCTGCTCGGCGCCGTGCCGAGACGCCGCGTCGCCTGCCCGCAGGGCGCGGACGGCGGCGGACACCATGGACGCGTCGGTGCGTTCCGCTGGCCGGAGCCGGACGATTTCGGCGGTCGGCGGGGGGTCGGCGCGCTGCGCGTCCGGGCGGGTCACGATCACGCCGCCGCCGGGGGCCTCGGCGACGGGGGCGAGGCCCATCGCGCGCAGCCCGTCGAGCAGGTCGGCGCGCTGGAGCCCGGACGCCAGCACGGTCGGGGCGAGGCGGTGCAGGCGCAGCGCGTCCGAGCGCCGGTCGGCGAGGATCTCGTCGAGCGTGGTGGGCGAGTCCGTGCGCACGTAGGACGTGAGGGCGCCGACGCGCAGGTGGCCGTGCCGGCGGGCGACGTCGTCGATCAGGTAGGTGAGCGGCTGCGGGAGCGGGGTCGCCGAGTGCCGGGTCAGCAGCTCGGTGACGTCGGCGGCGGTCCGGCCGGCGTCCAGGGCGCGGCGGACCGACTCGGGCGTGAAGCGGTAGACGGTGGCGCCGCCGGTGGACTCGACGTCGGCGGCGAGGGCGAGTTCGCGGGCGAGGTCGGTGACGAGCGGGCCGGGCGCGATCGCGGTCAGGTCGGCCTGGATGACGATCTCGTCGACGGGTGCCGGGAGGTGCTTCTCCAGGGCGGGTTCGGGGTCGTCGCCGGTGAGGAGGTCGCGGGCGAAGGGGGCCAGCTCGCCGAACCCGGTGATGCCGAGGACGGCGGCTTCGCGCAGCGTCCAGCCGAGGAGCCGGTCGCGTGCCGGTCCGCCGCGGCGCGGCCGCAGCCACGCGATGCGGGCGCGGAGGGAGTCCTCGGTGACGGCGACGCCGCGGCCGGCGTCCGCGAGGACCTCAAGCGTGGCGCGGCGGGTGGCCGGCGCGCTGCTGCGCACCATCGCCTCGCTGAGCGCGTTGATGAGCCGGTCGCGGTCGTCGCGTTCCCCGGCGAGCCCGGCGGCCCGGTCGGACTTCAGCCAGCCGCGCGCGAGTTCGGTCCAGCGGCCGGCGGTGTCGCGCATGAGCCACAGGTCGTAGGCGGGGGTGGGCAGCCATTCGCCGTCGAGGTCGCCGCTGCGGGTCAGCAGCCCGGCCGCGTACGCGACCTCGACGAGCAGCGCGGCCCTCCACTCGGGGACGTCCAGGAGCGTCGCGGCGGCGCGCAGGTCGCGGACGGCGAGGCCGCCGCTGCGCAGGACGGGCGGCGGCTCCAGCCCCCAGCGCTCCAGCAGGTCCTCGGTGAGGCGGACGGCGCCCGCCGCCTCGCTCGCCGCGGCCCGGACCACGACGTCCCCGCCGCGCGGTTCGCCCTGCGCGGACGTGAGGGGCGGCGGTTCCGCCGGGACGTCCTGGAAGAGGTGCCCGCCGCGCAGGTGGAGCGCCACCTCGCGGGGAAGGGTGACCGTGCGGTCGTCCTCGGCGGCGAGGAGGCCGCGGGCGAGGAGCCGCTCGATCGGGGTGGCGGCCGTGCCGATGCGGACGGGCCGGCGCGCGTCGGCGACCCGCCCGAACGGCGGGCCCCAGGTGAGGGCGTCGAGGGCGGCCCGCGCCTCCGGGCCGGCGTCGTGGATGAGCGTGCCGGGGTCGTCCAGCAGGTCGGCGAGCCGTCGCAGGAGCCGGGACGAGTCCGCGAACCCGCGTGGCTCCTCCCCCTCCAGGTCGCTGATCAGCTCGGTGAGCCGCTCGGGGGAGTACCCGGCGAAGACCTCCTGGACGGGCGGGCCGAGTCCCGCCGGGTGCGGCAGGCCCTGCCGGACGCCGGGCGCGGTGTTCGGCGTCCCGTTCCCCCAGGCGAGCCCGTACCGGCGAAGCGTGCCGAGCGCGCCGGCGACCTGCTCGGGCGTGGCGTCGACGGCGGCGGCGAGCGCGTCCGGCCCGGCCGGCGCGGGCAGGACGAGCAGGCCCTCCAGGACGGCGAGCGTGAAGCGGTCGAGCCGGTCGAGGGCCCTGGAGATCGCGGCGGGCGCGGCGGCGCGGGCGGCGAGCGCGGTCAGGTCGGCGGGGACGGGGGCGAGCAGCTCGGGACGCGCGGAGAGCAGCGCACGAAGCTCGTCATCGCCTCGCGCGCGCAACCAGTCCGCATACGTTTCCATGCCGATCCCCAACTTTAGGTGGCGTGCGCGCCGCCTGTACCGGGCTCCTCAAGGGTAGAAGCCCGCACGGCCTGCTCGGATCCGGGGGAAGGGAGGCGGAGAGCACGCGGGACGACGCCCGGACGGGCGCGCCTGCGGGCAGTGCCGCCGGGGTCAGGTGGTGGGGCTGCGCTCCAGGTGCATCAGGCCGAGGCCGAGCCGGGCCCAGCCCTCCACGAACCGCTTCTCGACGATGCGCTGAGGCGGCTCGTACATCGACTCGTTCGCCAGCCAGTAGTTCACGACGGCGCCGCCGAGGATCGAGGCGATGGCCGGCCAGTCCTCGTCGGAGTCCTGGAACTCGGGCTGCGACGACAGCCAGGTGGAGATCCCGTCGTACAGCGGGTTGACGATGCCCTCGCGCATCTCGGCGACCAGGTGCGGGAACTGGTCGAGGTCGCGGAACAGCACCCGGATGAGGTCCTGTTCCTCGCGCATCTTCGCCAGGCCCGCATGGCACGTCATCCGGAGCCGGATCTCCAGCGGGCGCTCTTCGTAGGCGGTCGACTCGTCCAGGACGTCGCTGATCTGCTTGCGGGTCCGTTCGATGTGCTCGCGGATGGCGGAGGCGAGCACCTCCTCCTTGGACCGGAAGTGCCGGTAGAGGCCGCCCGCGCCCGGTGACAGGCCGGCGGCCGCCTCGATTTCGGCGACCGAGGTCGCCGCGTAACCGCGGTCGGCGAACAGCCGGAGCGATTCGGCCACGATCCGATCGCGTGTAGATGTCGTCATGGTGATGGGTTCCTCCGCAAGAACAGTAAGGCATCTTCAACCCGCGGAGCTCCGGTCCGACGCGACGGCGCGCCCGAATTCGTGATCCGTCTCGCACCGGGTCGGGGGCCACTAGAGTTTCAGTCCTCCGCGCCCCGTCGCCGGAAGGGGCCGTCTCGGAGAGGTCGACGATGTTCATGTCTCCGCGGAAGGCGGCCGACGGGGCCTTCCTGCCCGAGGACTTCGTGGTGCCGACGCTGGTGGCCGGTGCCCGGTTCCAGATCCGCCCGATCACCGTCCACGACGTGGTCAAGGACTACGGCGCCGTGATCGGCAGCCTGGACAGGCTCGCCGGGAGGTTCGGGCCCGAGTGGGGATGGCCCGACCACGAGTTCACCTTCGAGCAGGCCCTGATCGACGTCGCCTGGCTGCAGAAGGAGGGGCAGCTGCGGCGCTCGTTCAGCTACGTCGTGATCACGCCGGACGGGGAGCGCCAGCTCGGCCGCATCCACGTCGCCCCGTCCGACGGGCCCGGCGCGGACGCGGTCGTGGTGTTCTGGGTCCGCGCCGACGAGGAGAACTCCGCCCTGGAGAAGGAGCTGGAGGAGTTCGTCCGCGAATGGGTCAAGACCGCCTGGCCCTTCGAAGCGGTCCGTTTCCCCGGCAGAGATTGATTCCCCGGCAGAGACTGGTCAGATGCGGCGGATCAGGCCGGTCAGGATGCGGCCGATCACCAGGTAGACGAGGGCGGCCAGGCCGTAGTTGACGGCGACCGCGACCTTGTGGTCGTCGGGCTGGAAGACGTCCCTGAACTGCCAGGACAGGTCGGTGGCCCGGTCGCCGAACCAGCGGACGAGGTCGTTGCCCGTGTTGGCCTCGAACGCGACGAACACGATGTGCACGGCCAGGATCAGCACGATGACCGTGGTGATGGCGGAGACCACGGTGGCGAGCGTCCCGGCCGCGCGGCGGCGGACCGCGCCCGCGCCGGCGGCGAACGAGCGCCGGGTCTTCGGGGCGCGGTGGTCGCCGCCGGGTTCGGTGCCGGTCGTGGCGTGCTCGCTCGTGGTGTGCTCGGTCGTGGCGTGCTCGCTCGTCGTCGCGGGTCCGCTCGTCGTGGGCGCGCTCGTCGCGCCGGGGTCCTGATCGAGCGGCCGGTCGGGGTTCTCTGCCATTACGGCCTCCTTCACCGGGGAGGGACTTCGCCGGGGGCGGACGGTCCGAGTCCGGGGCCAGTACGTCTTTTGCTTCGGGTGGCTCGTTCGAGCCCTGCGTTTTCCCTGGTCAGATGGTTTGTGGTCGAGGGCGCGGGTATACCGCCAACACGGGCGGCCGTTCCCGGAGGACCGGGCCACCAGTCCCGGTCACAACAGAACGGTTCCCGCGCGAAAGTTCCCGCGCTCTCCTACTCGGATCCCGTCGCATCGCCACTACCAGGAGAGCGCGGGTCTTCGCGTGTGTCCAGACCCTTACCCTGTGGGACGTGTTCGACCTAGATCCCCGGGAATCTCCTGGCTCCGCTCTCGCCGTCGGTTTCGACCTCGACCTGACCCTCGCCGACACCCGGGCCGGGATCGCGGCCGTGTACGCCGCCCTCGCGGCGGAGACCGGCGTCCCGATCGACACCGACCAGGTCGTGCGGCGCATCGGGCCTCCCCTGGAGGACGAGCTCGCCAACTGGTTCCCGGTGGACGAGGTTCCCGTGATGGCGGCGCGCTACCGGGCGATCTACGCCGACATCGCGATCCCGGCGACCGTCCTCATGCCCGGAGCCGTCGCCGCTCTGGGCGCGGTCCGGGCCGGGGGGAGGCGGGCGGTCATCGTGTCGGGCAAGAACCAGGCCGACACCGAGCGCACCGTCCGCTACCTCGGGCTCGAGGTGGACGCCGTGGTGGGCGGCCTGTTCGGCGCGGGCAAGGGCGCCGCCCTGCGCGAGCACGGCGCGGGCGCCTACATCGGGGACCACACGGGCGACGTGGACGCCGCGCGGGCCGCGTCGGCGGTGGCGGTGGCGGTCGCGACCGGCCCGTTCGACACGGCGGCCCTCGCCGCCTACGGCGCGGACGTCGTCCTGCCCGACCTGACGGCCTTCCCCGACTGGATGACGGGCTTCGTGGCCACCGCGTGACGGGTCCTCCCCGGCCGCTTCGGCACGCCCCGCACTCCGCGTGACGGCGCCCAGTTCGAGGCGATATCGGGATGCCTTTTGCCGGACGTCCGGGATAGCGTTGCCGGACGGCCCGAAGGCGCCGCATAAGGCCCCCTGTGTGTACACCGCCGCATGGCGAGGGACTAATCTTGGGGTCGATTCAAGACGATTACCGAACGAGGTCTCCGGTGCCGACTGGCAAGGTCAAGTGGTACGACTCCGACAAGGGGTTCGGCTTCCTCACCCGCGACGACGGCGGTGAGGTCTTCGTGCATTCCTCGGCGCTGCCGAGCGGGGTCACCGGGCTCAAACCGGGCCAGCGCATCGAGTTCGGCGTGGTCGAGGGGCGCAGGGGCCAGCAGGCGCTCCAGGTCCGGGTGCTGGACACCCTGCCGTCGGTCGAGAAGACCATCGCCAAGCAGCGGCGCAAGAAGCCGGACGAGATGGTCGTCATCACCGAGGACCTCATCAAGCTGCTGGATGTGATCTCCAACACCTACCGGCGCGGCAAGCACCCGTCCCCGGCGGAGGCCAAGAAGATCGCGACCGTGCTGCGGGCCGTCGCCGACGACCTGGCCTCCTGACACCCGGTCGCCCGAGGCCGCCGCCCTTCGGCGCTCAGCCGTGCATCTCGGGGTGCGCGTCCTTGATCGTGTTCGCGTGGCGGGGACGGCGTGCCCGGCGGTGCGTGCCGGTCCGGCGTGCCAGCAGCACCGCGAGCGACACCGCGAGGGCCGCCGCGACGATCGCGAGCGCGACCCGTCCGTCCGCGACGATCGACATGCCGAGGCCGAGCAGCCCGCCGAGGACCCAGAAGAGCTGGTGCAGGGTCTCGGAGAAGGCGAACGTGGACGAGCGCATCTCCTCGCCGATCTCGCGCTGCACCACCGCGTCCATGGACAGCTTCCCGAGGACCTGCCCGAGCCCCGCCGCGGTCGCCACCGCCAGCGCCGCCCACAGCCCGAAGAACGCCGCTCCGGCGGCGGTGACGGCGGTGACGGACGCCAGCGTCGCCGAGCCGATCAGGCGGGGCGCCCGCGCCTTCATCCAGGCGCCGAGCGCGGTGCCGATGAGCCCGCCGGCCCCGGCGCACGCCGCGAGCAGGCCGAGGGCGACATGGTGGGACACGGGGTCGAACCGCTCCTGGCGGAGCAGGAACGCCAGATAGATGATCAGGAAGCCGGAGAACGCCCGCAGCACCGCGTTCGCCTGCATCGCCTCCGCCACTACCGGGCCGACGCGCGGCATCGTCCGCCAGGGCCTGGCCGGCTTCGCGGCCGGCTCAGGGGGCGGCTCTGCGGACGGCTCCCGCCCGGTCTCGGATCCGTCCTCCGGTGAGGGCTTCGTGTCCGGGACGTCCACCTGCGCCGGCAGCCGCATGGTGAACACGACGCCAAGCAGGAACACGACCGTGCCGATGCGCAGCACCCAGCCGGGCCCGATGAGGACGGCGAGGCCCGCGGCGATCGGCGCGGTGATCGACGCGGCGATCAGCCCCGCGAACGCGTTGCGCGCGTTGGCCGTCACCAGCGAGATCTCGCCGGGCAGGACGCGGGGCGTCACCGCCGCCCGCAGCACGCCGAACGCCTTGGACAGCACGAGCACGCCGAACGCCGCGGGCAGGAACGTGACCGTGTCGCCGTGCGGGAGCGCGCTCGCCATCCCCCAGCACAGCAACGCGCGCATTACGAACGTGCTGGCGATCGCGTACCGGCGGACGTGCCGTGCCCGGTCGAGCGCCGGGCCGATCAGCGGTGCGACGAGCGCGAACGGCGCCATCGTGACGACGAGGTAGAGGGCGACCTGGCCGCGCGCCTGGTTGACGTCCAGGCCGAAGAACAGCGTCCCGGCGAGGGCGACCGTGACCATCGCGTCGCCCGCGGAGTTGAACGCCGACGACTCGATCAGGCTGCCGAGCCCGCTGCGTCCCGCGCCCTGGGCGTGGGTGACCCGGCGGGTCAGCCGGCCCGTTCCCGACACGGCCGAACGCGCGCCGCGCAGCGCCCGCGCCGTCCTTGCGGCGCCGGCGCGGACGGCTCGGCCGAACCGTGTCCGGTCACCCATGCGCGCTGATCTCCCCTGCGGCCGCCCGGACTGTCGGCCGGGCACGGCCCTCGCGGCGACTCCGACTGAGGGTACGTTCCCCGCCCGGAGGCGGGCTCACTCCGCGGCCGGGACCGGGCGGGTGTCCGGTCACGTCGTTCCATAAGCGAGAATTGACTTGTGAGCCCATCGCGTCAGTCCAGTCCCGCGCGTTCCGCCGCCGCGGGCGCCACCACCGGGCCCGCCCGCCGGACCCGCATGCCCGCCGTCGACACCGCCTGCGCCGAGGCCGTCGACCTGGCCCGCGAGGCCGCGGAGAGCACCGCGTGGCCCCAGCCGGTCGGCGAGCATCTCGGCCACCGCGCCGAAGGCGACCGCGTGGTCACGCACTACTTCGGCTGCCTCGATCCCGCCTACTCGGGCTGGCGATGGGCGGTCACCGTGGCGCGGGCCGCCCGCGCCAAGAACGTCACGGTCAGCGAATGCGTCCTGCTGCCCGGGGACGAGGCCATGCTCGCGCCGCCGTGGGTGCCGTGGCTGGAGCGGCTGCGTCCCGGTGACCTCGGCCCCGGCGACCTGCTGCCGACCGCGCCCGACGACGTCCGGCTCGCGCCGGGCTTCACGCAGACCAGTGAGTACGCCGACCGGCAGGCGGAGTGGGAGCCCGGTCTCGGCCGCGTCCGGGTGCTGTCCCAGGAGGGGCGCGACGAGGCCGCCGAGCGCTGGTACGACGGGGTGGGGGGCCCGCGCGCCCCGATCGCCGCGTCCGCGCCCGCGCAATGCTCGACGTGCGGGTTCTACGTCCCGCTCGCCGGGGAGCTGCGGCAGGTCTTCGGCGTGTGCGCGAACGAGTACGCCTCCGACGACGGACGTGTCGTGTCCGCCGACCACGGCTGCGGCGCGCACTCCGAGGCGCTCCCGCTTCCGGCGGTGTCCGAGCACAACCCGCCCGTCATCGACGAGCTGGGCTACGAGGTCGTCCCCGCGGGCGGCGACGAGGACGCGGCCCTGGACGACGAGGCCCTCGGCCACAGCTGACCGGATGGACCGGCCCTTGGAGGACGGTGCTGTGGAAGACGCGGATCCCTTCGGGACGCGGGCGCTTCGCGAGCGGGTGCTGCGGGCGTGGAGCGAGTCGCCGGCCCGGTTCCGTGAGGACGCCAACACCGAGGAGGACTTCGCGCTCGGCGGCTACCGCGACCGCGTCGTGACCGAGCTGGCGCAGAACGCCGCCGACGCCGCGCTCCAGGCCGCCGTCCCCGGGCGTCTCCGCCTGACCCTCCGCACGGAGGATCGGCTGGACGCCCCCGAGCCCGCGGCGACCCTGGTCGCGGCGAACTCCGGTGCGCCGTTGGACGCCGCGGGCGTGGAGGCGCTCTCCACGCTGCGGGCGTCGTCCAAGCGGGGGGACGCGGGCGCGGCGGGGCGGTTCGGTGTCGGGTTCGCCGCCGTCGTGGCCGTCAGCGATCAGCCCGCCATCGCGTCCGGTACGGCGGGCGTGGCGTGGTCGCGGGAGCGGGCCAGGGGGCTGGTGGAGGACGTCCCTGTGCTCGCCGGGGAACTGACGCGGCGCGGTGGGCACGTTCCGCTGCTGCGGTTGCCGTTGGCGTTGGGCCGAGCGGATCTGCCCGAGATCCCGGCGGGGTTCGACACGGTCGTGCGGCTGCCGTTGCGGGAGGACGCGGTCGAGTCCGTCCGGCGGCAGCTCGGGCAGGTGGGCGCGGCGCTGATGCTCGCCTTGCCCGCGCTTGAGAGCGTTGAGATCGATGTTGACGGCGACGTCCGCGTGCTGACGGCTGAGCACCGCGCGCCGGACGAGGTGGTCATCAACGGGGACTTGTGGCGGACGGCCGAGGCGCATGGGGAGATCCCGGCGGCGCTTCTGGAAGACCGTCCCGTGGAGGAACGGGCACGACCGTACTGGCAGGTTCGGTGGGCCTTCCCTGAGGACGGTCTGCCCGAGGGCATGCCGCGTGTGGTGCACGCGCCCACACCCAGTGACGAGCCGCTGGATCTGCGCGCGTTGCTCATCGCGTCGTTCCCGCTCGCACCGGACCGGCGGCACGTCGCGCCTGGGGCGCTGACCGACTTCCTTGTGGATCAGGCCGCCGAGACCTACATCCGGCTGCTGGGCGGGCTTCCGGTGTCACCACGGGTGCTCGGGCTCGTGCCGGGGCCGGTGGGGGCGGGGGAACTGGACGCCAAGGTCCGGCGAGGCATTCGCGAGCGCCTTCCCGAGGCGCCGCTGCTGCCCCACCGGATGCGGGGACGTGACGCGGTCGCGGTGGACGCCCCGGCCGCGTTCGTCGAGGTGCTCGGCGGCACGGAGACCCCCCACGACGCGGAGCCCCCCCACGACGCGGAGACGCCCCACGACGCGGAGACCCCCCACGACGCGGGGGAGCCCGGCGGTGGGGACGCGGTGGTCGTCGGGCTGCTCCCGCCGGAGTGGCCCGCCCGGAGTCCGGCGCTGGCGGCGCTCGGGGTGCGGCGGGTCGAGCTGGCCGACGTGATCGATGAGCTGGCCGCTGTGGACCGGGAACCGGCGTGGTGGCACCAGGTGTACGGGACGCTCGGTGAGGCCGCCACAGACGCCCTGGGGGCTCTGCCGGTGCCGCTGGCCGGTGACGCCGGGCGGATCGTGCGAGGTCCGCGGGGGCTGCTGATCGCCGACGGCGCCGATCCCGGGGGACTGGACGCGCTGGGACTGCGGTTCGTCCACCCCGACGCGGTGCATCCCCTGCTGACCCGGCTTGGTGCGGTCGAGGCGGGGCCGCGGGCCGTCCTCGCCGATGCGGCCGTGAAGGCGTCCGTTGAGGAGTCCTTTGAGGCCGATGACCCCGATGCGATCGCGGAGGCCGTCCTGGGGCTGGTCGCGGCCGCCCGCATCGATCCCGGTGAGGAGCCCTGGCTGGCCGAGCTGGCCCTGCCGGGCGACGACGGCGAGCTTTACCCGGCGGGCGAACTGCTCCTGCCCGAAAGCCCCCTGCGCGACCTCATGGCCGATGACGCGCCGTTCGGGGTGGTCGGCGGTGATCTCCTGGAGCGGTGGGGAGCGGAGACACTCGCGGCCACCGGAGTCCTGGACGGCTTCGCGCTGGCACGGGCCGAGGACGTCAACCTCACAGGGCTCGCCGACGAGGCGGAGACCCTCGAACTCGATGACGAGGACCTGTGGGCCGACGAGGTCCTGCGCCGGATCGGCCCGCAGGATCTTCCGCCCCTCGTGCCGGAGTTCCTCGCCGTCCGAGATCTAGAATTGGTCGACGACTGGCCGGGGGCATTGCGCGTCCTCGCCGGATCGCCGTGGCGCGCCGCGATCGTCGATCCCGCCCATGTGACCTTGCACAACGGCCGCCGCGTCGCAGTCCCGTCCTACACGGCGTGGTGGCTGAGCCGTCACCCGGTCTTGGACGGCCGTAGGCCCGGCGAGTTCCGGCTCGGCGGGGACGAGTCCCTGACCGGGCTCTACGACGTCGCGCCAGAAGGCCTGGACGATCGCCTTTTGCTCGCCTTGGGCGTCCGTACATCGCTGGAAGATCTGCTCGACGAGCCCGGCGGCGCCCAAGAGCTGCTCGATCGCCTCGGTGACCCGGGACGGTCTGTCACCCGTGCCCATCTGGGTGGGCTCTGGACGGCCCTGGCCGACACTCCCGAGGCCGTTGTCGAACCACCCGACCACGTGCGGGCGGTTGTGGACGGCCAGGTCGAGGTCGTGGACGCCGCCGACGCCCTCGTCCTGGACGGCCCGGATGTCCTGCCGCTCCTCCAAGGGCAGCCGCTCGTCATCGCCGCGCAAGGACGGGACGGACGCCTCGCAGAACTCCTCGACCTGCCCTTGGCCGGAGACGAGATCCCCGGCGTCGTCCAGTCGGAGGGCGAGAAACGTCCCGTACCGGAGGCCGCCGGCGCGGTCCTGCCGGATGCGCCCGCCCACTACCTCGCGCACGAGCGCCTCGTCGTGGACGGCCAGGACGTGCCGTGGTGGACGAGAGACGGCGAGATCCACGCGAGCGGGGCGGGAGGGCTCGCGCGGGCACTCGCGTGGTCCACGGGGAACTGGGCCGATCGGCTCGTGGTGGAGGCCGTCCTGCGCGACCCGGAGACCCTGCCGGTCCTGCTGGCCGAAGCCGACCTCGATCCTTAGTCGGCCCTCTTGCCCTCCGGTTCCGGACCCGACTCCGCAGGCTCGGTGGCCTGCGCGTCGTCCGCGTCGTCCGCGTCGTCCGAGCCGTCCGGTGAGCCTTCGTGGAGGGCCGCTTCGCGTTCCGCGGCGCGGGCGGCCTCTGCGCGGGCGCGTCCCGCCTGGAGCCGCGGGACGTACCAGACGGCGAACAGGCCGATCACGACGCCAGCGACGCAGACCCAGAGCCACCAGCGGTCCTCGGACGGCAGCCCGGCGATGAGCAGGACGACGAGCGCCACAGCCCAGGCGGCCGTGCCCGCCGCCGCGATACGCACGTCGTTGGTCTGCATCGGCGGCGGGTCGGGGCGGTGCGGTCGGGTCATGTGGTCAGGCTACGTTGCGTGGGTGCGGCGTTCCTTCGGTAGGTTCGGCACCCACCCGAACGGCCACGGGCCGCCGCGACCCGGCCGGGGTGCGGACACGTCCGCGGCGCGGCGTGGCAGCATGGGCAGCACGGGAGACCAACGACTATGACAACGCCACCGACCCGGGGACGCGCGCCGTCCGCGCCGGGCCTCGCCGAAGAGCTGCGCATCTCGATCGCGCGGCTGTCGCGCAGGCTGCGCACGCTGCGCCCGCCGGCGGCCGGCGACGGCACCCGGAGTCCGCTGTCGCTCACCCAGTTCGCCGCGCTCGCCGCGATCGAGCGGCACGGGTCGATGACGCCGCGCGAGCTCGCCGACCACGAGAAGGTGCAGCCGCCCTCGATGACCCGGGTCATCGCCCACCTGGAGGAGCGGGGCCTCGTCGCGCGCCGGCCCCATCCGACGGACGGACGCCAGGTCGAGCTGAACGCGACCGACGAGGGCACCGCCCTGCTGGCCGACGAGCGGCGCCGCAAGGAGGCGTGGCTGGCCAGGAGGCTCGGCGAGCTGACCGACGGTGAGCGGGAGATCCTCCACCAGGCCGCTCCGATCATCGACAAGCTCAGCCGTTCCTGACCCGCCGCCCGCCCGGGCCGGTGATCGCGGCGCGGGAGACGGGCGCGGGAGACGAAGGCCACGTTTGCCGGAATGACGGCTGGGCAATTATCGTTAGCAGAGTTAATGACCTCCGCTAACGATGGACCCGAAGAGCCCGAGGATCCCGCGACGCGCGGCCCCCACGGGCGGCCGCGCGTGCGCAAGGCCCGTACCCCCGTCCTCTCCGTCGGCGCCACCGCGCCGGAGAACCGCGGACTCGTCCGGACCACGGACCCCGTCAAGCCCGAACCCGCCCGAGACGTGCCGAACGAAGCGACCGAGCCGGGCGAACGGGTCACACTGACCAAGCAGACCCAAGCGGGAGAGCCGACCGAACCGACCGAGCCGGGGGACCCGGACGGCCCGGACCGTCCGGGGGAGCCGGGCGGAGAAGGCGAGGCCGAGGAGCCGCGGAGCGGCGGGATGTTCCGGTCGCTGCGCAATCGCAACTACCGGTTGTTCGCGGCGGGACAGGTCGTCTCCAACACCGGCACGTGGATGCAGCGGATCGCGCAGGACTGGCTCGTCCTCGAACTCGCGCACGGCAGCGGCACCGCGCTCGGCATCACCACCGGCCTCCAGTTCCTGCCGATGCTCCTGTTCGGGCTGTGGGGCGGCGTCATCGCCGACCGCTATCCCAAGCGCCGCGTCCTGGCGATGACGCAGGTGGCGATGGGCCTGCTCGCCCTCGTCCTCGGCGTGCTCGCGGTGACCGGCATGGCGCAGGTGTGGCACGTGTACATGCTGGCGTTCGGGCTCGGCCTCGCGACCGTCGTCGACAACCCGACCCGCCAGTCGTTCGTGGTCGAGATGGTCGGCAGGCGCGACCTGCCGAACGCGATCGCGCTGAACAGCGCCACCTTCAACGGCGCCCGCCTGCTCGGCCCCGCCGTCGCGGGCGTGCTGATCGCGGCGATCGGCACCGGACCGGTGTTCCTGGTGAACGCCGCGTCGTTCGCCGCCGTCCTGTTCGGCCTGTACGCGATGCGGACGGGCGAGCTGTACCCGGCGGCCCCGGTCAAGCGCGCCAAGGGCCAGCTCCGCGAGGGCCTGCGTTACGTGCGCGGACGCCGCGACCTGCTGCTCGTCATGATCCTCATCGGGTTCATCGGCATGTTCGGGATGAACTTCTCCACGACGGTCGCTCTGATCGCCAAGGAGGTCTTCAAGACCGACGCGTCGGCGTTCGGCCTCGCGTCCAGCATGCTCGCGCTCGGCGCGTTCAGCGGCGCCCTGCTGGCCGCGCGGCGGGTCGCCAGGCCGCGGCTGCGGCTGCTGGTGGCGATGGGCGTGCTGTTCGGCGTGCTGGAGGTCGCCGCCGGGCTGATGCCGACGTACTGGTCGTTCCTGGTGCTGCTGGTCCCGACCGGGATGGCGATGATGACGCTGACGACGGCGGCCAACTCCACCGTCCAGCTCGGCGTCGCGCCGGAGATGCGCGGGCGGGTGATGGGCCTCTACATGCTGGTGTTCCTCGGGACGAACCCGATCGGCGCGCCCACGGTCGGCTGGCTGGCCGAGCAGTTCGGCGCCCGGACGGCCATCGTCCTCGGCGGCCTGATCTCCGCCCTCGCGGCGCTCGCCGTCGGCGTCCTGGCCGCGCGCGGATCGATCCGCCCCGCGCTCGCCCAGATCCGCCGACGCACCGCCCGAAGGTGACGAAAGCCCACAAGAGGGCGCAAGGACGGCGGCGGGGCGGGAGCACGGCGTGACAACGGGCGCCATCTGCTGAAATGCTTGCCGGGTGGCCCTCCGGACGATCCCATGAGGCTTTTCGTGGCGCTCGTACCGCCACCGGACATCCTGGACGAGCTCGAAGAGGCCGTCCGGCCGCACGCCGAGGCGATACCCGAGCTGAGATGGGTCCGCCGCGAGCTGCTGCACGTCACGCTGACGTTCCTCGGCGAGGTGGACGACCGCACCCTGGACCGGCTGCTCCCGAGGCTCGAACGTGCCGTCGGACGGCACGAGCGGCTGTCGCTGTCGCTGGCCGGCGCGGGCGCGTTCCCCGGCAGCGGGGCGCACGCCCGCGTCCTGTGGACGGGCCTGTTCGGAGACCGCCGGGGCGTCGCGCGGCTGGCCGCGTCGACCACGGCCGCCGGGCGCCGCGTCGGGACGCTGCCGGACAAGCACCGCACGTTCCGTCCCCACCTGACCTTGGCACGGTCCAGGAAGCCGGTGGACGTGCGGCCCCTCATCGAGTCGTTGTCGGCGTTCGCGGGCGCCGCGTGGACGTCCGACTCCGTCCACCTGATGCGCAGCCACCTTCCCGGCAAGGATGACAGCCAGGTGAGCTACGAGTCGCTGAAGACGTGGTCGCTTCGTCAGAGCTCAGGCGGCGGAGGGGCGGGACGGTCGGCGTCGGGCGGCCCCCAAGGGACGCCGTAGCGTTCGCAGGCGCGGCGCAGCTCGTCCAGGTCCGGCGGGAACGTGACCTGGCGCAGCACCCGCCCGGACGGCCCCCACACCACCAGGCGCGGCATCCGCTCGCGCGCCTCGTCGATGCCGATGCCGCCGATGCGGTCACGGGTCAGGTCCCACTCGACCCGTCCGCGCTTGGTGACGACCGCGAGCCCGGCGGACGACACGCGGAGCTGTGAGCGGTTGCGGTCGTAGAGCCAGTAGCCGACGAGGCCGATGACCAGCCCGGCAGGCACGGACCAGCTCGCCGTGGCGTTGAACCCTCCCAGCTCTGGGCCGAGCCAGACCGCACCCAGCAGCGCCACCGCCTGGCACAGCAGCACGCTCATTCCGTACGTCCCGATGCGGGACCGCCTGGTCGCGTCCAGCAGCGCGCCCGGCGCGGTGGCCGGGCCGGGCGGCGCGGAGACGGTGAACGTGAACTCCTGCTCGCCGGAGAGGTCCGGCTGGAGTGCCGTGCCTCCCTCTTGCCCGGCGCTCGGCGACGGCAGCGCGGCGGTCGCCGGCTCCGGTTCCTTGCCGGTCTCGGGTTCGGGCACGGTGAGCGTGGACACGGCCGAGTGGAATGCGGCGCTCAGGTAGGCGTCGTACTCGGCGTCGTTCACCGGCAGCCCGGCGCGGCGGGCCGAGTCGCGGAGGTCGGTGCGGGAGATCCGCAGCGCCGACAGGGGCGCGGCGAAGAACTCGTCGCCGTCGGTGTCGTAGAGCCGGACCCACGCGTGCCCGGCGATCGTCAGCAGCTCGATGCCGCCGATGCGGTCCTCGGGCATCTTCAGCACGACGTCGCCCGCCGCGTCGGCCCAGCCGAGCCCGCCGTCGGCGACGACCAGCCGGCCGCCGGGCACCTGCGCGAAGATCTCGGGCAGCCCCTCCAGCCCGTAGTCGGGACTGCGCGGCGCCCGCGCCCCCGGCGTGATCACGCGGTAGCCGTGGTCGTCGAGCGCGTGCGCGAGCTGGAAGCCGTCCAGGCCGTGCGCGGGCAGCCGGGCGACCAGCTCCAGCCGGTGCCCGAACGCGAGCGCCGCGAGTTCGGCGCGGCGCGGCTCGCCGCTCACCGGGTCCAGCCGCAGGCCGGGGCCGACGACGACCGCGGCGACGTCCCCCGCCGGCAGGTTCTGGGCCTCGCGGCGGCGGCCGGGACGGGCCCGCACCAGCAGCCGCTCCGCCGTGATCGTCCAGCGGACCTGGACGGCGCGCAGCAGCCGGCGGCGCGCCGCCAGCATGCCCGCGATCGCGGCCAGGACCCAGCAGCCCGCGGCGAGCCGGGCGCCGAACTCGCTCGTCCCGTCCAGCGCGATCCGGACGATCATGACGGTGCCGAGCAGCGCGGTCAGCGCGCCGAGGAGGACGATCCGGCGGCGGCTCGGCAGCGGCTCCGGCGTGTCAAGCCGCTGCTCCCGGTCCCTGCCCCGGCCGCCCGCCCTGCGCCTGCGGCGCGCGGGCCGGGCCCCGCCTTCCGTGGAGGGCTCCTCGGGCGGCTCTGGGGACGCCTGAGGGGACGGCTCGTGGGCGGCGGCGAGCAGTGCCGCCTCCTGGTCCAGGAGGCGCTTCTCCGCCGCGTGGTCGCGCGGCAGAGCGCTTCCTCCGGGGACGTCGTCGTCCAGCCCTGGGATGCGCAGGGCCTCGTCGAGCGCGGGGTCCAGCAGGTCGGTCGCCTCGCCGTCCAGGACGTGCATGGGGATCCCGAGCCGGCGGGCCGTCACGAAGACGGCGAGCGGCTCCAGGCCCATCGCGGTCATCCCGCCGGCGGCGGTACGGCCGAACCGGTGGAACACGGTCAGCACGCCGTCGCCGGTCGTGATGGCCAGCGCGTCGATCCGGGACCGCTCGTAGGAGACCATGGTCAGCCCGCCCGGCCCGATCCGTTCGAGCCCCGCCGCCGACAGCCGCCAGTACGGCCGGGGACGCCGCAGGCGCGCCTCCGGGACGGCGCCGAGCGCCCACGGGACGGCGGCGACGGCCCCGATCAGCACCGCCCACAGCCACACCGGCCTGATCGGCGCCAGCGCCAGCACCACCGCCAGGAGGGTGAACGGTCCCGCGGCGACGGGGCGCCACCGGCCACCAGGACCAGCGAGGCCCACCAGCTCATGCTCCACAGTCCGCATCCTCACACGGGTCCCCGCGGGACCGTCGCCTCCTTGCAGCATCCCGTCGCCCTTCGACACCGACATCCATCGTGCCGGTCAGGTCGGCCTGTTCGCTCCCGTCACTTCCTTCCCGCCGTTCCCCCGCGTTTCCGCGTCAGCCCGTAGGCGACCGCCCCGGCGATCGCGAGCGCGAGGAAGAGCCCCACTCTGGGGCCGTCGGCGTCCTTGCGCCCCTCCTCGGCGTCCTCCGTCGTGCTCGTCGTCCCGGCGTTCTCCGGCTTGGCGGACGGCGGCAGCGCCTCCTCCGGCAGCGGGATCTCGTAGACGGGCTGGTTCGTCCCTTCCGACCCCACCAGGAGGGACGTGCCGTCTGCCGTGTAGGTGACCGATTCGCCCTGCTCCTGCCTTGGCAGGTCGATCGAGGTCAGCGACTCGCCGGGGCTCCCGTCCGGTTTCACCGAGTAGAGGCGGGCGCCGAAGTAGGTCCGGATGACGCAGGTGCGCCCGTCGGGGGAGAACGCGCCGCCGGTCGCGATGGACGGCGCGTCGGAGACCTCCCGCATCGTGTTGAACCCGCTCGTCCGCAGCCTCGCCGGGGCCTCGTACACCTTGCCGCCGAACAGCTTGCTGGCGATGTAGAGCCGGTTGGTGCGCGGGTTGATCATGAGGGTCTCGGCGTTGCGCGGCCCGTCCTCGTATTTGATCTTGAAGGCGGTGGCGCGGATCGTCTGGCTGCGCAGCCGGGACGGCTCGGGGATCCGGTACACGGTCACGTACGGCCAGGCGCCGCCGAGGTTGTCGCCGATGTCGGCGACGAAGATCGACGGACGGCCGCGCCCGTCCTTGCCGACCGCGATGCCCTCCCAGTCACGGGCCTGCGCGCCGCCGAGCGTCAGCGCGGCCCTGACCCGCCCGTCCGTGCCGAGGGCGTAGATCGTCGGGACGCCGCCCGAGTCGTTGTGCGTGTAGACGACGCCCTGGTGCCGCGTGCTGACCGCGAGCCCGCTGGACTCGGTGATCCGCTCGTCCTGGATCCTGAAGGCCACCCGCTCGTCCGGCGCGGAGGCCGCCCGGTGCGCGGGGGCCGCGGACGCGGCGGGGGACGGGAGCCAGCCGAACGCCGCGACGAGGACGAGCGCCGCACCGGCCCGGGACACGCGACGGCGCGGGAACGACCCCCGGAACGGACGCAATGACATGGCCTGATCATCCCCGTTCCGCGCCCCGCCGATCATGTGACCCGCGTCATCAGTTCAGCAGCGCACCGACGACCACTGCCAGCACGAGCGCGGTCAGCACGGTGGGAAGCAGCCATTGGGGCGCGCGGTTCACGCTGCCGAGCCTATTCGTCTCCGTGCACGACTCGAACCGTCCGCCCATGATCTGCATCTCATCCTGCATGTGCGGATTGTTCGGGATGGTGCGTTCGCCGTTCGCCTCCGACGCGGGGACGGCGTCGGACGTGTTCGTCACGCTGGGGATGCTGGCCGAGGAGCGCGGCACGGACTCGGCCGGCCTGGCGCTCCTCGGAGCCTGGCCGGGGGGCGGCGCTTACGGCTGCCGGGTGCTGAAGGGCCGCGGACGCTTCTCGGGCGTCTGGCGGCCGGAGCTGCTTCCCGAACTCGACCGCGCGCCGGTCGCCCTCGGGCACACCCGCTGGGCGACGCAGGGCTCGCCGGTCGAGCCGGACAACGCCAGCCCGATGGTCATCCCCGGCACCGCCGCCTTCACCAACACGGGCACCAGCACGGGCACCAGCACGGGGTTCACCAACACGGGGTCCACCAACACTGGGTTCAGCGGCACGAGAGCGCCCCTCTCCGGCGTGGTGGCCACGCACAACGGCGACGTCGACGCCGGTGACCTGCGGGCGCGCTTCGCGCTGCCGCCCGCGTCCGGGACGACCGACAGCGAGCCGATCTTCCAGCTGCTCGCCGGATGCACCGCAACGTCCGAGGTGACGGAGGTGCTCGAAGCGGTGACCGGACGGGCCGCGCTGGTCTGGGTGCACCGCGACCGTCCGACCGAGGTCCATCTGGCCCGCGCCGCGCTGAGCCCGCTGACCGTGGCCGTCGACACCGAGCAGAACATCTACTGGGCGTCCAACCCGCGCTGGTTCCGCGAAGCGGAGAGGCACACGCGGGTGGAGTTCGCCACCGCCGTGATGCTTCGCGAGGGCACCTACCTGAAGGTCGGCATGGAGCGGCGTCCCGGACGCCGTGACCGGCCCGAGGTGCTCGCGACGGACGCGTTCCTGCCCACGGCCAGGGACACCGACATGGACGACCGCGTCTGGACGGGCTTCACCCGCGCCGACGAGGAATGCGACCGCGCCGGCCTGAGCCACCGCGTGGTGGAGTGGACGGGCGGCACCGGCGGCCTGCCTGCCGTCGCCTGAAGCGGGACCCTCGGAGGCGCGGCGCGGCATCTCCGAGGGTCCTCCCTACTTCTAGAGCCGCTCGACGATGTAGTCGATGCAGGCGGTCAGGGCCTCGACGTCGCTCGGGTCGATGGCGGGGAACATCCCGATGCGCAGCTGGTTGCGGCCCAGCTTCCGGTAAGGCTCGGTGTCCACGATCCCGTTGGCGCGCAGCACCTTGGCGACGGCGGCCGCGTCCACGTCGTCGTTGAAGTCGACCGTGCCGACCACCTGCGAACGCTGTGCCGGGTCGACGACGAACGGCGTCGTGTACGAGGTCTTCTCCGCCCATGTGTAGAGCCGCTGCGAGGAGTCGGCCGTACGGGACGTCGTCCAGGTCAGGCCGCCCTGCCCGTTCATCCACTCGATCTGCTCGGCGAGCAGGATCAGCGTCGCCACGGCGGGCGTGTTGTAGGTCTGGTCCTTGGCGGAGTTGTCCACCGCCGTCTTCAGGTTCAGGAACTCCGGGACGTACCGGTCGGAATTGGCGATCTCGTCGATCCGCTCCAGCCCCGCGGGGGACGCGAGCGCCACCCACAGGCCGCCGTCCGCCGCGAAGCACTTCTGCGGCGCGAAGTAGTAGACGTCGGTCTCGCTCACGTCCACGGGCAGGCCGCCCGCGCCCGAGGTCGCGTCCACAAGCACGAGCCCGTCGCGCGCGGTCGTGCCCGCCGGGCGCCTGATCGGCATCGCGACGCCGGTCGAGGTCTCGTTGTGGGTGAGGGCGTAGACGTCCACGCCCTCCTCGGCGGACGCCTCCGGGTGCGTCCCGGGCGGGCCGGTGATGACGGTCGGGTCCCCCAGCCACGGCGCGCTAGCTGTGACCTTGGCGAACTTGCTGGAGAACTCACCGAACGTCAGATGCTGCGACCGCTGCCGGACGAGGCCGAACGCGGCGGCGTCCCAGAAAGCGGTGGTGCCGCCGTTGCCGAGCAGGACCTCGTACCCGTCGGGCAGCGAGAACAACTCGGACAGGCCCGCGCGGACTCGCCCGACCAGGGACTTGACCGGCTTCTGCCGGTGCGAGGTGCCCATGTACGCCGAGCCGGACTCGGCGAGCGCGGCGAGCTGCTCGGGACGGACCTTCGACGGTCCGCACCCGAAGCGGCCGTCGGCGGGCTTGAGATCGGCGGGTAGGTCAATGGCTGGATTCGCGCTGTCGGTCACTCGCAGAAGGCTACTTCACCCGCCTCCAGGCCCAGGTAAGCAGGGTCAACAGCGCGATCGCGCAGATCCCGGCGATGACCGCGGGCGGGTAGATCCAGTCGTCGCCCTTGGAGTGCGCGGCCGCGGCCGTCCGCACGGAGTCGTAGGTCAGGAACGCCAGGAACAGAGCGGCGACCACGACGACGATCCGCCCCGACACGGCGTTGGTGCCGCGGCGGCGCGCCTCGCGCTCGTCCTCGTACCGCCGCAGCTCCTCGGCCGCATCCGTTCCCGCCGTGCCGGACGCGGTGGTGCCCGGTCCCGTCGCGGTGGACGCGGGGCCGATGTCGCCGTCGAGCGGCTCGTCGTCCGCACCGGCACGGTCGTCACTCATGGCCCAATGATGGCAAAGGTATTGAGTTCCATGTCCGGCCACATGACCATGGAAAAGTTTCCGATCCTCTTCGGGGGCCGTCGCGTCCAACCCTGGAGAGGGCGGGCGAGCCGGGAAGCGAGGCGTGTGGCGCATGGCGGGCGACGGCGACCGGGTCCTGAGCGAGGATCGGCTGCGCGGGGTCCTCGACCTGTTCGAGCGGTTGCGGGAGCGGTCGCCGTGGCGGTGGCGGGAGCGGCTGCGGCCGTTGCTGCTGCTGCTCGGGCCGCGTCGCGCGACCTCGCATGTCGCCGAGATGCTGCAGTCGCGGTGCGAGGGCGAGCGGGCCCCGGTGTCGCACATCGCCGCCGATACTCCCGCCGGTGACGTCGCGGGGGTCCTGCGGGAGGCCAAGCGGGAGCTGTCGCAGCCCAGCAGCCGTGCCAGGGGCGAGCCGCCGTTGCGGTTCCCGTTCCTGGAGATGGCGTTGTGGCTGCGTGATCTGCGTGAGATCCGGCTGGCCGGGGACCGTCCGGTGCCGCGGGGCGCGGCGCCCGCCGAACGGGAGAACCACCAGCTGGTGCGGCGGCTGACGCGTCCGCCGGTCGGGGACAACGAGAACACGCGCCGCCGCGAGCTGAACCGGGTGATCCGGCGGCGCGGCCGGGACGTGCTGCGTGACCTTGATTCGCCGCGTGGCCGGCCGGCGACGTTCCTGGCGTTCCTGGAGCAGATCGCTCCGATCGGCGTCGCGGTGGTCGCGCTGGTCAGCGCGGGGACGGCGGCGGCCCTCGATCTGGCGGCGGCGGTGCTGGCCGCCGTCATCGGGCTGGCGTTCGTGGCGGTGCAGATCCTGGCCAGGACGCGCGGCTGGTACGGGGTGCTGCGTTACGGCTGGTTCCTGCGGCAGCCGTACGTCGACCGCGACTCCACGGGGTTCCTGGGGTTCGCGCTCGGGGTGTTCGATCCGCGCCCGGTCGAGCCGGACGATCACGGCGAGCAGCTCGATCTGCTGCTCGTGGCCGCGTTCCTGGAGGATCTGCGGCGCAACTACCGGCGCGACTACCGGCGGGCCGCGTGGGCCCGGGTCCGGTATCCGGTGCTGATCTTCGAGCATCTGCCGGCGGGGCATCCCGGCGTGGCGTTCGTCGAGCTGGCCGAGCGGGTCCGTGCCGAGGCCCAGGCCGATGACCGGCGTCCCGGTTTCGACCCGCTCGTCGTCACCGCCGGCGTCGACCCGACCGCGCCCGCCGGTGACGACCCGTCCGGTCCGCTGCTGGTCGACCGGCTCGCGGCGGCGGTCCGCGTGGACCTGTCTCCGGGCGAGCCGCAGAGCGTCATCGGCGCCCGCGGCCTGTGGGACCGCTACGCGCGCGAGCAGCGGCGCGTCGCGGCCCTCGGCTCGCGCCGGGAACTGCGCGTCGACGTCACCCGTGACCCGGGCGGCGACCTGCCGCCCGTCCGGCCGGTGCGGCGCCGGCCCCGGCTCGCGCATCCCGCGCTGCCGTGGATCGCGATGGTGGCGGTCGCGGCGGCGTCCATCACCGTGATCTCGGTCCAGGTGGTGAAGTACTGCTCGCCGTTCGGCATCAAGCGGATGGCCAACGGCGAGTGCGTCGGCATCACCGACGGGGCGTTCCGATTCGGCGAGGACTCCGGCGGCCGGAACAACGACAACCGGCTGAACAAGGCGCTGGACCGGATCGAGGAGCTGAACGACCATGTCGAGGAGTCCGGCAAGCCGTACACGACGATCGTCTACCTCGGCCCGGTGACCGCCGACCCGTCGATCAAGAATCACCGGATCGACCTGCTCGCCGGGGTCCAGGGGGAGCTGATCGGGCTGGCGGTCGCGCAGAAGCGGTTCAACGACGCCGCCGAGGGCGACGCCCTGCGGCTGCGGGTGCTGATCGCCAACGCGGGCGCCAAGTTCCGCTACGCCGTGCAGGTCGCCGAGCAGATCCGGGAGCTGGCGCTGAAGGACCGCTCCGTGGTCGCCGTGGTCGGCTTCGAGCAGAGCCGCCGGCAGACGCAGCGGGCCATCAGGCTGCTGGCCAAGTCGGCCCTGCCGCTGGTCGGCACGGCCAACAGCTACGACCGGACGGCGCTGCTCGACGGCGAGGCGGGCTTCTCGCCGTACTACTTCCGGCTCGCGTCACCGAACCAGCGGACCGCCGAGCACGCCGCCTACTGGGCACGCAACGGCAACATCGGCGGCAGAAAGCTGAAGGACGCCGTCGTCGTCTACAACGACGAACCCGACGACCTGTACAGCGAGAACCTGGCCGTTGATTTCCAGAAGGCCTTCGGGGCCGGTGACGTGCGCATGCGGCCGTACAAGAACGCCGGCGAGCTGGACAGGTCCGTGCGTGAGGCGTGCCAGGACCAGCCCGGCATGTTCTACTACGCCGGCAGGTCGGACGAGTTCCGCTTGTTCATCAACGGATTGGAGCTGTCCTGCCCCGAGCGGCCGCTGGTCGTGGCCGATGACGAGATCGCCAAGTACGTCAGCGACAACGCCGCCGACCTCGGCCGCAAGAACACCTTCGACCTGTACTTCACGCCGCTCGCCGCGCGCGAGGCGTGGACGTGGCGGTGGATCGGCGACCAGGCGCCGCAGACGTTCTACTCCGACTACGACCCGGCCGTGCGCGAGATGACCGACGGGGACAACGAGGGACAGCGGCCGTCGGTCACCCGGGCGGCCGTCGCCTACGACGCGGCCACCCTCGTGGCGACCGTCGCGAGCAAGGTGTACTGGCAGGAGCGGGCACTGCCGTCGGCGGGGTCGGTGTTCGCGGCGCTGAACGAACCGGACCACGACGTCCTGCGCAACGGGGCGAGCGGAGTCATCCGCTTCAGCTCCCGCAGCACCGGGCACCAGGTGCTCGACAAGCCGGTGATGCTCGCGACGATCACCCCGGACGGGACGACGGAGGTCGAGCAGGTGTGCGGCCGCCTCATCGCGGGAGACCAGGGCGAGGCCGACTGCCCGCCCGGCGCGGGGAACGAGACCGCACCCCGGTGAACACCCGGGTGAAACGGCCCCCGGTCGCGGGGCGACCGGGGGCCTCAGGCGCGTTCGGGGGCGGGGGGAATGGC
>NZ_SMKK01000119.1 GCF_004348425.1 Actinomadura sp. 7K507
CCCCCCCTTCCCGAGGGCAAGCCACGCTCGGCGTTCTTGCTACGGGCCGGGAGCGCGCGGCGCGAGATCGACTGGCCCGGCGGGCTGCTGTCCGCGCTCGGCCTCGGCGCGCTGGTGTGCGGGATCATCGAGGGCCAGACGTACGGCTGGTGGACCGCGACGCGCCCGTTCACGATGGCCGGGCTGGGCTGGCCGGAGGGCGGGCTGTCGCCGGTGCCCGTCGTCCTCGGCCTCGCCGCCGTGCTGATCGCGGCGCTGATCGTGGTGGAGCGGTCCCGGGCGGCGGCCGGACGGGCGGTGATGCTCGACCTGGACCTGTTCCGGATACCGAACTTCCGCCGCGGGAACCTGGCGTCGGCGCTGATCAACGTCGGCGAGCTCGGGCTGCTGTTCGTCCTGCCGCTGTTCCTGCTGGGCGTGCACGGCACGAGCCCGCTGCAGATCAGCGTGGCGATCCTGCCGCTCGCCGTCGGCGCCTTCCTCGCCGGCGGGTACGCGGGCAGGCTCGCCAACAAGCACGGCGCGCACCGGGTCGTCCAGATCGGCATGGTGCTGGAGGTCGCCGCCGTCGTCACGCTCGGCCTCACGATCTCGGCGACCACCGGCGGGCCGGGGCTCGCGCCTTGGATGCTGCTGTACGGGGTGGGCCTCGGGCTGACCTCGGCGCAGCTGACGAACGTGTCGCTCGCGGACGTCCCCCCGGAGCAGTCGGGGCAGGCGTCCGGGACCCAGTCCACGGCCCGGCAGGTCGGCGCGGCGCTCGGCATCGCCGCCATCGGAACGGTGTTCGCGACCAGCCTCGGGCACGCGATGACCGACCGCCTGTCGGACTCCTCACTGTCCCCGGAACGGCAGGCCGCCATCGCCCACGACCTGCGGGAGAGCGCCGGGACGTACGGACGCGAACTGCACGCCGATCCCGGGCTGGCCGCAGAGGCGCGCGCGGCGGACGAGAGCCTGGCCGTCGCCGCCCGGCACGCCTCGCTCACCACCGCGGCGATCCTCGCGCTGGGACTCGCCATGTCGCTGCGGCTTCGCCCCAGCGCTGATCATCGGGAAGAATCGAAGCGCTAGTCCCCCTGTCGTCCCACGAGAACAAGCGGTGACTGTGGCCACGCTCTCCCAATGGGTCGCCGGATCCCGGCCCCGCACCCTGCCCGCGTCCCTCGTCCCCGTCGCCGTCGGCACCGGCGTCGCCGCGGGCGACGGCCACGCCGTCTGGTGGCGCGCCCTCCTGGCCGCGTTCGTCGCCCTCGTCCTGCAGATCGGGGTGAACTACTCCAACGACTACAGCGACGGCGTCCGCGGCACCGACGAGGAACGCGTCGGGCCGCTCCGCCTCGTCGGGTCCAGGGCCGCGCCGCCGAAACACGTCCTCGCCGCCGCGCTCGGCAGCTTCCTCGCCGCGGCCGTCGCCGGCCTGGTGCTCGCCGCCGTGACGACCTGGTGGCTGCTGCTGGTCGGCGCGCTGGCGATCCTCGCCGCCTGGTTCTACACCGGCGGCAAGAACCCGTACGGCTACCGGGCGCTCGGCGAGGTGTCGGTGTTCGTCTTCTTCGGCCTCGTCGCCGTCGTCGGGACGGTGTACGTGCAGGCCGAGGGGCTGCCGTGGGAGGCGTGGGTGGCGGCGGTGCCGATCGGGCTGCTGGCCTGCGGGCTGCTCGTCGCCAACAACCTGCGCGACATCCCCACCGACCGCGAATCGGGCAAGCGGACCCTCGCCGTGCTGCTCGGCGGCCCCTGGACCCGGATCCTGTACGCGGCGTGCACCGCGCTGCCGTTCATGTTCGTCCTGGTCCTGGCCGCCCCGCACCCGTGGGTGCTGATCGCGCTGCTCGCGGCGCCGCTGTCGCTGCCGCCCACCCGGAAGGTGATGAACGGCGCGACCGGTCCCGACCTGATCCCCGTGCTGGGCGAGACCGGCCGGCTCCAGATCGCCTACGGCGTGCTGCTGGCCATCGGCCTTGCCCTCTGAGCGCCCCTCTCGGCGAGCAGGAAGGCGCCGGCGATCCCCATGAGGAGCCCGGCGGACACCCCGCACACGGCCGCCAGGTTGAGCGCGGTCGTCGGCTCCGGCCCGTCGAGCGCCGGCTGGGCCGGCATCGTCAGGAGCCCGTAGAGCGAATCCGCGAACGCGGCGGCGGCGCCGGTCCAGGCGACCGCCAGCGGGAACACCGGCCGCAGCCCGGCCCGCCGGACGATCAGCAGGAGTGCCACCGCGCCCGCGAGCGCCAGCAGGCCGCCCACCCCGTCGGCCAGCTGCTGCACAGCGGTCCGGTGATCGGCCCGTTCGGCGCCGAGGCCCGCCGTCGCCCCGAAGGACCAGAAGAGCTGGACGGCCGCGTACAGGACGGCGGGCACGCCCGCCGCGCAGGCCAGGAGCACTTGCACCCGGTGAGTCGTGCCCTTGGCGACGTCCTGGGTACGGCCCTTGAAGACATGGGCCCAGCGGCTTCGCGCGTACAGCGCGAACGCGGTGACAAGACCAAGGCCCTGCAGCGTGAAGCCCGTGTAGACGACGCCGTACACCCAGCCCTGCATCGCATTGCCGGACGCGGTCAACGGCTCCGACGAGAAGACCACCTGCAGGACGGTGCCCAGCGGGACGGCCAGCACGATCGGCGCGAGCAACCCGGTGGCGACCCAGGCGGGCCCCAGCACCAGCCACGCCGGGATGCGCAGCCCCCAGCGGAACGTGAACGCCGCGGCGACGGCGACGGCCATCGCGTCCATGCCCATCGTGATCGCGTTGCCCGCGTAGAGGACGGACCCCCCGGCCGCGTCCACGTCGATGTACCCGATCGTGCTGCCCGACAGCCAGGCGGCCTTGAGAGCCAGGTAGGGGACGCACGCGGCGACGGTCGCCATGAAGACCGCCAGGCGGAGCGGGCCGGGACCGCCCTGCACGGCGCGTGTCCGCTCCAGGTGCGGCTGAGCTGTGGTCGTCATGCTTCAACGGTGCCGGGGCCCCCTCGAACACCGCTTCCCGCCGCAGGGGGAAACCCTTCGTGCCGGCTCCCCCGTACGGGTGAACCGCTCAGCTTGCGTGCGTCGCCAGATTCCAGTCGATCTCGGGGAGGCCGGCGTCCACCAGGGCCTTGTTCGTGGCGCTGAACGGGCGCGTCCCGAAGAACTTCTTCGCGCTGAGCGGGCTCGGGTGCGCCGACTCGATCACCGTGTGGTGCGCCCCCGTGATGAGCCGCGCCTTCTTGCGCGCGTAGGCGCCCCAGAGCACGAACACCACCCGCTCGCTCTTGTCGTTAAGGGCGCGGATCGCGGCGTCGGTGAAGTCCTCCCAGCCCTTGCCCGCGTGCGAACCCGCGTCGCCGCCGCGGACGGTCAGCACCGCGTTCAGCAGCAGGACGCCCTGATCGGCCCAGCGGGTCAGGTCACCGGACGCCGCGGCGGGAATGTCGAGGTCGGTGGCCAGTTCCTTGTAGATGTTGCGCAGCGACGGCGGCAGGCGCACGCCGTCGCGCACGCTGAAGCTGAGCCCGTGCGCCTGGCCGGGGCCGTGGTAGGGGTCCTGCCCGAGGATCAGGACGCGGGCGCCGTCGAACGGGCAGTGCCGGAACGCGCTGAACAGGTCCTCGCGCGGCGGGTAGACGGTCTGCGCGTCGTACTCCCCCGCGACGAACGCGCCCAGCGCGGCGGTGGCGAGCGGGTCGAGCAACGGGTCGAGCCGCCGCCGCCAGTCGCCGGGGAGCAGTTCCATCAGGTCGAGGGACATCGTCGGGCCTCCGCGGACGTGATCTTCAATTGCCGGCAACACTAGTGCGAACCACTGACACGCCACGGCCAATCACGGGAGCGAAGGGGCACCGACCCTAGGATGAGGCCATATGCCCGATTCCCCCGGTCGGCGGCGTCTCCCCGCGCCCGCGATGTTCGTCGCACTCGTCCTGTCCGCCCTCGCCGCGGGCTGCGGCGGCGCCTCCGGGCCGACGACGCTGACCGTGCTGGCGCCCACGTCGCTGAAGGAGGCGTTCGGGGAGATGGGGACGGCCTACGGGCAGACGCACCCCGGCGCCAAGGTCCGGTTCGAATTCGGCGCCATGCCCGAGATGATCGACAGGCTGTCCGGCCAGGATACGGGCGACGTCCTGGTGACCGCGGACATGGCGAGCATGGAGGAGCCCGACGACTACCTGACGGACCACCGCCGGACCATCGCCCACAACTCGCTCACCATCGCGGTCGGTCCCGGCAACCCCCGCCGCATCCGCGGTCTGCGCGACCTCGCCCGGCCGAGGCTGCGGGTGGTGGTCGGCGCCGAGAGCGTCCCGGTGGGCCGCTACACCCGCCAGGTCCTCACGAAGGCGGATCTCACCGTCCGGTGGAGCTCGCAGGAGATCAGCGCGCGGGCCGTCCTGGACCGGGTACGGGCCGGTGAGGCCGACGCGGGCATCGTCTTCATCACCGACCTGCGGTCGGCGGGCGTCGCCGCGAGCAGCGTCCCCATCCCCGCGGACCTGAACGTCACCGCGGCCTTCTCCGCCGCGACCGTCCAGGGCGGCGACCACGAGGAGGCCGCGAACGCGTTCGTCTCCTGGCTGACGACACCGGCCGCACAGAAACTGTTCAACAAGTACGGCTTCGTCACCCCGCCCTCGCCCCGCTGACCCGGCTCCCGGACGGGATCACCGAATCCGGGTACGCTGACTACACACGGTCTCTAAACTGCCGGGAGCCGAGCGTGATGGAGGAAACACCCAAAGTGAGCATTCTTGCTACTGTTCACCACCACCGCGAGCTCCCCGACACCCCCTACAACCTCTGGCTGCAGGACGAGCTCGCCGACGTACTGGATCTCCCCCACGACGGCACCCGAGTCGAACTCATCGGTGGGGAGATCGTCGTGTCACCAGGGCCGGACTACGCCCACAACGTCATTGTCCGCACCATCAACGAGGAGTTCCTCGCCGCCAAGCTGCGGGACCCCGCCTTCCCCTGGCGATGCGTTCAGACCCAGGACCTGAACCTGAGCGACATCCACGACGGTTACATCCCAGATCTCTGCGTTCTCAGCAACGACAACGATCGGCGGGCCATGACGGCCCAGCTCAAGAAGGTCCTCCCCGAACACCTCGAACTGGTGTTGGAGGTCACCTCGCCGAGCACCGCCCCGGACGACCGCCGCCCGGGCATGCGACGCGGCGGCCCGAGCAAGTGGAACGGCTACGCTCGGGTCGGCATCCCGTTCTACCTGCTGGTCGACCGCGACCCCAAGGAAGCGCGGACGACGCTGTTCACCGAGCCCGACACCGCCACCGGCGAGTACCGGGCGGCGGTGAGCTGGGAGTTCGGGGAGCCCGTCAAACTGCCCGACCCGTTCGGCCTGGAGATCCCCACAGACGAATGGGAACCCTGGCAGAGAATCTGAGGACCATACACCGAACGCGCGGGCGGAAACCGACTTCGCCGCTCTGGTCGAGTTCTACAGCGCCCTGGCGGAAGCGAACGGACCGGCCTGACCTTGCACGCCCGCCCCACCGGCTCGTCCGGGCGGCCTCCGTCAGGTGACCGGCTCGACGGGCAGGCGGGGCACGATGCCGTGGACTGCGCGGCCCGGCCGGTCGTCCACGGCGTCACAGATGCGGTCGTAGTCAGCGGGTGACGCGGAACAGGCGTTCATACGAGGGCCGCGGACAGCGCCGAGGGACGGGACATTGTCTTGAGGGCCTCAAGAACGGGTGCAGGAGGCTCCGCGTAGACGGTGGGGCGGATCGGGTCGCCGGGGTAGGCGAGGCGGTTCTCGGAGGGAGAGAAAACGACGTCTACACCCGGCTTGTTGCCTCGGGGGTCGAGGTAGACCCAGCGGTCGTCGATCAGGGCGGCCGTGAGGCCGTGCAGGGTGCCCTCGGCGTGCTGGTAGCACAGTCCCGCCTGGATGCCGCCCGCGCGCAGGAGGGCGACGAAGGCGTGGGACTTGGCATAGCAGAGGCCGGTGCGCTGGTCGAGGACGTCGGAGGCGCGCCAGGGGACGCGGGGGTCACCCGCGTCCATAGAGTGGGCGACCCGGTCGCGGACGTGGTCGAAGGCCGAGTGGGCGTAGGCGATGTCGTCGCCGGTTCGCATGTCCGAGGCGACCGCCTGGACGAGCGGGTGCTCGATGTCGATCGCCTCGGACGCGGCGAGATAGTCCCAGGACTGGTCTGCGAAGTCCATCAGAGGCCGAGGAGGGACTCGATGCCGAGGGTGAGGCGGTCGAGTTCCGGGACCTTGCGGACGGCGAGCAGGACGCCCGGCATGAACGACTCGCGGTCCATCGCGTCGTGCCGGATGGTGAAGATCTCGCCGTGGCCGCCCAGGAGGACCTCCTGGTGGGCGATGGCGCCGGAGAGGCGGACGGCGTGCACGCGGACGCCGTCCACGTCGGCGCCGCGGGCGCCCTCGACCTCGGACGTGGTGGCGTCCGGGGACGCGGACGCGCCGGCCTCGGCGCGGGCGGCGGCGACCAGTTCGGCGGTGCGGTAGGCGGTCCCGGACGGGGCGTCGGCCTTGTTCGGGTGGTGGGTCTCGACGATCTCGACGGACTCGAAGAACGGGGCCGCCTTCTGCGCGAAGTGCATCATGAGGACCGCGCCGATGCCGAAGTTCGGCGCGATGATGACGTTGCCCGTCGACGCGTCGGTCAGCCAGGAGCGGACGGTGTCGAGGCGGGACGGCTCGAAGCCGGTGGTGCCGACGACGGCGTGCAAGCCGTGCTCGACGCACCACTTGAGGTTGTCCATGACGGCGCCCGGGTGGGTGAAGTCGACGACGACCTCGGCCGCGGTCAGCGCGTCGAACGCGTCACCCTGGTCGACGGCCGCGACGAGTTCCATGTCGCCGGCCCCCTGCACGGCACGGCACACCTCGGCGCCCATCCGGCCCCGCGAGCCCAGCACCCCGACCTTGATCACGTGTTCCTCCCCGTTGGCGTCGCGCCCGAGCCTACCGTCAGAAGCCGTCGCCCACCGGGCCGATCACCGTCAGGGCCTGCTCGGTGCCCAGGACTTCGTCGGCCACCGCGCGGACGTCGTCGAGGGTGACGGACTCGATGCGGGCCAGGACCTCGTCCACGGAGAGCAGGGACTCGTAGACCAGCTCGCTCTTGCCGATGCGGCTCATGCGGGAGCCGGTGTCCTCCAGGCCGAGGACCATCGCGCCGCGCAGTTGCCCCTTGCCCCGTTCCAGCTCCTCCTCGGTGAGGCACTCGGTGGCGGCCTTGCCGACCTCGTCGCGGCAGATCGACAGGACCTCCTCGGCCTTGGCGGGCTGGCAGCCCGCGTAGACGCCGAAGATGCCGGAGTCGGCGTACTGGGCGGTGTAGCTGTAGACGGAGTACGCGAGGCCGCGCTTCTCGCGGATCTCCTGGAACAGGCGGGACGACATGCCGCCGCCGAGAGCCGCGTTGAGGACGCCGAGCGCGAACCGGCGGTCGTCGGTCCGGGAGACCCCGGCGCCGCCGAGGATGATGTGCGCCTGCTCGGTGTCCTTGTCGATCACCACCTTGCGCGGGTCCATCGGCGCGGGCGTGCCGTCCAGGCGGGGCGCGGCGGGCGCGGCGTCGCCGGCCAGGTGCTCCCCGAACGCCTGGGAGACCAGCCGCACGACCTCGTCGTGGTCGATGTTGCCCGCCACCGACACCACCAGGTTGGACGGGACGTAGTGCTCCCGGTAATAGCCGTGGATCCGGTCCCGCGACAGCGTGTTGATCGAGTCCTCGGTGCCGAGGATGGAACGTCCCAGCGGGGTGTCGCCGTACAGCGCGGTGGCGAACTCGTCGTGGATCAGGTCGCCGGGGTCGTCGTCGCGCATGTGGATCTCTTCGAGGATCACGCCGCGCTCGGCCTCGACGTCCTCCGGGCGGTTGACCGACGCCGCGACCATGTCGGAGACCACGTCCACGGCGAGGGGCAGGTCGGAGTCCAGGACCCGCGCGTAGTAGCAGGTGTACTCCTTGGCGGTGAACGCGTTGAGGTCGCCGCCGACCGCGTCGATCGCCGCGGAGATCTCCAGCGCCGACCGCCGCCTCGTGCCCTTGAACAGCACGTGCTCCAGGTAGTGGCTCGCGCCGGCGTCGGCGATCGCCTCGTCGCGGGAGCCGACCGCCGACCAGATGCCGAACGCGGCCGAACGCACGGTCGGCATCGTCTCGGTGATGACGCGGAGCCCACCGGGAAGGACGGTGCGGCGCACGGCGCCGGTGCCCTCGGTGTGGACCATGATGGTGGTGCCGGGCTCCTGCGCCCGCGCCGGCAGGGTCACGAATCGCTCACATTCCGTTGAGGGGAAAACGACCGGCCGGCCCTGCCGTCACAGCCCCCAGCCACCCTTTCAAAGGGCGAGCTGCGCTTGGCTGTTACACGGCGGGGCCGGCCGGTCACCGGCACTGGTCAGGAGTTGCGCTGGCCGGAGTCGTCGCCGCGGCGGGTGCGGCGGCGGCGCGGACGGCGCTCGCCGTCGTCGTCGCCCCGCTCCTGGCCCTCCCCGGAGTCGTCGCCCGAGGAGTCGGCGGCCGCGGCGGGCGCGGCGGCGCCGTCGCCCGAGCCGGCGTTCTCGGCCTCGCGCTCGACCACCTCGACCGGGACCAGCGACAGCTTGCCGCGCTGGTCGATCTCGGTGACCTCGACCTGGATCTTCTCACCGACGCCCATCACGTCCTCGACGTTCTCGATCCGGGCGCCGCCGTGCAGCTTGCGGATCTGCGAGACGTGCAGCAGGCCGTCCTTGCCGGGCAGCAGCGACACGAACGCGCCGAACGTGGTGGTCTTGACGACGGTGCCGAGGAACCGCTCGCCGACCTCCGGCATGTGCGGGTTGGCGATCGAGTTGATCGCCTGCCGCGCGGCCTCGGCGGACGGCCCGTCGGTGGCGCCGACGTAGATCGTGCCGTCGTCCTCGATCGTGATGTCGGCGCCGGTGTCGTCCTGGATCGAGTTGATCATCTTGCCCTTGGGGCCGATGACCTCGCCGATCTTGTCGACCGGGACCTTGATGGTGATGATCCGCGGCGCGTTCGGGCTCATCTCGGCGGGCGCCTCGATGGCCTCCTGCATCACGTCCAGGATCGCCAGCCGGGCGCCCTTGGCCTGCTTCAGCGCGGCGGCCAGCACCGAGGCGGGGATGCCGTCGAGCTTGGTGTCGAGCTGCAGCGCGGTGATCACGTCGCGGGTGCCGGCGACCTTGAAGTCCATGTCGCCGAACGCGTCCTCGGCGCCGAGGATGTCGGTGAGCGTGACGAACTCGTCGCCCTCGTTGATCAGGCCCATCGCGATGCCCGCCACCATCTGCTTGAGCGGGACGCCCGCGTCCAGCAGCGACATGGTGGACGCGCAGACCGAGCCCATCGAGGTGGACCCGTTGGACCCGAGCGCCTCCGACACCTGCCGGATCGCGTACGGGAACTCCTCGCGGGTCGGCAGCACCGGGATCAGGGCGCGCTCGGCGAGGGCGCCGTGGCCGATCTCGCGGCGCTTGGGCGAGCCGACCCGGCCGGTCTCACCGGTGGAGTACGGCGGGAAGTTGTAGTTGTGCATGTAGCGCTTGGTGCGCTCGGGGTTCAGCGTGTCGATCATCTGCTCCATGCGGAGCATGTTCAGCGTGGTCACTCCCAGGATCTGGGTCTCGCCGCGCTCGAACAGCGCCGAGCCGTGCACCCGCGGGATGACGTGGGCCTCGGCGGTGAGCTGGCGGATGTCCTTCAGGCCGCGGCCGTCGATGCGCAGCCCGTCGCGGACGACCCGCTCCCGGACCAGCTTCTTGGTGACGGCGCGGTAGGCGGCCGAGATCTCCTTCTCGCGCCCCTCGAACGTCTCGGCGAGCTTCTCGGCGGCACCGGCCTTGATCTCGTCCAGCCGGGCCTCGCGCTCCTGCTTGCCGGCGATCGTCAGCGCCTGCGCGAGGTCCCCGCTGACGGCGTCGGTGACGGCGGCGAGGACGTCGTCCTGGTAGTCCAGGAAGATCGGGTACTCGGCGGTCTCCTTCGCGGCGACGGCCGCGAGGTCGCTCTGCGCCTTGCACAGGACCTTGATGAACGGCTTGGCCGCGTCCAGGCCCTCCGCGACGGTCTCCTCGGTCGGCGCGGTCGCGCCCTCGCCGACGAGCTTGAGGGTGTCGCGGGTGGACTCCGCCTCGACCATCATGATCGCGACGTCGCCGTCGGCCAGCACGCGGCCGGCGACCACCATGTCGAAGGTGGCGCGCTCCAGCTCGGGGTGGGTGGGGAAGCCCACCCACTGGCCCTCGATCAGCGCGACGCGGACGCCGCCGATCGGGCCGGAGAACGGCAGGCCGGCCAGCTGCGTGGACATCGAGGCGGCGTTGATCGCCACGACGTCGTACAGGTGCTCGGGGTTCAGCGCCATGATCGTCTCGACGACCTGGATCTCGTTGCGCAGGCCCTTGGTGAACGACGGGCGCAGCGGCCGGTCGATCAGCCGGCAGGTCAGGATCGCGTCCTCGGAGGGACGGCCCTCGCGGCGGAAGAACGAGCCGGGGATGCGCCCGGCGGCGTACATCCGCTCCTCGACGTCCACGGTCAGCGGGAAGAAGTCCAGGTTGTCCTTGGGCTTCTTGGACGCGGTCGTCGCCGACAGCACCATCGTCTCGTCGTCGAGGTAGGCGACGGCGGAGCCGGCGGCCTGGCGGGCCACCCGGCCCGTCTCGAAGCGGATGGTGCGGGTGCCGAACGTACCGTTGTCGATCACAGCTTCAGTGGTCTGCGCACCGTCGATGCGCACGGCTTCACTCACGGGAAACCTCCTCAGGATTCCAAGTCGGTCCTCGCGGCCGTTTCCCGTTGGTTTCGCACGCTGCCGGTCTTCGATCGAAGCACCCGGATCGAGATCTCCGCCGACGCGGCGGAACGGATCCGGAAGCCACTACCGAGGACCGGCCCGCACCAGCGGTGTCCGCGAGGCTTGTCTGCAGTTTTGCGGCCCGCCCGCGGTCTCGCGGCCGGGGCGGCCGTTGTGCGGGGCCACGCGTCCCGGCCCCGGCGTGGCCGGCCGGGACGCGCGCGCCCCGCCGGCCAATAAACGAAGGGAGCGGCCCGGCGGGCCACTCCCTTCGGTCCTAGCGGCGCAGGCCGAGTCGCTCGATCAGCTGCCGGTAGCGGTTGATGTCCTTGTTGGAGAGGTACTTCAGGAGCCGGCGACGACGGCCGACCAGCAGCAGGAGGCCGCGGCGGCTGTGGTGGTCGTGCTTGTGCTCCTTGAGGTGCTCCGTCAGATCGTTGATGCGGCGCGTCAGCAGCGCGACCTGGACCTCCGGGGATCCGGTGTCACCCTCAGTGGTCGCGTACTCGGCGATGATCTGGTTCTTCGTGGCGGTGTCGAGCGACACGTGGCTCCTTCGATGAAATCGTCACCCGCAGATCCGGGGCCCGCCGGGCGAGCCGGTCCGCATGGTGCGTGTTTGAGAGAGTGGCGGGCCGCATGAGGGTGCAGCCAGCCGCGCCAGGACCCTTCCCGGCGACTCTTCACCGTACCATGTTGGCTGCAAGACCGACCCAAAGTGCCCGTTGGGCGGCCTGCGCCTCGACGGGCCTCAGGACGTGATCTCTCTGATTCGGTCTACGTCGAGGTGCATCTGGTCGATGAGGGCCTCTACCGAGTCGAACTTCAGGGTGTCCCGGACGCGGGCGGTGAAGTCGACGGCCATGTGCTCGCCGTAGAGGTCGAGGTCGTCGCGGTCCAGCGCGTAGGCCTCCACGGTCCGCTCCACGCCCTCGAACGTCGGGTTGGTGCCGATCGAGATCGCGGCCGGCCAGCGGAAGTCCGGATAGCGGCCGGAGTCGCAGACCAGCCGGCCGGCGTAGACGCCGTCGGCGGGGATCGCGGTGTGCGGCAGCGTCTCCAGGTTGGCGGTCGGGAACCCGAGCGCGCGGCCCCGCTGATGGCCGCGCACGACGATGCCCTCGACGCGGTGCGGACGGCCGAGCGCCCCCGCCGCCAGATCGACCTCGCCGGCGTCGAGCCGCTCGCGGATGTAGGTGGACGAGATCGTCCCGCCGTTGGCCACCAGCGGCATGCCCTCCGCGGTGAAGTCGTACTTGTCGCCGAGTTCCCGCAGCAGCGCGACGTCGCCCTTGGCCTTGTGCCCGAACCTGAAGTCCTCGCCGACGATCACGTGGGCCGCGTGGAGGCGGTCGACCAGGACCGACTGGACGAACTCGTCCGGCGGCATCCTCGACAGCTCCAGCGTGAAGGGCACGACCACGACGGCGTCGGCGCCGAGGCCCTCCAGCAGCTCGATGCGGCGCTTGGTGCCGGCCAGCAGCGGCGGGTGCGTGCCGGGGCGGACGACCTCGTCCGGATGCGGGTCGAAGGTGATGACCACCGACCGCAGTCCGCGGCGGCGGGCCTCCGCCACCGCGGTGCCGACGATCCGCTGGTGGCCGCGGTGCACACCGTCGAACACGCCGATCGTGATCACTGAACGGCCCCAGTCTGCGGGAACCTCGCCGAGGCCATTCCAGCGCCGCACCATTCTCTCCCTGCGTAGGACGTAGCTGCCCGGGTATCTCCGTCGTCCTAGAGTGCCATGCGCGGGCGAGGGACGTCGCACCCAGGGGCCCCCAGCGTCAGCCGGATCGGTACACGACCAGGGACACGGCGATGTACTGCAGGATGTAGGCGGCGAGCGTGCAGGCGTGGAAGACCTCGTGGAAACCGAACCAGCGCGGCGAGGGGTTGGGGCGGCGCAGCCCGTACACCACTCCCCCGACGCTGTAGCAGACGCCGCCGATCGCGATCATGAGGCAGGCCGCGAGGCCGGCGCCGGACAGGAACTGCGGCAGGAAGAGCACGGCCACCCAGCCGAGCACGATGTAGAGGGTCACGTAGAGGGCGCGCGGCGCGTCGATCCAGAGCGTCCGGAACAGGACGCCCGCGACGGCGCCCGTCCAGACGGTGACGAGAACGGCGACCCGCACGCCGCCGTCCAGCGACAGGACGGCGAACGGCGTGTAGGTACCGGCGATGATCAGGAAGATGTTGGCGTGGTCGAAGCGTCGCAGGACCTCGATCAGCCGGTGCGAGGTCTGCCGGTGATAGGTCCCCGAGATTCCGAACAGCAGCGCCGACGCCGCCACGTACACCGCCGACGCGAGCCGCGCCTGAACGGTCGGGCCGAGCGCGACGAGCACGAGCCCGGCGACGAGGACCGCGGGGAACGCGCCGACGTGCAGCCAGCCGCGCAGCCGGGGACGGGTGGGCGACGCCACCGGGGGGTGGTCGTTCACTGTGGTCACAAGCACCTCCTACCCAACGAACCTACGGTTACGTAGGTTACTTGGGCGTAGGTTGAGTCGTCATCGCCTCGCCCCGGTGATGCTCGCCACGGGCGCGCCCATGCACCGGGTCAGGAGACGAAGACCGCGAGGGGTTTGGCGACCTGCCCCTTCTCCTCGACCAGGGCCAGCAGCGATCCGTCGGGCGCGAACACACCGACGGGACCGGGCCCCAGTCCCGCGGCCGGAAGCCGCCCCCCGTGCGCGACCTTGCGGGCGTCGTCGTCCGAGACGTCCCGGCGCGGGAACACGGCCGCGACCGCCTCGGCCATCGGCAGGATCTCCGGCTTCTCGGCGAACTGGTCGAGCGTCCGCGCCATACCGAGGTCGTAGGGCCCGACGCGGGTGCGGCGCAGCGCCGTCAGATGCCCGCCGCAGCCGAGGGACGCGCCGAGGTCCCGGGCCAGCGCCCGGATGTAGGTACCGGACGAACAGGCGACGGACGCGTCCACATCGATCACGTCGCCGTTCCGCCGCACGCCGGTGATCGAGAACTCGTGCACGGTCACCGGGCGGTCGGCGAGCGCGACCTCCTCGCCCTTGCGCGCCATCTTGTAGGCCCGCTCCCCGTTCACCTTGATCGCGCTGACCTGCGGCGGGACCTGCCGGATCGGCCCCGTCAGCGCCGCGACCCCCGCACGCAGCGCCTCGTCGGCGACCTGCGCGGCCGAAGCCGTCGCGGTGATCTCGCCCTCGGCGTCGTCGGTGTTGGTCGACTCCCCGAGGCGGATCGTCGCGTCGTAGCCCTTCCCGGTCAGCGCGAGATGCCCGAGCAGGCGGGTGGCCTTGCCGATCCCGAGGACGAGGACGCCGGTCGCCATCGGGTCCAGCGTGCCCGCGTGCCCGACGCGGCGCGTCTTCGCCAGCCGCCGCATCCGGCCGACCACGTCGTGCGACGTCCAGCCGGCGGGCTTGTCCACGATGGCAAGCCCTGAGTTGTCCGAGTTGTCCACGCGTGCTCCGAAGTCAGTCGTCCGGGTCACCGGGGACGCGCAGCGCCGCGCGCAACCGGTCGATGATGCCGGCGGGCTCCCCGCCCATGGTGAACGCGGCGGCGAGGCGGTGCCCGCCCCCGCCCAGCTCGACGCAGGCGCGGCCGACGTCGACCGAGCCCTTCGAGCGGGTGGAGACGTACCACTCGCCGCGGTCGTTCTCCTTGCACACGACCGCCACCTCGGCCTCGTCCGTGCGCCTGAGCTGGTCGATGACCCCTTCGAGCTGGTCGTAGGGGACGTCGCGGGCATCGCGGTCCGAGCGTGCGATCGTCGTCCAGACCAGGCCGCGGCCGCCCGCGGCGTCGCGTTCCAGCCGGGCCCGCGCCAGCGCGCCCGCGAGGACCTGGAGGTAGCCGAACGGCGCCCGGTCCCACAGCTCCCGGCTCACCGCGTCCGGCCGGACGCCCGCGGTCAGCAGCCGTCCCGCCAGGTCGTGGACCTCGGGGGTGGTGCACGGGGACTTGAACGAGCCGGTGTCGCTGGCGAGGCCCGCGTACAGGCCCTGGGCGATGTCGCGGTCGAGGGGGACGCCGAGCCTGCGGATCAGCTCCTCGACCAGCACCGCCGTGGCGGCGGCGTCCGGGTCGACGAGCCGCACGCCGCCGAACCCCGTGTTGGACGCGTGGTGGTCGACCACGATCAGGGCGCCGGCACGGCCGGCGGGTTCGGCCAGGGAGCCGAGCCGCGCCTGCCCGGCCGCGTCCAAGGAGATCATGAGGTCCGGGGCGGCGGGCATCCGGGCGGGCTCGACCAGCATCTCCTGGCCGGGCAGGAACCGCAGGATCGCCGGGACCGTGAACGGCTCCCCGAAGGACGCCAGGCAGCGCTTGCCGAGCGCGCGCAGGGCCTGCGCCAGCGCCAGCATGGAGCCGAGCGCGTCCCCGTCCGGGGCCACGTGGCAGGCGAGGCAGACCTCGCGGGCCTCGTGGATCAGATCGAGGGCCCGCTCCCAGTCCAGGCCGCCGGACGAGCCCTCCGGCACCGAACGCTCGGCGGGAACGGGCGGGCCGCCGCCCCGGACGCCGCCGCCGCGCGGGACGACGTCATGGCCGCTCGCGGAATGCCCGCCCGTGTCGTGCAGGAGGCATTCCTCGGTCCAGCCGGCGCCCGGCGCCTCGGCCCGCCGCTCCGTCCCGCTCACGATGACGGGCGCCCGGGACGGCCGTCCTCACCGTCCCCCGCGATGTCGTGCCCGTCGAAGTCCGGGTCGTCGTCCTCGTCCTCGCCGTCCTCGTCGAGGTCTTCGTCCTCGCCGGGGCCGGGTTCGCGGTAGGGGTTGGCCTCACCGGCCGGGGACGCGCCCTGGGCGGCCTTCGCCACCTCGGCGTCCCTGGCGCGGGCCTGGGCCAGCAGGTCGTCGATGTGCGCGACGTTCTCCATCAGGGAGTCCATGACGAAGGTGATGCTGGGCGTGTGCCGGACACCGGTCTGCCTGCCCACCTCCGACCGGATGACGCCCTTGGCGCTCTCCAGCGCGGCGGCCGTCTCGGCGCGCTCGCCGTCCGACCCGTACACCGTGTAGTAGACGGTCGCGTCGCGCAGGTCGTTGGTGATGCGGGTGTCCGTCACGGTCACGAAGCCGAGCCGCGGATCCTTGATCCGCCTCTCCAGCATCTCGGCCACGATCTGCTGGATGCGGTCGGCGAGCTTACGCGCCCGAGCTGCGTCCACCATGATCGCACTCCCTTTCTGTGGTCTGCGTGAGGACCGAACACGCATATCTCATTGTGAGGGGGGCGACCCCGTCTTCAGTCCTCATCATGGAAAAGCCGCTGCCGCGCGGACAGCAGCTCGATCTCCGCGCGCCCGGCCACCAGCCGTTCGCACTGGTCGAGCACCTGGGTGCAGTTGGCCGCGGTGCCCGACACCACCGCCACCCCTATCTCCGCCCTGCGATACAGGTCGTGTTCACCCGTCTCGGCGACGGCCACCCCCGGGAAGTGCTTCTGCACCTCGGCGATGATGGGCCGGAGGACGGACCGCTTCTGCTTCAGCGAATGGACGTCCCCCAGAAGCATGTCGAGCGTCAGCGCACCCACGTACACCTGGTCGATCACCTCAGGATCCTCAGAAGTTGAAACGACGGTGGTCACCCGCCGTGTTCCCGGTCCGCGCGGCCGCCGCGCGCCGCCGGCCGGGCAGGGCCGGGTGAGGCGGACGCGGGGAGACGGGCCGGGTATGACAGACGCCAGGCTAGAAGATCCGCCTGGCGCCATGTCACCTGATTAAACGATCACGCTGTTTCGGAGAACCGGACGAGCCGGGCACGACACGGCCGCCCGCGCGGCCCCGGCCGTGGCCGGGACCGCGCGGGCGCACCCTCGTGCCGATCACGAGGCCTCAGGTACGGGGCTTCTCCCGCATCTCGAAGCACTCGATGACATCGTCGAGCTTGATGTCGTTGTAGCCCACACCGATACCGCACTCGAAGCCCTCGCGGACCTCGGTCGCGTCCTCCTTGAAGCGGCGCAGCGACGACACCGTGAGGTTGTCGGCGACCACGACGCCATCGCGGACGAGCCGCGCCTTGGCGTTGCGCTGGATGATCCCCGAGGTGACCATCGAGCCGGCGACGTTGCCGATCCGCGGCACCTTGAAGATCTCCCGGACCTGGGCGGTGCCGAGCTGGGCCTCCTCGAACTCCGGCTTGAGCATGCCCTTGAGGGCCGCCTCGATCTCGTCGATCGCCTGGTAGATCACCGAGTAGTACCGGATGTCCACGCCTTCGCGGTCGGCCAGATCCTGCGCGTTGCGCTCCGGCCGCACGTTGAAGCCGAGGATGACCGCGCCCTCCTCGGACGCCAGCGACAGGTTGACGTCGTCCTGCGTGATCGCGCCGACACCGCGGCGGATGATCCGCAGGCCGACCTCGTCGCCCACGTCGATCTTGAGGAGCGAGTCCTCCAGCGCCTCGACCGAACCGGACACGTCGCCCTTGAGGATGAGCAGCAGTTCCTGCCGCTTGCCCTCCTGGAAGTCCTTGAACAGTTCCTCGAGGGAGCTGCTCTTGCGGCTCTTGAGCAGTTCGGCGTTGCGCTTGCGCGCCACCCGCTTGTCGGCGATCTGCCGGGCGATCCGGTCGTCGTCGACGACCAGGAAGTTGTCGCCCGCGCCGGGCACGGCCGCGAGGCCGAGCACCATCACCGGACGGGACGGGCCCGCCTCCTTGACGTTGTTGCCGTTCTCGTCGAGCATCGCCCGGACGCGGCCGTTGGCCACGCCGCAGACGATCGAGTCGCCGACCCGCAGCGTGCCGCGCTGCACCAGCACGGTCGCCACGGCGCCCCGGCCCTTGTCCAGGTGGGCCTCGATGGCCGAGCCCTGGGCGGGCATGTCGGGGTTGGCCTTCAGGTCGAGCTCGGCGTCGGCGGTCAGGACGATCGCCTCCAGCAGCCCGTCGATGTTCTCGCGCTGCTTGGCCGACACGTCCACGAACTGGGTCGAGCCGCCGAACTCCTCGGCGACCAGGCCGTACTCGGTGAGCTGCGCCCGGACCCGGTTCGTGTCCGCGCCCTCGACGTCGATCTTGTTGACCGCCACGACGATCGGGACCCCCGCCGCGGTGGCGTGGTCGATCGCCTCGGTGGTCTGCGGCTTGACGCCGTCGTCCGCGGCGACCACCAGCACCACCAGGTCGGTGGTGTCGGCACCGCGGGCACGCATGGCGGTGAACGCCTCGTGGCCCGGGGTGTCGATGAAGGTGATCTTGCGGTCCTCGCCGTCGACCTGGGTCTCGACCTGGTAGGCGCCGATGTGCTGGGTGATGCCGCCGGCCTCGCCCGCCTGCACGTTGGCGGACCGGACCGCGTCCAGCAGCTTGGTCTTACCGTGGTCGACGTGGCCCATGACGGTGACCACCGGCGGGCGGGGCAGCTGGTTCTCCTCGCCGCCCTCGTCCTCGCCGTACTCGATGTCGAACGACTCGAGCAGTGCGCGGTCCTCGTCCTCGGGGCTGACGACCTGGACGTCGAAGTCCAGCTCGAGCCCGAGGGCCTGCAGGTCGTCGGGGTCGACCGACTGGGTCGCGGTGACCATCTTGCCGAGGTGCATCATGATCGCGACGAGCGACGCCGGGTTGGCGCCGATCTTCTCGGCGAAGTCGGTCAGGGTCGCGCCCTGCGGCAGCCGGATGGTCTTGCCGTTGCCGCGCGGAGCCGAGATGCCACCGGCGGCGGGCGCCTGCATGTTCTCGAACTCTTGACGACGTGCCCGCTTCGACTTGCGTCCGCGTGCGGGACGTCCGCCGGGACGGCCGAACGCGCCCTGCGTGCCGCCGCGGCCACGGCCGCCGCCACCGGGACGGGGACCGAAGCCACCGCCCGGACGGCCGCCGGCACCCGGGCGGGCACCGCCGAAACCGCCACCGCCACCGGGACGGCCGCCGCCACCCGGGCCGCGTCCGCCACCGCCACCGGGACGGCCGCCGCCACCTGGGCCGCGTCCGCCGCCGCCACCGGGGCCGCCGCCGCCGCGCCCAGGCGCCGCGGGCCGCGAGGACGGCATGTTCATCGGGCTCGGGCGCGGACCGCCCGGCCGGGGCGGCATCGCGCCGGAGCCGGGGCTCGGACGCGGACCGCCGGCACCGGGACCGGGGCCGGGACGACCGCCGCCGCCGCCGGCGGGACGCGGGCCACCGGCCCGGTCGCCGCCGGGACGGTCACCGCGCTCGGGACGCTCGGCGCCCGGACGCGGACCGGGACGCGGACCCGGCTTGGGCGCCTGGCCCATGCCGGAGGCGTTGGAGCTGAACGGGTTGTTGCCCGGACGCGGACCACCGGGGCCGCGTCCGCCGCCACCGCCTCCGCCGCTCTGGCGGGGGCCGGGACGAGGACCGGGCTTGGGCGCGCGGGGGCCCGGCTTCGGGCCTCCGGGCGCGTGGTCGCCGGTACCGGCGGCGGCACCGCCGGAACCGGACTCCCCGGCATCGGCGGGACCGGCCGCGGGCGGGGCGCTCGGGCCCTGCGCCGCGGGCGCATCCACCGGCATGCCGGGGGCCGGCGGAACCGGCGTGCGCGGGCCGGGCTTCGGGGCATCGCCCTGACCGCCCTGGCCGCCGCCCTGACCGCCCTGGCCGCCGCCCTGACCACCGGGGCCACCGGGGCCGGGCTTGGGCCCGGCCGGGCGCGGCGCCGCCGGCCGGGGGGCCTGCGGACGCGCGTTCTGGGAATCGGACGCGCCGCCACCGGACGGTCCCGGACGCGGCGCGGCGGGACGCGGAGCCGAAGGCTTCTTCGGCGCGGCCCGATTGTCCCCCTGCTTCGGGGGAGAAGAATTTGAGAAGGCTTCTTTCAGCCTGCGTTCGACCGGCGCCTCGATCGTGGAGGACGCCGACCTTACGAACTCGCCCATTTCCTTGAGCTTGGCCATGACGACCTTGCTCTCTACACCGAACTCCTTGGCGAGTTCATATACCCGGACCTTCGCCACTGCACTCCCTACTCGGTCCGGGGGTGCGGCCTCCGGACCGTCGCTAACTTGCCGTACTCATCGCGGCGTGCTCATCGAGCGCTCATAGCAATCTCGACCTGCTTCCGACTAGACGTCGCTTACCATTTCGCCATCCTGCTGCCGCGCGGCGCGGGCCGCAAGCCTCTCTCGCAGCGCACCGGCGTCGAGCGGCCCCGGGACGCGGAACGCCCTCGGGAACGCCCGACGTCGCTCTGCGAGGTCGAGGCATCCCAGGTCGGGATGCAGATGAGCACCCCGTCCCGGCAGCCGCCCGCGGGGGTCGGGGACGATGACGCCCTCGACCACCACCAGGCGCAGCAGGTCGGACTTGGCCGTGCGAATCCGGCAGCCCGCACACGTGCGAACAGGGACCGCCCGGCCACTTCTCATGAGTCTACCGCGCCGACGCGTCGGCGGGGCCGGTCGCATGCGCCTCCGGGGTAGAAGATCCAGATTCGCCGGTCTCGACGGCCTTCGCCGCCGTCTGGTCGGGCTCGGTGTCGGACCGGATGTCGATCCGCCAGCCGGTGAGCCGGGCGGCGAGCCGGGCGTTCTGGCCCTCCTTGCCGATGGCGAGGGACAGCTGGTAGTCGGGCACGATCACCCGGGCGACCCGGGCGTCGGCGTCGACCACCTCCACACTGGAAACCCGCGCGGGCGACAGCGCATTCCCGACGAACTCCGCGGCGTCCTCGGACCAGTCGACGATGTCGATCTTCTCGCCGTGCAGTTCCGCCATCACGTTGCGGACCCGGCTGCCGAGCGGGCCGATGCAGGCGCCCTTGGCGTTCACGCCGGTCTTGCGCGAGCGCACCGCGATCTTGGTGCGGTGGCCGGCCTCGCGGGCGATCGCGGCGATCTCCACCGTCCCGTCGGCGATCTCCGGGACCTCCAGCGCGAACAGCTTGCGCACCAGGTTCGGATGCGTCCGCGACAGCTGCACCGACGGGCCGCGGTGCCCCTTGCGGACCTGCACGACGTAGGCGCGCAGCCGCTCGCCGTGCTCGTAGCGCTCGCCGGGCACCTGTTCCTGCGGCGGCAGGACGGCCTCGATCTTGCCGAGGTCGACCTGCACGTTCCGCGGGTCCTTGCCCTGCTGGATGATGCCGCTGACGATGTCGCCCTCGCGCCCGGCGTACTCGCCGAACGTCAGCTCGTCCTCGGCGTCCCGCAGACGCTGGAGGATGACCTGCTTGGCGGTGGTCGCCGCGATGCGGCCGAATCCCGTCGGTGTGTCGTCGTACTCCCGGAGGGCCTCGCCCTCCTCGTCCGTCTCGGTCGCCCAGACCGTGACGTGCCCGCTCTGCCGGTCCAGTTCGACGCGCGCCTTCGGCGCCGCGCCCTCCGTCCGGTGGTAGGCGATCAGCAGGGCGTCCTCGATGGCCTTGACGGCCACCTCCAGCGAGATGTCCTTCTCGCTTTCCAGGCCCCGTAGGGCGGTCATGTCGATGTCCACGAGGTTCCCCCCTCTAGTCCGGCTCAGCCGGAGAACGCGTTACCTCGGCCGTGCCCGCGGGGGGAGCGGGCTTGAACTCCACCTGCACACGGCCGCGCCCCAGCTCGCCGAGGCCGAACCGGCGCCGTGCGGTCTCGGGCCCAGCGGACTTGCCGCCGCCCTTGGCGCCGGCTCCCTTGTTCCGGTGCTTCTGGACGACGTCGATCTCGACGGCCTCGTCGTCGGCCGCGACCACGCGGCCCTCGATCTGGCCTCCCTCCGTCAGCGGTGCGACGACCAGCCTGCCGACGGCACGGCGCCAGTGCCGCGGCTCGGTGAGGGGGCGGTCGACACCGGGGGAGGTCACCTCCAGCACGTACGGCGAGGTCCCCATGAGGTCGGACCCGTCGAGCAGCCCGGAGGCCGTCTCGCTCAGCCGGGCGATGTCGTCGAGGCCGACGCCGCCGTCACCGTCCACGACGATCTTGACGAGGCGGCGGCGGCCGGCGGGCCGCACGTCGACCTCCTCCAGGTCGAAGCCCGCCTCGTTCACCGCGGGCGTGAGCAGCTCGGCCAGCTTGGAGACGGCGGCGTCGCGCGCGGGACGCGGTGCGGCGTGCCCGCCCCGGTCACGCCCGCCCTGCTCGCGGCCGCCCTCGTCGCGCCGGGCCTGCCGGCGCCCGTTCTGGTCGCGCCCCCCTTGAGCGCGGCCGCCACGGGACTCGACGCTCATGGGCCCTCCTCTGTTGTGTCGCCTGCGGTCGCGGGCGTGCCCGTTCCGTGGGCCGCCCGTCCGTTGACACCTCAAGACTATCGACAGCCGGGGACCGCGGCGGTTTTTCGGACCGCTCACCGGCGCGGCGGATATGGAATGCTTGAGCTGGCCTGATGGACGCGTCCGGAGAACGGGACCGCAGCGGGCCGACACCACCACACCGTCGGGTGAGGAGACTCCCTTGCCAGAGGCCGTGCCGCGCTTGCCGGGCGCCGTGTCGCGCCGCGCGCTGCTGGGCCGGGGCGCCGTGCTGGGCGGCGCCGTGCTCGTCCTGCCGTGGGCGGCGGGCTGCGCCGCCGAGACCGTCCCGCACAAGGACGTCCCGACGCTGGTCGGCGCGATCGCGTCCGAACAGGACCTGGTCGCCACCTATGAGGCGGCGCGGTCCGCGGACGCGTCGCGGGCCGGGCGCCTGGATCCCGTCCTCGCCCACCATCGTGAGCATCTCGCCGTCCTGAAACGCCACTACGTGCCCGGTTCGGGGGACCGCGCCGGTGAGGGCGGCGCCATCCCGGCCCCGAGCGCCACCCCGGTCCCGGACGGGAACAAGGCCTTCGCGGCGTTGCGCGACGCGGAGGACCGGGCCGCGAAGGCGCGCACGGCCGACGCCGCGAAGGCGGACCCTGGCCTGGCGCAGCTGCTGGCCAGCATCGGCGCTTGCGAGGCGGGGCACGCGATGATGTCGTCGGGTGAGCCTCCGCCCGTCCGGTCGGAGTCCGGCGCCGAGACGGTTCAGAAGGCGCTGGCGGCCGAGCACGCGGCGGTGTACGGGTACGGGGTGCTCGGCGCCCGCCTGCGCGGGTCGCTGCGGCAGACGGCGAAGGCCGTGTGGGACGCCCACCGCGCGCAGCGTGACGCGCTGGTCTCGCTCCTGTCCGGCACCCCGGTCGTCGCCGCGGCCGCCTACGAGCTGCCGGTCGAGGTCACGTCGGCCCGCAGCGCCGCCCGGCTCGCGGCGGCCCTGGAGGACGATCTCGTCCCGGCGTACGTCGCCCTCGCCGGGCTCTCCTCCCCCGACCTGCGCGCGTTCGCCGCCGACAGCGCGCAGCGCGCTCTGGCGCGGTCGGCCGGCTGGCGCTCCAAGGCGGGCGCCCCGGCACCCGAGGGCGCGTTTCCCGGACTGCCCCCCGCGGCGCTTTCGCCCCGTCCCGAACCCGGTGAGTGATCTTCGGCACGCCGGGAAGGATTCGCCCGATTGATCGCGTTGGTCCAGTCACAGGGGATCATCCGGGGGGAGGAGTCCATGTCCACGTCTCCGCAGGGAAGCGCTCTCGACGAGCTGCGTGCCGCCTACCACGAACAGCTGACCCGGCTCGCCGCCGAACGGGACGCCGCGCGCCGGCAGGCGCGCAGGGCCCAGGCCCAGGCCGATGTGGCGAAGGCCGACCTCGCCAGCCTCCAGAGCCGTGTTCACGAGCTGCTGAACGCCGCCGCCCGCCACCTTCCCGGCCTCCCGGCCGTGGAGGCACCGGCCACTCCGGAGCTTCCCGCCGCCAAGCGGGCCCTGCCCGCCGCCCCGGACGCCTCCGACGCCTCCGGCACCTCCGACGGCGGGACGCGGTCCGCCCGAGCAGCCTGACCGGGGAGGAACGGCCCGCCCAAGGGCCGCGCGGAGACCGCCCGGGGCAGCGGCTCCCGGCGGTCACCGCCCCGGCCGGCGTGCTGTTAATGTCAAGCGGATGACCGCGTACGGCCTCCTCGTCTCCCCCTCGCACAACCGGGTCTATGCACAGGCCGCCTCTGGCCTGGTGCGAGCCGAGCTGACGGTTTTCAGCGAACGGGCGCTCGGTGGGCGCGTCCATGACATCGAGGAGACGGAGATCGGCGGCGTCCCGTACGTGACGTTCTCCGCCGACGACCTGTCGGAACAGGACGTCCGCCTTCTGTCGAACCTGTCGTCGCTCTACGCGCTGTTCCAGATCGAGGACGAACTCCTCCGGCCGGTCACGCTCCGGCCTCTCGACCTGTTCGGCAGTGACCTGCTCACCATCCAGAAGTATTCCGGCAAGACGAACGAGTACTTCACCAAGCTCCTGCTGAACGTGACCGCCATGGCGACCGACTCCCCCATGGACCTGATCACGGGGCGTCCCCGCGTGCTCGACCCCATGTGCGGCCGCGGCACCACCCTCAACCAAGCCATGATGTACGGCCTTGACGCGGCCGGGATCGACATCGACGGCAAGGACTTCGACGCCTACGCGGCCTTCATCAAGACCTGGCTGAAGAACAACCGCGTCAAGCACCGGGCCGAGGTCACCAGCGTCCGGCGCGAGAAGGCCGTCCTCGGGCGCCGCCTCCACGTCACGCTCGGCGCGTCCAAGGAGCTCTACAAGGGCGGCGAGACGATGGAGATCACCGTCGTGAACGCCGACTCCCTGGGCGCGGGCCGGTTCTTCCGCCCGGCCTCCTTCGACATGATCGTGACCGACGCCCCGTACGGCGTCCAGCACGGCAGCCGCCCCAAGGGCGCGCAACCGGGCCGCAAGGGCAAGCCGCAGCTGTCCCGCAGCCCGGTCGAGCTGCTCACGGCGGCCTTGCCCGAGTGGGCCCGCCTCCTGCGGCCCGGCGGAGCCGTCGGGATCTCCTGGAACGCCTTCGTGGGCCGCCGTGAGGATCTCGCGGAGATCCTCACGTCCAACGGCCTCCGGGTTCACGACTCCGGCGCCCACCGGGACTTCCGGCACCGGGTGGACCAGGCCATCTCCCGGGACCTGATCACCGCCCAGAAGCCGCCGGGCTGACTCCGGCGCTCGTCAGATCCAGCGTTCCACGTGCGGGAGCAGTTCGCCCAGGTCGTGGATGAGGGCGTCCGGCGGGATCAGGCCGGGCCGCTCGAAGGCGTGGGTGGTCTGGTGGTGGATCTGGACGGCGCGGAGCCCGGCGGACTTGGCGCCGTGGATGTCGTCGTAGGGGCGGTCGCCGACGAAGACGCAGGAGCCGGGGTCGGTGGCGCCGACGGCGTCCATAGCGGCGCGGAACGCGTCGGCGTGCGGCTTGGTCCAGGGGATCTCGCTGGAGTAGACGGCGCCGTCGAGCAGGCCGAGGACGTCGTCGCGGGCGAAGACGCGCTCGTGCCACTCGCGCGTGCAGATGGTGTTGGACAGAATTCCGATCTTGATGCCGTGGCCGCGGAGAGCGTGGAACAGCCCGGGGACGGCGGGGTCGGTGTGGGTGTGCGGGGTCCAGGTCTCGAAGTGGGAGTCCAGCATCGCGTCGGTGGGCTCGATCCCGGCCATCTCGAACGCCTCGGCGAGCGTGGCGCTGCGGTGCTCGTCGGTGCCGCGGCGCGCGAGTTCCAGCTCCGCTTCGGCGAGCGCGGCCGCCGCCTTCTCGACGTCGTCCGGGGGAAGGTGGGCGGAGCAGATCGCGCGCCACATGTCGGCCAGTTCGAGGTCGTGCCAGGGGGTCAGGGTGCCGCCCCAGTCGAAGATCACAGCTTGTACGCCCATGCCCGGATCGTAACCATCCGGACGCCGCGAACGATCACTCTTTTACGTGGTGGATCGTCCCGGCGGGCGCGACCGGGTCACCGACGCCCAGCTAGGAGCCCGCATGCGCAGATCCCTGCTCGCCGCCTTCCTCTCCGTCGCCCTGCTCCTCACCGGCATGGCCGGTGTCGCCGCGCCGGCGGCGGCGGACCCGATTCCCGACGGCCCGGGACGCGGTTTCGTACCGGCCTACATCGGCGGCCCCGCGACGCCGAAGCCGCTGGAGGGACGTCCCATTCCGGCCAATCCCCATCAGGGGCCGGTCGGGTTGTCGTCCATGCACGCCGACAGCTACGCGTCCGACACCTACCCGTTCCTCGGGCCGCTCGGACGCGACCCCGAGGTGCTCAACGAGGCGAAGGGCGGCGGCCTCCCGGGGCTGTGCTCGACGGTGACGTTCGCCCGACGCACGGGCCTGATCGTGGCTCAGTGCACGCGCGGGCAGAACTTCGTGCTGCGGCTGATCGACCCGAAGACGCTGAAGGATCTCGCCACGTACGACCTGCCGCCCAGGCCGTCCACCGTCCAGGCGGTGTTCTCGCTGAGCCTGGACAAGGTGCTCACCGACACCTCCGGCGGCGCCTACTACTACCTGGACCCGCAGGACCGCGCCGTTCTGGCCGACTCGGCCTTCCACTTGCGGCGGTTCGCGCACGAGAAGGGCCCGGACGGCGAATGGCGCTTCAAGGTGACCGACGACTGGGATCTGAGCGGCCACCTCCCCCACGACTGCGCCACCTGGACCAACCCGTGGCCGAAGGGCGAATGCGACCCCATCACCTCCGTCGGCCCCGACTGGGACGGCCTCATCTGGTGGGTCACGCGGAACGGGCGGATCGGCACCGTCGACCCTGACTCCGGCACCGTCCAGATGACGCGGCTCCAAGGCGAGAGCATCCAGAACTCGTTCGCGACGGCCGAAGACGGTGTGTCGATCGTGTCCGACCACGCGCTCTACCAGATGCGGGCGGACGAGAACGGCACCCCCGAGGTCATCTGGCGCGAGGCGTACGACCGGGGCAGCGGGCGCAAGCCGGGCCAGATCGACCAGGGTTCGGGAACGACCCCCACGTTCTTCGGCGACGGGTACGTGGCGATCACCGACAACGCCGACGACCGCATGCACGTGATCGTCCGCCGCAGGGCCGACGGGCGGATGGTCTGCCGGATCCCGGTGTTCGGCAGCGGGGCGAGCGCGACGGACAACTCGCTGGTCGGGTACGGCAACAGCCTGCTCGTAGAGAACAACTACGGCTACCGCAACTTCTTCGAGCTTCCGCCGGGGGGCTCGTCCGTGGGCGGTGTCAGCCGCGTGGACGTCAAGCCGGGCGGCAGCGGCTGCGAGACCGTCTGGACGAGCGAGGAACGATCGCCGTCCACCGTGCCCAAGGTCTCCGTCCCCGCCGGGCTGCTCTACCTCTACACGAAGGAGCCGCGCAACGACTTCATCGACGCCTGGTACTTGACGGCGGTGGACGTCCACACGGGACGGACCGTCTACAAGGTGCTGACGGGGCCCGGCAAGTGGTTCGACAACAACTGGGCGCCGATCAACATCGGCCCGGACGGCACCGCGTACGTGGGCGTGATCGGCGGGCTCGTCGCCGTCCGCGATCGGGAGTAGGGAGGCGGTCAGCGGGGATACCGGTCCGATCAGCGGAACCGAGCAGGACCGTGGAGGAGGCATGAGGGCACGCAAGCCCGGTGAGACCCGCGACTTCCGCGAGGACATCGACGACATGGGCGACAACGATCAGGACGAGGAGATCGCCCTGACCGAGGAGTACGTGACCGACCCGCCCGAGGACCTGACGATCGAGGAGCCCGAGCAGAGCAGGGACGGCCTCGGCATCACCGAGCACGAACGGCAGACGGCCCGGGAGGGCGAAGAGGAGCGCCCCCACCCCGACACCC
>NZ_SMKK01000011.1 GCF_004348425.1 Actinomadura sp. 7K507
GGTCGTGGGCCTGCGCGACGCGGGGCGCCTGGGGGAGCGGGCCGGGTTCCTCGTGGCGCTGTTCGGGCCCGCGGTCACCAGGCGGGTGGGCGCGGCGGCCGGGCGGGCCGCGGAGGAGGGACGGTGGGCGGCGCTTCATCTGGCGGTGGCGGCCAGTGACGTGCTCGGGCCCGAGCAGCTGGAACGAGTCCTCGCGCTGGACGCGCCCCGTGACGCGGACGTCATTCCGGGCGGCCTGCCCTCGGTGCTCGGGCGGTACCTGCGGCAGGTGTTCGAGCCGGTGCCGCGTCCTCGCAGGCTCGACCTCCTCCTGGACCTGTGGGAGCGGGTCCTCGAGCACCACGAGGGGATCGCGCGGCGCGAGCGGCGGCTGGCGACGCAGGGCCGCCGCGACCGGGTCCCCGACCTGCGCGAGCGGCGCCGCCATGACGACGACGAGCAGATCCTGCGGCTGCTGAGACGGGCGTACGGCACGGCGGACAACCCGTCCGTCGCCGACGCCGCCCGGTGGACGCCGCCCGAGGGGTACTGGCGCGACCGCCTCGACCGGCTCTTCCAGGACGCGCTCGGCGCCACCGCTCTGCTGCGGACCGCGACGGCGGTCGCCGACCACGGGCCGCGGGACGGGCTGGAACGCTCGGTCCCCCTCCTGCGGGCGGCGGTGGCACAGGTCGCCGACGGGGCCGCGACCGCCTCGGCGCGGCGCGTGCCCGGCCTCACCGGCCTTCCGGCGCGCCCGGCCGCGCACGTCCGCGGCATCGACCGCGGGGTGTCCGGCGGGCTTCCGGATGAGGCGAGGTTCGCCACCTACTTCAAGCCCCGCCTCACGTCGGCCCGCGCCTACGCCCTCCTGGTGATCGAGGACATCGAGCGGGTCATGGACGACATGCTCGGGGTCCGCGACGGGACGCTGCGCGAGTGGGCGGCGGCGGGGCTGGGGGACTGGCGCGAGGCGGCCGGGTACGGGCGGGCCCCGGACGAATGGGCAGGCATCCCGCCCTGGTCGTCGAAGCTCCTGGCGGACGCCGCGCCGCTCCACGAGCGCCTCGCCCCCGGAGCGGACCCGGCCGCCGTGGAGACGGTGGGCGACCTGCTGTGGTACGCCGACCTGGTCGACGCGCTCGCCCGCCTGCACGGGCATGACAGGGCGAAGGGCACCCCCGGCACCGGGGCGCCCTGGCTCGACCACGACCCGCAGCCCGATCCCGGTGCCGAACCGCCGGCGCCGCGGCCGGACTCGATCACGCTGGCGGCCTCCGGCGCCGCGCAGCTCGCCGCGCTCGGCGGCGTCCCGCCGCGCGGCGCCCGGACCTGGCCCGGCCTCACCGCCGGGCTCCTGTCGGCCACCGCGATCGCCGAGGCGCTGACCGGCGACTTCGCCGTCCCGGCGCCGCTGCTCGCACGGGACGGAACGTCGGTCCCGGGTGCCGGTGTCCGCGTCAAGGTCGCGCGCAGTGCCCGCGACCTGGCCGAATGGTCCGACTACATGGGCAACTGCATCGCCGGCCCCGACTACATCGAGGACGCGCGCAAGGGCCGTGCCGGCCTCGTCGGCCTCTACGGCAGGCACGGGATGCTCGTCGCCAACGCCGAGCTGTCGCCGTTGCGGCCCGCGTCGCGGGGGTGGCGGGTCAGCGAGATCGCGGCGAGGTTCAACGACGAGCCGGACGAGGAGCTGGAGCGGCGGTTCCGGGACTGGGTCGCCGCGCTGCCCGGTGCCGTCGCGGTGGAGCCCGCCCCGGGGCACGAGGTGCCGGACGAGCTCGCGCCGGTCCGGCCGGCCCGGCGCCGTGCCGCTCCCCGCCTGGTCGAGGACGTGGGCCCGGCGCTGGGAAAGCTCGCGCAGCGGGCCTGGGCCGCCACACCCTCCGACGTCCTCGACGTCTTCGCCGCCCTCGCCGCGGTGCCGCCGGACGCCGCGCCGGTCCGGCTGCGCCGGATGGGCGCCGCCCAGCTGGCCTCCGCCGTCCGGCGGGTGCTCGGCTCGGGCCCGGCCGACCTCGCCGGGCTCTGGGCGGCGACCGGGAACCGCCCGCTCGGCGCGGCGCTGGAAGGCCTGGACCCGGCCCTGCGCGACCGATTCGACCAGCTCCCGCTCCTCCTGGCGGAACCGCCGCTCCCGAAGACCCTGCGCAGGCTCATCGGGCTTCCGGCCATCGCCGACGCCTACAACCTCGACCTGGCGGCGCGCCGGACCCGCCGGGCGATCGGGCGGCTCGCCGTCCAGGACGACCCGGCCATCGCCCGCGGCCTCGCCCGGCGCGCGACCGAGCCGCTCCTCTGCGCGCTCGCCATCACGGTGACCTGCGACGCCCCGGACATCGAGCTGGCTCCCGTGACCGCGCCGGACGAGACCGCGGTCCCCGGTTACCCGGCCACCGCGCTCGACGACGGCTCGTGGGGCCGCGCGATGCCCCTGGCCGGCGAACTCGGCGCCGACACCGCCGTCTTCTGGGACGAGATCACCGCGCACGGCCTGCGCGTCCCCGCGTCCTGGCTCGCCGCCGGCGGCTGGACGGCGCTCTGGTCCCGCGCCCACTCCCACCGCCGCTGACCGCGGAGCTACGGGCGGCGGAAGATGGTGATGGAGTGGCCGACCCCGTCGATCCGCTCGCCGGTGGCGATCAGCGGGGTCAGCCGCGGGTCCGACTTGGCGATCCAGCTGTTCGACACCACCAGCAGCCCGCGGACCTCGCCGGGCGGCGCGAGGAGCGGGTCGGACGCCTCGATGCCGTAGTAGGACGGGATTCCGCTGCCCTTGTACGCCAGCCAGACCTTCTCGCCCGGGTACCGGTCCCGGAGCCGGTCGGCGAGGCGGCCGAGGTCCTGGCCCCAGTCGGCGTTCGAGTCGTGCAGGTGCAGGCGGGTCTCGGACGGGCCGCCGAACGCCTCGTTGGAGTAGGGCAGGTAGTACGGGAACGTCCGCAGCGAACTGACCGCGACGAAAAGCACGAGCGCCCCCGCGGCGGCCGGTGTCCACCGCCATCGGACGAGGGTCGCGCCGGCCGCGGCGACGGCCAGGAACATCGGGACGAAGATGGCGTACCGGACGCCGAGGTCGCGGGCACCGGTCATGGCCGCGGCCAGCATCACGGCCGCGGGGACGAGAACGTACGGCGCGGCGGGACGGAGCCGGGGCACCGCCAGGAGCGCGGCGATCCCCGCCGCCCACAGCGCGAGCATCCCGAGCGGTGTCTTCACCAGCAGGGCGGCGGGGAGGTAGTACCAGAGGGAGCCCAGGTAGACGCGGCCGAACAGGAAGCCGGTCCACCGCAGGTCCTCGAAGCCGAACTGGACGCGCATCCCGTCCCGGAACGGTTCTGGGAACGGCAGCCAGTCGATCGCGAGGCCGCGCGGCCCGCCGATGGACGGCACGCCGGCGGGCGCCGTCCAGCGCAGCCGGGGGTCGACGGCCAGGTAGCTCACCCAGACCACCGCCACGGCCACCAGCGCGACCCCGGCCGCCGACACGGCGCACACCGCGATCAGGCGTCCCGCGCGACCGGGGCCGCGTGCCCGCCCGAACGCCCACACGGACAGGACCGTCAGGCCCAGCAGGACCGGGACCGCCGGTAGCGCGCTCATCTTGGTCGCCACCGCCGCGCCGAGCGCCGCCCCGGCCGCCGGCAGGCAGAGCCGCGGTCGCCGCCGCGCCCGCCACAGCAGCCACACCGCCGTCAGCAGGAACCCGGCCATGGGGACGTCGAGCGTGGCGAGCGATCCGTGCGCGACGACGTCGGGGGAGAACGCGTACAGGGCGAGCGCGGCGACCCCGCCGAGCGGGCCGGCGAGGTCGCGGGCGAAGGCGAAGACGACCAACCCGAACAGCAGCGTCAGGACGATGACCGGGATCCGCGCCGCCAGGAGGACCCGCTGCGCGTCGTTGCCCGACGCGTACAGGAGGTGCTGCCCGACCTGCTGCTGGTCTCCGGCGAAGGCGCCGTCGAACTGCGCGCCGGCGAGTGCGGGCCCGGCGGCGATGAGCAGCTTGCCCAGCGGGGGATGCTCAGGGTTGTGACGCAGGTCGTGCTCGTACAGGTAGACGACGCCCGTCCCCACGTACACCGGCTCGTCGATGGTCGGGGACTGCCGGACGGCCGTGGCGAGCATGGCGGCCGCCATCTGGGCCAGCAGCGCCGCCACGGCGAGGGCGACCGGCCACCTCCGGTGCCGTCGCAGCACCCGGAAACGGCCCGCCGGCGTCTCGCGGGGAGACGCCGGCGGCCGTCCGGGCTCGGCGGACAGCGAGGTCACACCGACCACCCTCGCACCGGGACGGGTCATGCCACCACGACTCGCCCCACCCCGGCGCCTGTCACCACGGGGCCTGTCACCACTCGGCCTGTCACCACTCGGCCTGTCACCACTCGGCCTGTCACCACGGGGTCAGGCCGATCGCCGCGGAGGCGGGGTCGCCGTCGTGGACGAGGGACTCGAACCCGCCGACGTCGTCGAACGGGAATCCGTAGGCCCTGCCGTCGGCCATGTTCGCGTGGACGATCCGCGAATAGTGGTTGGTGATCTCCCGCGTGTAGAACCGGCCCGGGTCGTAGGTGGGCTGGGTGTGCAGGTATCCGAGCGTCGAGCGGTGGAGCGCGGCGCACAGCGTCCGCGCGATCGGGCCCACCACGCCGTCGTTGGGGGCGTGGAGACGGCCGTCGCAGCCGAACACGTCCTTGGTCGCGGGTTTCTGGAACGAGGCCACGACGGTGCCCGTGCCGTCGGTGAACCGCATGACGCCGTTCGCGTCGGTCCGGCCGGTGAACCGCTTGCCCGGCTCGTGCTGGAACGGCACGACGGTCAGCGTCTGCGATCTGTAGGTGTCCCACGCGCTGCCGATGTAGCCGTCGAGGTACCCGGGATCGAAAACGCCCGCGCCGATGCCCTTGGCCGGTGACAGCACGCGCAGCCGCAGCCCGTCCGGCCGCGTGGTGATCAGGTTGGACCAGTCTCCGGCCTGGCCCTGGATCGCGTTGAAGATGCGTTCGCGTCCGTCCGGGACGAGCACACCCGTCCGCGTCGTCGTCCCCGCCGCGTTCGTGACCGCCACGGAGTGCGGGACGCTGAACATGTCGACCTGCGAGCTGTTGAGCCACAGCCCGTCGTCGTTGTAGGTGAACTCGCTCCAGTCGAAGAGGACGTCGTGGTTGGCGTCGCCCGGATTCCACGGCGCCGGCTGCACGAGCCCGGTCGGCGTGAGGAAGAAACCGATCTTCTCCCCGAACGAGAAGTACACGCGTCCCGAGAGGCCGCGCGGGATGCGCAGCGTCGTGGTGGCGCCGTTCGCGGGGCCGCCGATCGAGACGTCCGGGGCGGGACTCGGCGGGATCGACCCGGCCGGCCACGGCGTGAACGTTCCGGACGCGTCGACGTAGCCGAGCCGCCCGGTGCTCGTGTTCACGCCGACCACGTAGAGATGCACCTGACCGGCGCGTCCCGAATCGTTGGTGACGTTCAGCGGCAGCACGTCCGGCGCGGCGGCCCGCACCGGCGACAGCGGGGCGAGGGCGAGCACGCCCGCCAGGACGACCGCGAGACGGCGGAATCCCTTTCCGGAGAGGCGCATCGTCATCGCCTCCCGGCCGTGGCGCCGCTCTGCCAGACGGCGACGTAGTCGACGAGCATGGAGCGGCCCGGCACCGTGGACGCCGTCGGAGTGGCGTGACCCGCGACGCCGTTCGGGAACGCGCCGCCCATCGCGACGTTCAGCAGCAGGAAGTAGCCTCCGTGGCCGGTCATGTCGTTCCACGCGGCGGCGCCGATCCGGTCTTCGCCGACGCTGTGGTACTGCTGGCCGTCGACGTACCAGCGCAGCTGGTTCGGGGACACGCTGCGGTCCCACTCGAACCCGTAGGTGTGCATCGCGGACTGGCATGCCGGGCCGGGGCAGGCGCGGTCGGCGCCGATCCCGCTGGTCTCGTTGCAGGGGCCGCCCGGGTTCGTTCCGCAGTGCAGGACGCCCCAGACCGAATTGATCCCGTTGACGTTCTCCATGATGTCGAACTCACCGATGGACGGCCAGTTCTGGTAATTGCCGCGGTAAGGGGAGCCGAGGGCCCAGAAGGCGGGCCAGTAGCCGAGCGCCTCGGCGCCGGTGACATTCGGCATCTGGAGCCGTCCCTCGATCCGCAGAATGCGGCCTTCGGCCGGTTTGAAGTCCGTCCGCCGCGTCTCGATGCGGGACGACGTCCATTCCCCGGACGCCCCCTTGAGCGGGGTGATCCTCAGGTTTCCGGTGCCGTCCAGGCTCACGTTCGCGGGGTCGGCGGTGTACCGCTGGATCTCCCCGGTGCCCCAGTTGGGCGGGCCGCCGGGATATCCGTGGCCGGTGTCGGTGATCCAGTTCTGCGGGGACGGCGGCGAACCGGCGGCCCCGTCGAAGTCGTCGCTCCACACCAGGCTCCAGCCGGGCGGGGGCGGTGGCGGTGACGAGGCGGCGGCGGTGGTGGGCAGCGCGCCCGTGATGAACAGGCCCGTCGTGAACAGGGCGGTGCACACCGCCGTGACGAGCTTGGGACGGTGTGCTTTCCGGGGCGTGCGGGAATGGCGCCGCAGGGGTGGGTACGGCATCGGGAAGCCTCCACAGGAGTTGGCGGGGAGGTGGGTCGGCACCTGCGGAGCTGATCATCACTGACCATTCCCGGAATGCCGCCCCGCCAATCGGGTCAGCCGCCGAAAGCCGTGAGGAACCGGTCGCGGAAGGCGTTCATCGGCCAGACCGGGGTGTCCTTCGCGGGCTTGAGGCCGTCCTGCCAGCCCCAGCCGGAGATCCGCTCCAGGACCGCCTCGTCCTTGGCGACGATCGTGATCGGCACGTCCCGGCTCGCGCCCGGACCGGTGAGCACCGGCGCGGGCTGGTGGTCGCCGAGGAAGACGAGCACGGTGTCGTCGTCGCCGTAGGTCTCCATGAAGGAGACGAGCGCGTTCAGCGAGTACTCGACGGACTTGCGGTACTCGGTGCGGATCCGCCCGGCCGGGGGCCACGGCGCGTCGTAGCCCTTGCCCATGCCCTGGAAGACCGACCCGTCGCCGACCTCGTCCCACGGGACCATCTCGGGGATGGACGCCCACGGCGCGTGGCTCGACACGAGGGCCGTCTCCGCCATCACCGGGGCACGGTCGTCCGCCGCGAGTTCGGTGCGCTGGAGGACCGACAGCGTGTACTGGTCGGGCATCGTGGCGAAGCTGAAGCGCGGCCCCCGGTACCCGAGGTTGCGGTTGTCGTACACCTTGTCGTAACCGTAGAACCCGCCCTCCGGCCACGCCCGGGTGATGGCCGGCATGAGCGCGACCGTCCGCGAGTCGGCGCGGTGGAACGCGCGGTTGAGGGTGAAGCGGTCGCTGTTGACGAGGGTGCGGTAGCGCTGCTCGTTGTCGACCCACAGGCCCGACAGCAGGGTGGCGTGCGCCAGCCAGCTGCCCCCGCCCGCCGTGGGGGAGCCGAGCCAGCCGCTGCGGGCGGAGAACCCGGCCTCGCCCAGACGCCGCGTGCCCGCGTCCAGCACGGAACCGATCTGCGGCGCGTACTCGGGTCCCTCCACCGCCGAACGCCCGTAGCTCTCCACGAACGCCAGGACGACGTCCTTGCCGCGCAGCCCGGTCAGCAGCTTGCCGGGCGGCGTGTCGCGGAAGGCGTCGACGGCGGCGGCCCTGGCGAACTCCTCCCCGTCGTTCAGGCTGGACCGCACCTGCAGCGTGTGGTCGTAGGCGAGGACGGCGGTATCCCGGGACGCGACCGGCACCCCCTTGACGAGCTGGAGCCCCAGCGCGGCGCACACGACCCAGACGAGACCCAGGACGGCGGCCGAGCCGGCCGCCGTCCTGCGGTGGCGGGCGGCGACGCCGCCGAGCCGCAGCGCCGACAGCGACATGAGCGCGACCACGGCGATGGCCAGCGCGATCGCCAGGATCACCGCACCGATCGCCCCGGCCCGCCCGGCCGACCCCTCGACGAACTCGACGGCGGGACTGAGCAGCGGCCAGTCGAGGACGAGGTCGAACGGCCGGAACATCACCGCCTCGAAACCGATGTCCATGACCTTCAGCACGGACAGGACCCCCAGGACCGCCCCCGCGATCCCGGCCACGTACCGTCTGATCCTCGCCGGCGCGGCGAGGATCAGCGCGACGCCGGCGACTCCCTCCACGGGGATCCGCGCGAACGCCGCCGGTGTCAGCCGGGACGACTCGACCGGCGCGACGAGCGCGGCCAGCACGAACAGGAACGCCGCGGCGGTGACCGCCCGGCCCGCGACCAGCCGCCACCGCCACCGCCCCCGGCGACCCGGCTCCGCGGCCCCGCCGTCGACGCGCTCTTCCTCGACACGCTCGTCTTCCGCCCGCTCCAGGCGGCTATCGGTGGTCAGCACGTCCTCCCAGGTCCGGTCCCCCCGTCGCTGACGCGACACCCACAGCACGTCGAACCAGCGGAGTCCGGTTCAACGTTGCCAGGTTTCACCCGGGGGCGGCCATCACCCGGACGCGGGGCGGTGCGGGAGGACCAGCGGGCGGCCGGTGCGCGGATGCGGGAAGACCTCGACGTCGTGCCGGTAGACGTCGCTGAGCAGCCCGGCGGTGAGGACGTCGCCGGGCGGGCCGCAGGCGGCCAGGCGGCCGGCGGCGAGCACCGCGACGCGGTCGGCGTGCGCGGCGGCGAGACCGAGGTCGTGCACGACCACGACCACGGCGGCGCCCGCCGCGGCGCGTTCCCGCACGACGCCGAAGACCAGTTCCTGGTGGTGCAGGTCGAGGGAGGCGGTCGGCTCGTCCAGCAGCAGGGCGCCGGTCCGCTGCGCGAGGACGCGGGCCAGCGCGACCCTGGCCTGCTCGCCGCCCGACAGTTGCGGGTAGGGGCGCTGCGCGAAGGCCGAGGTGTCGGTCTGGCGCATCGCCTCGGCCACGGCGGCCTCGTCGTCGTCCTCCAGCGGCGTCCCCGCCCAGGGGGCCCGGCCCATCTCGACGACCTGGGCGACGCTGAACGGGAACGACACGGTCTGCCGCTGGAGCAGGATCGCCCGCCGCATCGCCAGCTCGGCGTGGCTCCACGCGGAGAGCGGCGTGCCGTCCACCGTGACGTCCCCGGTGGAGGCGACGTCCCCGCCGACCGCCCCGAGCAGCGTCGACTTCCCGGCGCCGTTCGGGCCGACGAGCGCCAGCACCTCACCGGCACGGACGGTCAGATCGACGCCGGTCAGGACCGTCCGGGCGCCGCGCTCCACGCTCAGCCCGCGCACCTCGATCGCCGCCGAACCGGCCGGGACGGGACGCGGCGGCTCCGGCCGCCGGGCACGCAGGCCGATCATGCCCAGCCTCCCGAGCTGTTGCGGGCGCGGCGCAGCAGCCAGAAGAAGAACGGGCCGCCGACCACCGCGGTGAGGACGCCGAGCGGAAGTTCCTGGTAGGGGATCGCGGTCCGGGCGATCAGGTCCGCGCCGACGAGCACGACCGCGCCGCCGAGCGCGCTCGCCGGGATCAGCGTCCGGTGCCCGGGGCCCGCCGCCATCCGGATCAGGTGCGGGACGACCAGCCCGACGAAGGAGATGACGCCGGCGAACGCGACGGCGGACGAGGTCAGCAGCGCGATGACGATGATCGCGGTGAAGCGCAGCCGCTCCACGTCCACGCCGAGGTGGCGGGCGGTGCGCTCGCCGAGCGAGAGCAGGTCGAGGCGCCGCGCGCAGGCGAACGCGACGACCAGGCCGACGGCGGTCAGCGGCGCGACGGTCGCGACCGCGCCCCAGTTCGCGCCCGCCAGGCTGCCGAGGTTCCAGGTCGTGATGGCGCGCAGGGCGTCGTTGCCGGCCGCGAACATGAGCAGGCCGAGCAGCGCGCTCGCCACCGCGTTGATCGCGATGCCGGTGAGCAGCAGCGTGACGACCTCGGTCCGGCCCGCCGACCGCGACATCGCGTACACCAGCAGTGTGGTGAGCAGGCCGCACGCGAACGCGGCGGCCACGATCGTCCAGTTGCCGAAGAGGGTCAGCCCGAACGTGATGACGGTGGCGGCGCCGACCGCGGCGCCCCACGAGACGCCGATGACGGCCGGCTCGGCGAGCGGGTTGCCGAACACGCCCTGCATGACGGCGCCGGACGCGCCCAGTGCGGCGCCCGCGAGGACGGCCAGCGCGACGCGCGGGAACCGCACGATCCACAGCGCGTTGTCGCCCTGCGCGGCGGTGGGCCGCGGGCCGATGTCGAGGCCGATCCGGTGCAGGATCGACCCGATGACCTGGTCGGGCGGGATGTTGACCTGCCCGGCGCCGGCGGCGGCGAACGCCAGGACCACCAGGGCCACGAATAGGACGCCGATCAGGACCGGTCCGCGGACCCGCCGGTGCCCGCGCTGCTCGGCGTCGGACGGCTGCCCGTTCTTCTTCGTGGACGCGTTCTTCTTCGTGGACACGGTCTTTTCCGTGGGTGCCGTCTCCATCAGCACGTCCGGTGCACGGCGGTGGCGAGCGCGGAGATCGTCTCTCCGGTGCGCGAGCCGAAGGTGAGCAGCGTGCCGTCCGCGACGTCCACGATCCGCCGGTTCCGCCCGGCCGGGGTCTGCGCGACGCCGGGCAGCTTGAGCAGTCCGGAGACGCCGTCGACCGACTCCAGCCCGGCGGTCATGACCAGGAGCACGTCGGGTGCGGCGTTGATGAGCCCTTCGCTGGTGAGCGGCCGGAAGCCGGACAGGCCGATGGCCGTGCCCGCGTCGGTCGCGCCGATCGCCTCGATCATCGCGTCCGACCCGGCGCCCTCGCCGCCGATCAGGTAGACGCCCGCGCTGCCCCGCAGGTAGAGGAAGGCGACCCGGAGCGTGCCGGACGCGGACTTCGCGGCGGCCTTGATCTCGCCGTCCACCCGGGCGGCGAGCTTCCGTCCCGCGCCCGGCACGCCCAGCGCGTCCGCCACCGCGCGGATGTGGTCGCCCACCGCCGGGAGCGTCTGCCGGTCGTCCACGAGCACCACCGGCACGCCGGACTGCCGCAGCTGGTCCAGCACCTCCGGCGGCCCGATGCTGGTGTCGGCGATCACGACGGACGGGTCCAGCTTGAGCACCCCTTCGGCGGACAGGTCGTGTCCCTGCCCGGTGGCCAGGGGGAGCCCCTTGGCGGCGGGGAACGTGGTGGAGACGTCGCGCCCGACGAGCCGGTCGCCCAGGCCGAGCGAGTACACGATCTCGGCCAGCGAGCCGTACAGGTTGACGGCGAGGACGCGCCGCGCGTCGCGGACCGTCACGTCGGCGCCGTCGGCGGAACGCACGGTCACCGGCAGTTCGGGCTCGGCCGCCTTGACGGGCTCGGGGTTCCCCTTGGGCGCGGGGACGCTGCTCGGCCCGCAGCGGGCGGCGGGGTCGGAGCCGCTCGCGGTCATCCCGGCCGTTCCCAGGCCGCAGCCGCTGAGCAGCAGCGCGCCGCCCAGGGCGAGCGCGATGGCCCGCCGCCCGGTTCCGCTCCGGGGCGTCCGGGTCACGCGGCGGCTCCGGACGGTTCGGCGGCGGTACGGCGGCGGCGCAGGACGAGCAGCACGCCGGCGCCGATCACGGCGGCCCCGCCGGCGCCGCCCGCGGCCCACGCCCACACCGGGACGCCGCCGCTGCCGCCGCCGAACGTCACCGGCACCCGGACGTCCTGCGACCTGTCGCCGCTTCGCGTGTGGTCGGCCCGGGCGACCATGGCGCAGCGGACCTCGGCGCAGTCGACCGAGTCGGACAGCGCGGCCCCGACGCTGACCTTCACGTCGAAGGTGCCGCCCGGCCCGTACGGGACCGCCAGCGACTTCCCGTAGGGGGGCGGGTTGGACGAGACCCACTGCGATGCCCCGGCCTCACCGGACATGTCGGCTCCGCCGCCGCAGGGCGTGGGGGCCTTGCCTGGGCCGTTGTCCTTGCACAACGCGACGTAGATGCCCTTGCCGGGGTCGAATCCTGAGCCCTGGACCTGGACCGTGGTGCCCTCCGCGGGCAGGCCGTCCACTTCCGAGACGGTGAGGGTCTGCCCGCCCTGTCCGGTGGCCTTGCCGGCGTCCGCGAGCGCGGCGGGGGCGAGCGCCAGGCAGGCGGCGGCCGCCAGGGCGAGCGTAAGGGTCGGTCGGGCGGCTGTGCGTGCTACGTGCATCGGGTGTCAGTCCCTCGGAGGCGAATTTTGCGGCCCACCAGGGCCTTTACCAAGATCCGGCAATACATTAGCTTAGCCTTGCCTAACTTTTAAGAGGTGAGCCTTGCCTAACTTCAGACCCCTCCGCGGCGTGCGCCGGCGGAGCGCGATCGTCGCCGGGACCGCCCTCGGCCTCCTCGTGATCGCACCGCAGCCCGCCTTCGCGGCGTCGGTGCGGGTGTCTCCGACGAGCGGTCTCGACCCGGGCGGGCAGACGATCACCGTCCGCGGCTCCGGCTTCGACGCGGCCAAGAACAACAAGTTCGGCGTGTACGTCGTCTTCGGGCCGCGCAACGCCGACTGGGTGACGAACTCCAACGGCTTCCTGGCCGCGAAGTGGGTGCATCCCGGCGGAGCGGGCGGCGGTGGCGGGCAGGCGCCGATGAGCGCGTCCGGCGGCTTCTCGGTGAGCCTGTCGGTGAAGGCGAAGTACACCGACGGCGACGGCAAGAAGGTCGACTGCCTGAGGACGCAGTGCTATGTGATCACGATGGCGGCGCACGGCGTGCCCGATCGCAGCCAGGACTCGTTCACGCCGGTCCGCTTCAAGGGCGCCGCCTCCGGCGGCGGTGCGGGCTCGGGCTCGGGCGGCGCGCCGGGCTCGACGGGGTCCGGCGGGTCCGGTGGGGGAGGCGCGGGCGCCGGGGCGTCCGGCTCGGGCGCGGCGACGCCGGGCGCCCCGGGCGCGTCCGCCGCCGGCCCGTCCGGGGCGCCGGGCGCGTCGGCGACGCCGGACGGCGCCTCCCTGGCCGGCGCTTCGCCGGCGAGCGCGTTCGAGCAGACGGTCTCCGGCGGTGAGGCCCGCTCCCCGTGGCCCTTCTGGGCCGTCACCGCCTTTGCTGCGGCGGCCGTCCTGGTCGCCCGGTCCGTGTCGCGCCGCAGGCCGGGACGGTACGCCCGGCGCCGCCGCGATCCCGCCTCAGGAACCCCGCCAAAACTCCGCTAGGGTCCTCGACTTAGGTAAGGCTTACCTAAGTTCTTATCTTCGATCTCCACGGGAGAGGAAGCAATGAAACACGTGACCACACGGATCACCCGCGGCGGCGCGGTCATCGCCGCCGCGGGACTGATCACCATCGGGATGGGCGTGGCACCGGCGTTCGCCGCCGGCCCCGCCACGACCGTCGCCCCGGCCACCGGGGCCGACCCGGCGGGCCAGGACCTCACCGTCCAGGGCAGCGGTTTCGACGCCAACGCCAACAACGGCTTCGGCGTCTACGTCGTGTTCGGGCCGAAGAACGCCGACTACGCCACCAACGCCGGCACCTTCCAGGCGTCCAAGTGGGTGCACAAGAACGGGACCCCCACGTCCGGCCAGGACAAGATGAACGCCGACGGGACGTTCAACGTCACGCTCCCCGGCGTCAAGGCGCAGTACACCGACGGCAACGGCGTGTTCCACGACTGCCTGAAGACGCAGTGCTATGTCATCACGATGGCCGCGCACGGCGTCCCCGACCGCGGCCAGGACACCTTCAGCCCCGTGACGTTCACCGGCGGCGAGAACCCCGACCCGGGAGACCCCGGTGACCCGGGCGATCCCGGTGACCCGGACCCCTCGGGCACGGGAGAGCAGACGCTCAACACCAAGGTGAACAACGGCGCCCTCACCCTCTCCCTGGAAGGCGACACCGCTCAGCTGAGCACGGTCGCGCCGGGCGAGAACTCCACCGGCGAGCTGCGCGACGCCACGGTCACCGACGCGCGCGGCACCCAGGCGGGCTGGAACCTCGTCGGTGAGGTGACCGACTTCAGCCACGCCCAGGGCGCGACGATCCCGAAGGGCAACCTGGCCTGGACCCCGAACGCCCAGGTCGTCGATGACGGCTCGCAGGGCGCGGTGGCCCCGGGCCAGGAAGGCTCGCTCGGTGCGGCCCGGACGCTGGCGTCGTCGGCCCCCGGCAGCAGCGGCGGCGTGTTCCAGGCGGGCGCCGGGCTCGACCTGAGCGTCCCGGCCGGGACCTCGCCGGGCGACTACACCGCGACGCTCACCCTGACCCTCTCCTAGAGAACAGAGACTTCGTCCCCCAGGACGGAGAAGAGGCGGGGTGGGAATGGTCGAAGCATCCCCACCCCGCCCCGCACAGAAGAGTACGCGGAGCCCAACTGATGAACGCTTTCCGTGGCGGGGCCCTTCCGGCGGCGGTGATCGCGCTGGTCGCCTTCACCACCGTCCCGGCACACGCCGCCGCGCCCGCCATGCCTGCCATGCCCGCCGCGCCCGCCGCGGCGGCGCCGGACGGCGGGCTCGCCTGGTCGGTCAAGCCCGCCGGGGTCAAGGGCCAGTCCCGGCGTGACTATTTCGTCTACACGCTGTCCCCGGGGCAGCGCGTACGCGACGACGTGGTGATCACCAACATGAGCGACCGCCCGCTCACCTTCCGCGTCTACGCCACGGACGCCTTCAACACCGGGGACGGCTCGTTCGCCCTCCTCACCGCCGACCGGCAGGCCGCCGACGTCGGCACCTGGATCTCGGTGAAGGGCGCCCCGACCCGGACCGTCGAGGCGGGCAAGTCGGTGCGGCTGCCGTTCACGCTGTCCGTGCCGTCCGGCGCCACCCCCGGCGACCACTCCGGCGGTGTGATCGCCGCCGTCGCCGAGCAGACCACCGGCGCGCAGGGGCAGCGCGTCAACGTCGACCGCCGCGTGGCCGCGCGCGTCTACGCCCGGGTGAACGGGGCCCTGTCCTCCTCGCTCCAGGTGGAGTCGCTGAAGGTCGATCCCGACAGGCCCGTGTTCGGCACCGGCGGAGTCAAGGTCACCTACCGGATCCGCAACGCCGGCAACGTGCGGCTCGCCGCCACCACGCGGATCGGCGTGACCGGCCCGTTCGGCACCGGTCTCGGCAGCCCGGCCACCCGCCGGGTGCCCGAACTGCTGCCGGGCAACGCCTACACCTTCACCGACCGGGTCCGCGGCGTGTTCCCCGCCGGGCCGCTCACCGCGTCCCTCCGGCTGACGCCGGTCGACGCGATGGAGACCGGCCCGGCCGCGGCGCGCCCGACCGTCCGGACCGCCGGATGGTGGGCCACCCCCTGGCCGGCTCTCGCCGCCCTGGTGGTCGCCGTCGCCGCCCTCTACCTGCTGCGCCGCCGCCGGAGCCGGTCATGATGGCGTTCCTGGCCGGGGCGCTCGCCGTCCCGGCGCTCGCCCTCACAGCCCCCGGGGCCGCCCCCGGCCCGGCCGTCGAGGTCGACCGCGCCGCGGCGCGGGTGGGGCAGACCGTCACCGTCGACCTCGCCGCCTGGCCGTCCGGGAACGTGCTGGTCGAGCTGTGCGGCAACGGCGCCGATCGCGGCTCCGCGGACTGCGCGGTCGCGGCGGCGGCCACGACGTTCGTGAACGACCAGGGCCGCGCGACGGTGATGGTCACGGTCGTGAAGCCGCCGATCGGCTGCCCCTGCGTCATCTCCGCCCGCCCCGTCTCCGGCGGGAAGGCCCGCACCGTCCCGCTGAAGATCGAGGGCGTTCCGACGCTCACGGCGGCGCAGCGCCGCACCGCGTCCGCCGCTCCGGCCCGCGACCTCACCGTCTCCGGGGTCCGGGTGAGCGGCGGGGGCCCGTCCCTCGCGTGGCTCGGCGGCCCGGCGGAGCGGACGGTCGCCTTCACCGTGCGCAACAGCGGCGAGGCGCCGGTCACCGACCCGCCCCTCACCATGGCGGCCGGCCGTGGCAGCGAGCCCACCGGAGTACTGGACGCTCCCAAGATCGGGACGCTCGCCCCCGGCGAGGAACGCACCTTCCACGTCAAGGCCGAGCTACCGGGCCCGGCGTTCGGCCGGTACACGGTCGTCGGCGAACTCACCGGCATCGACCGTCCCGCCCGATTCACCGCCCACACCTCCGCCTACCCGTGGGCGGTGCCGATCCTGCTCGCACTGGCCCTGCCCGTGACCGTGGTCAGGGGACTCGCGAGCAGGCGCGCGCCGCGCCGCGCCGTGGCCGCCGTCACGCTGCCGCTCGCCCTGCCCGCGTCGCGCGCCACGACCACGACCACGATGAACCCGACCACGATGAACGAGATCGTCGCCGCGAACATCGGCCAGTGGCGGCGCGTCCGGAACCTGCCGAGGACGGCGCTCGCCGACACCCTCACCGCGCTCACCGGCACCACCTGGACCGCCGACCAGATCGAGAGCGCCGAGACCTTCACCCCGCCCCGCCGGTTCGACGCCGACGAGCTGCTCGCCCTGAGCCGCGCGCTGGACGTTCCGATTCCGGCGCTGCTGCTCCCGCCTCCCGCGGGCATGATGAACGAAGGTGACCCGAGGAGAGAGATGTGACCTTCCCCGAATTCGTCTCCGCGCGCTCCGGACCCACCCAGCGCGGCCGGGCTTTCGGCGCGCGCTGGAAGACCGAGATCGCCGCCACGCACACCGGCTACATGGAGCTGTTCGCGACCCTCGGCGGCGGCGCCGCGCGGGTGCGCGCACTGAGCGAGGAGGCCCTCGCGCAGACGGCCGCGTGGGCGCCGTCGCTCGGCGCCGAGATCGGCGCCATCGCCGCCGGCGCGGGCCTGGAAACCTGGCGGGTCGCGTCCGTCAGCGCCCGCACCGAGATCCTCGCCGCCCTGAACGCGCCGGTCCGGAGCGAGTGCAGCACGGCCGTGGTCCTCCCGGGCGGCGCACCGCCCCGCACCGTCCAGACCTGGGACTGGCACGACGCGATGCGCGACGTCCCCGTCGTGTGGACCTACGAGCCGAGCCCCGGCCACCGCGTGCGGACCTTCACCGAGTTCGGCGCCCTCGCCAAGATCGGCGTCAACGGCGCCGGGCTCGGCGTGCACTTCAACATCCTGGGGCACGCCTCCGACGGCGGCGCGACCGGCGTTCCGGTCCACGTGATCGCGCGCTGCATCCTGGACGAGGCGGAGACGCTGGAGGACGCCGAGCGCATCGCCCGCTCGGCCCGCACCTCCGCGTCCACCGCGATCACCGTGGTGACCTACGACGGCAGGCGCGGACGGGCCGCCACCCTGGAGATCTGCCCGGACGGGGTCGGCGTGATCCCGGCGGACGCGGCCGGAACCCTCCTGCACACCAACCACTTCGAGGATCCGGCGCTCGCGGCCGGCGAGGCGGGCGGCGACGAACTCCCCGGCTCCCTCGCCCGCCTCGGCCACCTGCGTTCCCGCACGCGCACGCTGTCGGCGCCGACCGCCCAGCAGCGGGCCGAGGCCCTGGTCGGTCACGCTCCCGGAGACGCCCCGGTCTGCGCGCACCCCACGACCGGCGACCCGTCCCGGGCCCGCTGGGAAACCCTCGCGACGATCAGCCTCGACGTGGCCGCGGGCGCCTTGGACGTCCACAGGGGCGGCCCGTGCCGCGCCACCCCGGCCTCCTGGCGGCGGTACCAGGGGTCTCCCGCGGGCATGTGACCTACCGCCTCACCCGGCAGGCGCCGCGGCCGGGTGGGAGAAGGCGAAGCCGGCCGCGCGCAGCTTCGCGGAGGTGACGGGGACGGACGGGGTCCTGATCTCGCCGCGGTAGGTGAGGCCGGGCAGGCCCGCGGCCGCGCAGATCTCCGCGAAGGCCGCCGCGTTCGTCGGCGGCACGGTCTCGTCCGGGACGGCGTTGTACACGCCGGTCAGGCCCTGGGTCACGACGAAGTCGATCGCGGCGGCGGCGTCGCGGTAGTCGACGCGGTACAGCAGGGCGTCCGCGGAGAAGGGGACGCTGCCGCCGAGGACGTCGTGCGCGAACTTCACCCGGGTCGGGTAGTCGATGTCGTCCGGGTGGCCGTAGACGTCGGGGATCCGCACGACGGCGCCGCGCGGCGAGGCCAGCACGGCCTGCTCGGCGGCGACGAAGTTGCGCGGGGAGGCGTCGCTGTCGGTGGTCGTCGGGGTCTCCTCGTCGATGAGGGCGCCCTCGCCTGCCCCGTAGACCGAGGACGAACTGGTGAACACCACCCGCGGATGCGCGGTGACGGCCGTCCGGGCGCTCGCGGTGAGCGTGTCGGCGTACTCGGCGACGCGCTGCGCCGCGTCGAACGACCGCTGGAGCCGCGGGCTGACCGTCAGGACGATCGCGTCGGCGCCCTCGGCGGCGCGTGTGACGGCGTCGAGGTCGGCCCCGCGCAGGACGGCCGCGTCCGTGCAGATCTCGCGGAGCTTCTCGACCCGTCCGGGCGAGGTGGTGGTGCCGGTGACCTGGTGACCGGCGGACGTCCAGCGCCGCGCCAGCTCCGTGCCGATATGGCCACAGCCGATGATCAGATACCGCACGGGCAACCTCCAGAGGGAAACAGCGTTTCCATTCTGCCATGAACGGCGGGAGGCCGGGTGGCTCGGCCGATCCGCCGTGCGGCCGATACCGGAACCTGGTTGCGGAGTTGCTAGAATTGGCAACTGCTGACCCGGTGAACCAATGATCCGTCCCGCAGGGCGCCGCCGTGTGGTCCTCGTGTGACCACGGGCCGGTCGCCGCGGGAGAACCCTGTGAGGGGCCGCCTGCCATGAGCACGCCGCTTTACCAGCTCAAGGCCGAGTTCTTCAAGACTCTGGGGCATCCGGCCCGCATCCGGGTGCTGGAGCTGCTGAGCGAGCGCGACCACGCGGTCGCCGAGATGCTGCCGGAGGTCGGGATCGAGGCGGCGCACCTGTCCCAGCAACTCGCCGTGCTCCGCCGGGCCGGGCTCGTCGTCTCCCGCAAGGAGGGGACGACGGTCATCTACTCACTGACCAGCCCGCAGGTCGCCGACCTGCTCGTCGTCGCGCGGTCGATCCTCACCGGGGTGCTGGCAGGGCAGGCCGAACTGCTGGACGACCTGCGCGCCGACCGTGGGACGACCGACCGTGCGACGACCGGCCGGGGGCGCCCGTCCGGGTAGCCGTCCGGCATCGGCCGCCGCCCCGGTGCTGCCCTGTCCGTCGCACGCTTATTGATTGCTAATATTGGCAATTGCGCAGGAGGTCAGATGTCCGCCGCGCGGGTCAGCAGCTCAGCCGTCGCAACGTCGGGGAACCGGGTGAAGGATCTACTCCGCAAGATCGTGAGGACCGGGCGGGTCGCCGAGGAGCCGCCCGCGCGTCCCGAGGGCGCCGCGCCCGAGCGCGCCGCCGGGCTGCGGGGGTCGGTCCAGATCCGCCACGTGGACGCCGGGTCGTGCAACGGCTGCGAGGTCGAGATCGCCTCGGCGTTCGGACCCGTCCACGACGCCGAGCGGTACGGGGCGCGGCTGGTGGCATCGCCCCGGCACGCCGACGCGCTGCTGGTGACCGGGCCGGTGACGCGCAACATGCAGATGGCGCTCCGGCGCACCCACGAGGCGGTGCCGGAGCCGAAGGTCGTCGTGGCGCTGGGCGACTGCGCCCGCGGGTGCGGGGTGTTCGCCGGCGCGTACGGCGTGGTGGGTGCGGTCGGCGACGTGGTCCCGGTCGACGCCGAGGTGCCGGGCTGCCCGCCGGAGCCGGAGGCGATCGTCGCCGCGCTGCGGGGGCTCACCGGCCGATGACGACTCTGACCGGTGCCGCGTTCTGCGCGGCCCTGGGTCTCGGGGTTCTCGCCGCCGCCGGATCCATGCTGCCGCGCCGTGCCCGCCCGGCCGTCACCGGGGGAGGGACGGCCGCCGCCGGGGCCGCCGCGGTCGTCGCGGGCCTCGCGGCGATGGCGGGCCACACCTGGGCGGCCTGGCTGCCGGACCTGATGCCCCTGGCCGGGGTCCGCCTGACGATCGACCCGCTGGGCGGCCTGTTCATCGCCGTCACCGGAGCCGTGGCCGTGTGCGCCGCCGTGTACGCGATCGGCTACACCCGCCCCGGCCGCGACGGGACGGACGGCGCGGCGAGCGGCGGGCACGGGCTGGACGGCCGGGCGGTGCAGGCCATGCTCCCGCTGTTCGTGGTGGCGATGCTGCTCGTGCCCGCGGCGGCGAGCGTGAGCACGTTCCTGCTGGCGTGGGAGCTCATGGCGGTCACGTCGCTGCTGCTGGTGGTGGCCGAGCACCGGCGACGGGCGCCCGCGGCCGAGGCCGGCCTGTGGTACGCGGTGATGACCCACCTGGGGCTGGTGGCGATCCTCGCGGGCCTCGCCGCGTTCGCCGCCGCGTCGCACGGCGAGTCGTTCGACCGGCTGCGCGAGGCCGCGGACGGCCTGCCCCCGCCCGTGCGGAGCGTGGTGTTCGTGGCGACGCTGGCCGGATTCGCCTCGAAGGCGGGCATCGTGCCGCTGCACGTCTGGCTGCCCCGCGCCCATCCCGAGGCGCCCAGCCACGTGTCCGCGCTGATGAGCGCGGCGATGGTGAACATGGGCGTGTACGGGATCGTCCGGGTGGGGCTGGACCTGCTCGGCGGCGGACCCCTGTGGTGGTGGCTGCTGGTGCTGGCCGCCGGTGCGGTGTCGGCCCTGTACGGGATTCTCCAGGCGGTCGTCGCCACCGACATGAAACGGCTCCTGGCCTATTCGACCTGCGAGAACATGGGCCTGGTACTGATCGGCGTGGGTGCGGCGGGCATGCTGTCGGTGTCGGGCGCCCGCACCACGGCGGCGCTCGCGCTCACCGCGGCGCTCCTGCACGTGGTCAACCACGCGGGCTTCAAGACGCTGCTGTTCCTCGCGGCGGGCTCGGTGCTGCGCGCCACCGGCACCCGGGACCTGGACGCGCTGGGCGGGCTGCGCTCGCCGATGCCGGCCACGACCGCGCTGTTCGGGATCGGGGCCCTGATGGCCTCGGCGCTGCCGCCGGGCAGCGCCTTCGTCAGCGAATGGCTGCTCCTGCAGAGCCTCGTCCACGCGCTGCCCGAGGGCGGGACGGCCGCCGCCGTCACCATGCCGGTCGCGGTGGCGGTGGTGGCGCTGTCGGCGGGACTGGCGATCGCCGTGTTCGTGAAGGCGTTCGGCGTCGGGTTCCTGGCGCGTCCGCGCGGCGCCGCCGCCGAGCGTGCCCGCGAGAGCCCACCGGCGATGATCGCCGGAATGGTCCTGGCCGCGCTCGGCTGCCTCGCTGCCGCGCTCGCGCCGGGGCCGGTGGCCGGTGGCCTCTCCCGCGCCGCCGGCGTCGCGGCGGCGGTGGCCGGACCGGCCGCCGACCCCGTGACGGGTCCCGTCGTACTCCGGCCGGCCGGGATGCCGAGCACCATGTCCCCGCTTCTGATCACCGTCGCGCTGCTGGTGGCGGTCGTTGTGCTGATCGGGGTGTTGCGGGCGGTCACCGCCGGCCGGGCCCGTCGCCGTGCCCGGCTGTGGGACTGCGGGGCCGGGCCGGCGTCCGCGCGGATGGAGTACACCGCGACCTCGTTCGCCGAACCGCTGGTGCGGGTGTTCGACGACGTGCTCGCCCCCGAGACCGACCTGGACGTCACGCCGGTCGAGGAATCGGCGTACCTGGTCGACGGAGTCCGGTACCGGACGCGGGTCGGCGACCGGGTCGAGCACCGGCTGTACCGGCCCGTGCTGCTGGCGGTCGCCTGGATCGGCCGGACGGCGCGTCCCCTGGCCAACGGCAGCGTCCACCGCTACGTCGGGTACGGCTTCTACGCGTTCGTCGGCATGCTGGTCCTGCTGGCGGTGACGCGATGAGCGCGGCCGGAGCCGCCGGCGCGGTCATCCAGGTGGCGCTGGTGGCGCTCGGGGCGCCGCTGCTGGTCGGGGTGATGCGGCAGGTCCGGGCCCGCCTTGAGGGACGGGCCGGCGCGGGCATCGGCCAGCCCTTGCGCGACCTGCGCAAGCTGCTGCGCAAGGAGCCGGTCGCCCCGCACGGGACCGGCGTGCTGTTCCGCGTGGCTCCGCTGGTTCTGGCCGGCACGGCGCTGGTCGCCGCCGCGGTGGTCCCGATCGTGACGACGGCCTCGCCGCTGGACGGGATCGCCGACCTGTTCGCGGTGGCCGCGCTGCTGGCGCTCGGCACCGTGTTCCTCGCACTCGCGGGCCTGGACACCGCCACCGCGTTCGGCGGCATGGGCGCCAGCCGCGAGATGGTGGTGCTGGCGCTGGTGGAGCCCACGATCCTGCTGTCGGTGTTCGCGCTGTCGGCGCGGGTCGGCTCCACCAACCTCGGCGAGATCGTCACCGCCACCCTGCACGAGCCGCAGCTGGTCGCCTCCCCGGTGAGCCTGCTCGCGGCGGTGGCGCTGGGCGTGGTCGTCATCGCCGAGACCGGCCGCATCCCGGTGGACAACCCGTCCACCCACCTCGAACTGACGATGATCCACGAGGCGATGGTGCTGGAGTACGCCGGGCCGGACCTGGCGCTGATCGAGTGGGCGTCGGCTATGCGGCTGACGGTGCTCCTCGGCCTGTTCGCCAACCTCTTCGCGCCCTGGGGCATCGCCGGGACGTCGCCGCTGATGCTCCCGGTCGCGGTGGCGGCGTTCGGCGTCAAGGTCGTCGTCCTGGGCGGCGCGCTCGCCGCCGGCGAGGTGTTCATGGCGAAACTGCGGATGTTCCGCGTACCCGAGCTGCTGGCCGGGTCGTTCCTGATGGCGCTGCTGGCCGTGGCCGCGTCCTTCTTCCTGGCCGCCTCATGAGCGAGACCCTCTACGTGCAGCTTCTCAACCTGGCCTGCAGCGCGCTGCTGCTGTCGGGCATCCTCGCGCTGTGGCGGCGTGACCTGGCGGCCATCGTCCGGCTGTTCGCCGTCCAGGGCGCGGCCCTGGCCGCCCTGGTCGCCGTCCTCGGCCTGCACGAGAGCCACGTGGAGACGATCGTGCTGGCCGCGGGGATCGCCGTCCTGCGCGCCGCGGTCCTGCCGCTGCTGTTGCGCCGCGCGATGCGGGCCGGGGGCGCGTTCCGGGAGACCGAGCCGCTGGTGAACGTGGCGTCCTCGCTGGTCGCCGCGGCGCTGCTGGCGCTGCTGTCGTTCGCCGTGACGCGCCCGGTTGTCGCGCTGTCGCCGTCCCCGGCCACCCGCGCCGTCCCGGTGGCGCTCACGGTGGTGCTGCTCGGCTTCTTCGTGCTCGTCACCCGGCGCCGCGCGCTGTCCCAGGTGGCGGGGTTCCTGATGATGGACAACGGCATCACCGCCGTCGCGTTCCTCACCACCTCGGGCGTGCCGCTCATCGTGGAGCTCGGAGTGTCCCTGGACGTGCTGCTGGCGGTCCTGGTGCTGCAGGTCCTCACCTCCCGCATCCGCGCCGCGTTCGGTGACGGCGACCTGGACGACCTGCGGGAGCTGCGCGACTGATGACGACGATCCTGTTGGTCGCCCCGGTCGGAGTGCCCGCGCTGGCCGCCCTCGGCTACGCCGTGTTCGGCTGGCGGCGCGGCACGGCGTGGCTGGCCTCGATCGCGGCGGGCGGTGTGCTGGCCGCGGCGGTGCGGCTCGCGGTGCTGGCCGCCGACCGGCCGCGCACGGGACTCGGCGGGCTGCTGCGCGCCGACGCCCTCGCCGCGTTCATGCTGATCGTGATCGGCGCCGTGGCCCTGCTGGCGATGCTCGCGAGCCCCTCCCACCTGGCCGCCGAGCGGGAGGCGGGCCACGCCGCCCCCACCGACGCGCGCCGTTACGGTGTGCTGACGCAATTGTTCGTGGCCGCGATGGCACTGGCCGTGCTGGCCTCCAGCCTCGGGGTGCTGTGGGTCGCGGTGGAGGCGACCACGATCGTCACGGCGTTCCTCGTCGGCCACCGCCGTACCCGTAACGCCACCGAGGCGGCCTGGAAGTACGTGGTGATCTGCTCGGCCGGGATCGCGCTGGCCCTGCTCGGGATCTTCCTGCTGCATTTCGCTGCCCGGCACGCGCACGTCCCGTCGTCCGGCGCCCTGGACTGGGTCAGGCTGGCCGAGCACGCCGGCTCCCTGGATCCCGGCGTGACCCGGATCGCCGTGGCGCTGCTGATCCTCGGATTCGGGGCGAAGGCCGGGCTCGCCCCTTTGCACGCCTGGCTGCCGGACGCGCACAGCCAGGCGCCCGCCCCGGTCTCCGCGCTGATGTCGGGCGTGCTGCTGTCGGTGGCGCTGTACGCCGTCCTGCGCGTGAAGGTGATCTCCGACGCCGCGCTCGGCACCGGATTCGCCCGGACCCTGCTCCTGATCGTCGCCCTGGCCTCCCTGGCGGTGGCGGCGGCCCTGCTGCTGGGGCAACGCGACCTCAAGCGGATGCTCGCCTACTCCAGCATCGAGCACATGGGCCTGCTCGCCCTCGGCACCGCGATCGGGACGCGCCTGGCCATGGGCGCGGTGCTGCTGCACATCCTCGGCCACGGGCTGGCCAAGTCGGTCGCCTTCCTCGCGGCCGGCCGCATCCACCAAGCCCTGGCCACCAGCCGTATCGACGCCGTGCGCGCGCTGGGCGGCCGGGCCCCGGTCCTCGCCGCCGCCCTGGGCGGCGGGCTGCTGGCCCTGCTGGGGCTCCCGCCGTTCGCCCTGTTCGCCGGCGAGATCGCCATGGTCCGCGCGGGGTTCGCCGCCGGGCTCGGATGGGCCGTGACGGTCGCCCTCGTCCTGACGCTCCTCATCGTGGCCGCCGTTTCCGCGCGGATGGCCGGGATGCTGCTGGGGTCCCGCCCGGACGGTCCCGGAGCGGCCGCGATCCCCGCCGGCCTGCGGCCGCCGTTCGCACTCGCCGTGGCACTGGGCGCCGGGCTCGCCGCCTGCGCCGTCATCGGCGTCACCGCATGGCCGCTGCGGCCGCTGCTGGATGCCGCCGCCGAGATCATCACGGCCTTTTGAAGGAAATGACCCGATGAGTACGGACGACCAGCCCGCACAGCCCCGCACGATGGCCGACATCGACGCCGGGGCGCTCCCGGCACGGGCGGCCGCGCTTCTGGACGGCGGCCACCGGCTCGCACTCGCCGCCGCCCACCACGACCCCGGCGCGCTCCGGGTCGTGTACCTGTTCACCGGCGCGTCCCCGGACCGCCGCACGGAACTGCACGTCAGGCTCGACCCGGACGCCCCGGCGGTCCCGAGCCTCGCCGCGATCAGCTTCCCCGCCGGGCGGTTCGAACGCGAGATGCGCGACCTGTACGGGATCGTCCCCGAGAACCATCCGCTGCCGCGCCGTCTCGTCCGGCATCACCACTGGCCCCGAGGCTGGTATCCGATGCGCGCCGACGCCGGGCCCGCGCCGGAGTTCGGCGACCCGGAGGGGCCCTACCCCTTCGTCAACGTCGAGGGCCCCGGCGTGTACGAGATCCCGGTCGGCCCCGTCCACGCGGGGATGATCGAACCCGGCCACTTCCGCTTCTCGGTCGTCGGCGAGAGCATCCTCAAGCTGAAGGCGCGGCTCTGGTTCGTGCACAAGGGCCTGGAGAGGCTGTTCCACGGCCGGACTCCCGCCGACGCGCTGCCACTGGCGGAACGCGTCAGCGGCGACACCACCGTCGGGCACGCCTTGGCGTTCTGCATGGCCGTCGAAGAGGCCGCCGGCGTCGAGGTCTCCCCGGGGGCACAGCGGATGCGGACGCTGCTCCTGGAACTCGAACGCCTCTACAACCACGTCACCGACCTGGGCGCCCTGTGCAACGACGTGGGCCACTCCGTTCTGAACTCCCAGTTCGGCCGCATCCGCGAACAACTGCTGCGCCTCAACCGCGAGGTCACCGGGCACCGCCTCCTGCGCGGCGGAGTCGTGCTGGGCGGCGCCGTCCTGCGCACCGTCCCCGCCCCCGCGCGGCTCACCGCCATCGCCGAGGACGCCGCCGGGCTCGCCGCCCTGGCGCTGTCCCACACCGTGGTCGCCGACCGCTTCACCGGCACCGCGGAACTGCCCGCCCAGGCCGCCCGCGACCTGGGCGCACTCGGCTACGTCGCCCGCGCGAGCGGCGTCGGCGCCGACGCCCGCCGCGACCACCCCTTCACCGACCTGCGGCCCGCCTTCGGCGTGGCGACCCGGACCACCGGGGACGTGCTGGCCCGCTTCCAGGTCCGCGCCGAGGAGATCGCCGTGTCCGCCGCGATCATCAAGGACCTGGCGTACGGCATGTCCCCGGGCGTCGTCACCTACTGGCCGCCGCTCTCCCCGCTCGGCGGCCCCGTCTCCGGCGTCGGCGTCGTCGAGGGCTGGCGCGGCGCCATCGTCCACCGGGTCGAGCTGGCCCGGGACGGCACCCTGACCCGCGCCAAGATCGTCGACCCGTCCTTCTTCAACTGGCCCGCCCTGCCCGTCGCTCTGACCGGCGTGATCGTCCCCGACTTCCCGCTGGTCAACAAGAGCTTCAACCTCTCCTACGCCGGCAACGACCTCTGAGCGGGGTCGTGGAGGCCGCCGGGGGCTAACCTGCCTCCAGGCACCTACCGAGGGAGCTGAGCCCATGGGCATCGTGTTGGGCCCCAACCAGTACGGCAAGGCGCAGATCAGGGTCTTCCGCGTCCACCGCGAGACCGCCCGGCACGAGGTGCGCGACCTGAACGTGTCTACGTCGCTGCGCGGCGACTTCACCGCGGCGCACGAGTCCGGCGACCAGTCCGGCGTGCTGCCGACCGACACGCAGAAGAACACCGTGTTCGCCTTCGCCAAGGAGGGCATCGGCACGATCGAGGAGTTCGGCCTGAGGCTCGCCGACCACTTCGTCGCGCAGGTCCCCGATGTCGACGGCGCCCGCATCGAGATCGAGGAGTACGCCTGGGACCGCGTCCCGTCCGGCGGCGCGGGGCACGACCACTCCTTCGTCCAGCGCGGCGGGGAGACCCGGACCACGATCGTCACGGTCGCGGGGCAGGGGGCCGGTCGCCGGGCCTGGGTCGTCTCCGGGATACAGGACCTCGTCATCGCCAAGACCACCGGTTCGGAGTTCACCGGGTTCCTGAAGGACGAGTACACCACCCTCGCCGAGACCGACGACCGCGTCCTCGCCACGTCGCTCGTGGCCCGCTGGCGCTACGAAGGCACGGGCATCGACTTCGACGAGCGCCACGCCTCGATCCGGGCGGTGATGCTGGAGGGGTTCGCCGAGGTGCACAGCCTCGCCCTGCAGCAGTCGCTGTACGCCATGGGTGCAGGCGTCCTCGAACGGCACCCAGAGGTCGCCGAGATCCGCTTCTCCGCGCCGAACAAGCACCACTTCGAGGTCGACCTGTCGCCGTTCGGGATGGAGAACCCGGGCGAGGTGTTCATCGCCGCCGACCGTCCCTACGGCCTCATCGAGGCCACCGTGACACGCGACGACACACCGGACGCCGGGCAGGCCTGGCTCACCGTCCCCGGCTTCTGCTGAGGTTCCCGTGAGTCATGTGATCGCCGCACCGGACAAGTTCAAGGGCAGCCTCTCCGCCCGCGAGGCCGCCGCGCACGTCGCGGCGGGTCTGCGCGCCGCCGCGCCCGGCCTGGACGTCGTCGAGCTGCCGGTCGCCGACGGCGGGGACGGGACGCTCGAAGCGGCGCTGTCCGCGGGGTACGACCGCGTGCCGGTGACCGCCGGCGGGCCCACCGGGGAGCCGGTCGCCACCGCGTTCGCCCGGCGCGGCGCTGTCGCCGTCGTCGAGATGGCCGACGTCTCCGGCCTGTCCCGGCTGCCCGGCGGGCGGCTCGACCCCCTCGGCGCCGGCACCTACGGCACCGGCCAGGTCATCCGGGCGGCACTGGACGCGGGAGTGCGGACGATCGTGCTGGGCGTGGGAGGCAGCGCGTCCACCGACGGGGGCGCCGGCCTCGCGCGGGCGCTCGGAGCCGATGTCCGCCGGGAAGGCGGAGGCTGCGTCCGGCCCGGGGGAGCGGGCCTGCTCGACGTCGCGGACGTCGACCTGCGGGGCCTGCACCCGAGGATCGCCGAGACGGAGTTCATCCTGGCCTGCGACGTCGACAACCCTCTGCTGGGCCCGCGGGGCGCGGCGGCGGTCTACGGGCCGCAGAAAGGGGCGGGCCCCGGCGACGTGGCGCTCCTCGACCGCGCGCTGGCGCGCTGGGCGGAACGGGTGGCCCGCGCCACCGGTACCGACCACTCCGCCGCCCCGGGGGCGGGCGCCGCGGGAGGCGTGGGCTTCGCCGCGCTGGCGCTGCTGAACGCCGCGCCGCGTCCCGGCATCGAGATCGTCCTCGACCTCGTCGGCTACGCCGGCCTGCTCCGGGAGGCCGGGCTCGTGATCACCGGCGAGGGCTCGCTGGACGAGCAGACCCTCAGCGGCAAGGCCCCCGCCGGGGTCGCCGCGGCGGCCGCACGGGCCGGCGTTCCCGTCGCCGCCGTCGCCGGGCGCACGACCCTGGGCGCCGCCGACCTGTCCGCGGCGGGGATCTCCCGCGTCTACACCATCACCGGCCTGGAACCCGACCCGCGGCGGCGCATGACCGATGCCGGGCCGCTGCTGGAACGGCTGGCGGCACGGCTGGCCGCCGACTTCGGCCTCGTCACCGCCGGGGGAGGCGGCGCATGACGGATCTCGACCTCCTCGTCCGCGCCCGGCGGGTCGTCACCGGCTCCGGCGAGGGGGCCCGCTGCGTCGGGGTCAGGGACGGGGTGATCGTGGCGATCGAGCCGCCGGACGCGCCGCTGCGGGCGTCCCGGGTCGTCGAACTCCGCGACGACGAGGTGCTGCTGCCCGGCCTGGTCGACTCCCACGTCCACGTCAACGACCCCGGCCGCCCGGAGTGGGAGGGATTCGCCACCGCCACCCGCGCCGCCGCCGCCGGAGGCATCACCACGATCGTCGACATGCCGCTGAACAGCGTCCCCCCGACCGTGACCGTCGGCGCGCTCGACGTGAAGCGCCGGACGGCCGCGGGCAGGACCTGGGTGGACGTCGGATTCTGGGGCGGCGCCGTCCCGGGCAACCTGCCGGACCTGCGCGAGCTGCACGACGCCGGGGTGTTCGGCTTCAAGGCGTTCCTGCTGCACTCGGGCGTCGAGGAGTTCCCGCCGCTCACCGGCGACGGACTCCGGCGCGCCATGCGGGAACTGCGCGACCTCGGCGCGCCGGTGATCGTCCACGCGGAGGACGCCCGCGCCGTCGAGCGGGCGCCGGCCGCGCACGGCCCCAGGTACCGCGACTTCCTGGCGTCCCGCCCCCGCGGCGCCGAGAACCTCGCCGTCGCCCAGGTCATCGGGCTGGCCCGCTCGACCGGCGCGCGTGCGCACATCCTGCACCTGTCCAGCTCCGACGCCCTCCCCATGATCCGGTCGGCCCGGCGGGACGGCGTCCGGCTCACCGTGGAGACCTGCCCCCACTACCTGGCGTTCTCGGCGGAGGAGATCGCCGACGGCGCCACCCAGTTCAAGTGCTGCCCGCCCATCCGCGAGGCGGCCAACCGCGAGCTGCTGTGGCAGGGCCTGGCCGACGGGACGATCGACATGGTCGTCTCCGACCACTCGCCGTGCACGGCCGAACTGAAGTGCCTCGACACCGGCGACTTCGGCGACGCGTGGGGCGGCGTCGCTTCCCTCCAGGTCGCCCTGCCCGCCGTCTGGACCGAGGCGCGCCGCCGCGGTCACTCGCTCACCGACCTGGCCCGCTGGATGGCCGAGCGTCCCGCGAAGCAGACCGGCCTCCTCCGCAAGGGACGCATCGAGGTGGGCCGCCACGCCGACTTCTGCGTCTTCGCCCCCGACGACACCTTCACCGTGGACGTCCGGCGCCTGCACCACCGGAACCGGATCTCCCCCTATGACGGCCGCCCGCTGACCGGCGCCGTGCGCGCCACCTGGCTGCGCGGCGCACCGGTCGACATCGCCGAGGAGCCGCGCGGCCGGCTCCTGACGAGAGGAGCAGCATGACGCCCGGCTTCACCGCCCTGCCCGACCTGGCCGCTCGCGACCTCGCCGCCGGCGTCGTCTTCGCCACCGACGAGTTCTTCGCCGAACGCGAGAACCTCATCAAGCCCGGGCCCGCCGTCTTCTCCGCCGCCGACTTCGGGCACAAGGGCAAGACCTACGACGGCTGGGAGACCCGCCGCCGCCGCGAACCCGGCGCCGACCACGCGATCGTGCGGCTCGGGGTCCCCGGCGTGGTCAGCGGCGTGATCATCGACACCGCGTGGTTCAAGGGCAACTACCCGCCCGAGGCGTCGGTGGAGGCGACGAGCGCGGAGGGCTACCCCTCGCCCGCGGAGTTGCGGCGGGCGACCTGGGAGACCCTGGTCGGCAGGTCGCCCATCGAGGGCGACACGGAGAACGCCTTCCCCGTCGCCGACCCCCGGCGCTTCACGCACGTCCGGCTCACCATCTACCCGGACGGCGGCGTCGCGCGGTTCCGCGTGCACGGCGAACCGGTGCCCGACCCCCGCCTCATGGACGGCACCGTCGACCTCGCCGCGCTGGAGTCCGGCGGGGACGTCGTGGACTGCTCCGACATATTCTACAGCTCGCCCCGCAACATCCTGCTGCCCGGCCGCTCACGGCTCATGGGCGACGGCTGGGAGAACGCCCGCCGCCGCGACGACGGCAACGACCACGTCACCGTCGCCCTCGCCGGCCACGCCCACGTCCACCGCGTCGAGATCGACACGTCCTACTACCTGGGCAACGCCCCCGGCTGGGCGTCCCTCAAAGGCATGGACGGCGACGCGCAGGCGGATCTCCTGCCGAAGACCCGACTGCAACCGGACACCCGGCACCACTTCCGCGCGGCGGCCACGGCGCCGGTCACCCACGTCCGCCTGGACGTCTACCCCGACGGCGGCATAGCCCGGCTCCGCGTCCACGGCACCCTGACCCGCGAAGCCCGCGCCGCCGCCGCGATCCGCTTCCTGGACCTCCTCCCCGAAGACCACGCCACAACGGTCCTCACCACCTCCGGAGGACTCGCCCCCGGCGAGGCCCGGACCCTCTTGGCCGCCCGCCCGTTCGGCGACGGCGGCGCGCCGCCCGCCCGGGTCCTGGAAGGGCTGCTCGTGGCCCCGTCCGCGCGCTGACCGGCGCCGCCGGCGGCGCCGGACCTCAGAGCAGGTCCGGGACCATCGCGAGCTTGTCCGGATTGCGCACCATGTCGATCGCGGTGATGCGCCCGGCGTCCACGGTGAACGCCACGACCGACAGTTCGCCGTTGGCGTCCCGGGCCACCAGCCCCGGAGCGCCGTTGACCTCGGTAGGCAGGCTGTCCAGCGGGCCCGGGCCCACGGCGCGAGCGTAGGCGAGCAGGATCATGGGGGCCACCCGCGCCGCCTCCCGCTCGATGTGCTGGAGCGTGCGGGCCTTGCCGCCGCCGTCGCCGCGGAGCACGACGTCCGGGTCGAGCAGCGCGATGAGCCCCGGCAGGTCGCCGTCCCGGCAGGCGGCCGTGAACGCCTCGACCAGCTCCCGCTGCTCGGCCTGCGTCGCCGGCGACCGCGGCCGCCCGCCCTCGACGTGCCGGCGCCCCCTCGAGGCGAGCTGGCGTACCGCCGCCGGTGACCGGCCGACGACCTCGGCGATCTCGGGGAACGGGACGCCGAAGACGTCGTGCAGCACGAACGCGGTGCGCTCGGCGGGGGAGAGCCGCTCCAGGACGACGAGCAGCGCCATGCTCACCGACTCGTCCAGCGTGACCCGGTCGGCCGGGTCGTCGGAGCCGGTCCCGACCAGCGGCTCGGGCAGCCAGGTGCCGACGTACTTCTCGCGGCGCGCCCGCGCGCTGGTCAGGGTGTCGAGCGCCAGCCTGCTGACGGTGGTCGTCAGCCAGGCGCCGAGTTCGCGGATGGACGCCGGGTCGTCGAGCCCGCGCAGCCGCAGCCACGCCTCCTGGACGCAGTCCTCGGCCTCGACCAGCGAGCCCGTCATCGTGTACGCCACCCGCAGCAGTCTCGGCCGGTTCGCCTCGAAGGACCGCGCGAGCAGGTCCTCGCCGTTCAGATCTGTCGTATCCACGCCGTGTTGACGACGCGGCCGGGCCAGGTGTGACACGGCCGACACCACGTCACACCTTCGCGGGCCGCGTCGTCACCAAGGCGCAGATGCCCAGGGCGACCTGTGGCACCAAAGGACACCTCCGGGAAGAGATCATGACGACTACCGAGCTGAACCGAGATGAGGACATCAGGCCGCCCACGCGGAGCGGGGTGTTCGTCCGCGTCGCGGGCTTCGCCTACCGCCGCAGATGGATCGCCCTGCTGCTGTGGGTGGCCGTCCTGGCCGGCGTCTGGACCGCCGCGTCGGCCGCGGGCAACGACTACCGCAACGACTACTCCCTGCCCGGAACCGAGTCGCAGCAGGCGGCCGACCTGCTGGCCGAGCACGGCGCCGCCCACGCCGGGGACACCATCGAGATCGTCCTGCACGACGAGGGCGGCCTGCGCGAACCCGGCGTCGAGCAGCGCGTGGGGGCCATGCTCCGCGACGTCGCCGGGCTGAACAACGTGGGCCAGGTCCAGAGCCTGTACGAAGGCGGGGGCGCCATCTCCCAGGACGGCACGGTCGGCTTCGCCGCCGTGACGCTCGACGTCCCGTCGCAGGACATGCCGAAGGCCGACACCCAGCGCATCTACGACACCGCCCAGAAGGCCGCGGGCGACGGGCTCCAGGTCGAGCTGGGAGGCGACGCGGCCCGGTTGCTGGCTGAGGGCGGGACCAGCGCCGCGGAGGGCGCGGGCATCCTGGCCGCGCTGGTCATCCTGGTCCTGATGTTCGGCTCGTTCATCGCGGCCGGGCTGCCCATCGTGATCGCCCTGTTCGCTGTGGGTTCCACCGTCGGGGGCATCATCGTGGCCTCGCACGTCTTCACGATCGCCGAGTGGACCCCGCCGGTGATGATCCTGGTCGGCCTCGGCGTCGGCATCGACTACGCGCTGCTGATCTTCGCGCGGTACCGCGCCGAGCTGGTGCGCGGCTCGGATCCGAGGCGGGCCGCCGTGACCGCGATGGACGCCGCCGGCCGTTCGGTGTTCTTCGCGGGCTGCACCGTCCTGCTGGCCCTGCTCGGCCTCGTCGCCCTGGGCATCGGCTCGATCCAGGGCATGGCGCTCTCGGTCGCGCTGACCGTGCTGGTGACCATGCTCGCCTCCCTGACCATGCTGCCCGCGCTGCTCGGGATCTTCGGCCCCCGCTTCGCCCGCCAGTTCACCCGGCGCGCCGAGCGGCGCAAGGCCAAGGGCAAGGCCGATGACGGCGCCGGCTGGCGGCGGCTCGGCGCCGGTGTGCAGCGGCGTCCGCTGGCCGCCCTGCTGGCGGGCGCGGTGATCCTCGGCGCCCTCGCCGTTCCGGCGCTGGGGATACGGCTCGGATTCTCCGACGCGGGCGGCGACCCGGCCGGCAGCACCAGCCGGCAGGCCTACGATCTGCTGTCCGAAGGCTTCGGCCCCGGGTTCAACGGCCCGCTGCTGGTGGTGACCGACGGTGGCCCGCAGGCCGCGGCGGCGGCGGCCACGGCGCTGAACGACACCCCGGGAGTCCAGGCGGCCGCGGAACCGATCCCCACACCGGATGGCGAGGCCGCGACCGTCCTGGCCTTCCCCGCCTACTCGCCGCAGGACGAGAGGACCTCCGAACTCGTCGGTACCCTGCGGGACGACGTTCTGCCGCAGGTGTCAGCGCAGAGCGGCGCGCAGTACATGGTCGGCGGGGCCACGGCCACGCTCGAGGACTACTCGGCCATGCTCGGTGACCGGATGCCGCTGTTCATGGCCATCGTCGTCGGCCTCTCGGTCCTCCTGCTGATGGCGGTGTTCCGCTCGGTGCTCATCCCGCTGAAGGCCGCGGTGCTGAACCTGCTCAGCATCGGCGCCGCGCTCGGCGCGATGAAGCTCGTCTTCCAGGACGGCATGTTCGGCATGGAGGGCGGCCCGATCGAGGCGTACCTGCCGGTGATGCTCTTCGCCATCGTCTTCGGGCTCTCCATGGACTACGAGATCTTCCTGATCTCCCGGATGCACGAGGAGTGGACGCGCTCGGGGCAGAAGGATCCCTCGCACGCCGTGCGGGAGGGACTGGCGCACACCGGCTCGGTGATCACCGCCGCGGGCTCGATCATGATCGTGATCTTCGCCGCGTTCACGCTCAGCCCGGACCGGATGCTCCAGCAGGCCGGGTTCGGCTTCGCGGTGGCGATCTTCGTGGACGCGGTCATCATCCGCTGCCTGATCGTTCCGGCGGCGATGGAACTGATGGGCAGCCGGGCCTGGTGGCTGCCGGCGCCGATGGCCAGGCTGCTGCCGAAGGTCGAACTGGAGCGCCACTGAGCACGCCGCCCTCCGGTGGGGCCCCGGTCCCACCGGAGCGGCGACGTCCCGACCGTCCGGTCACGGCATCCATGGGGAGCGATCACTGTCAAGGGCGATGATCGCCCCTGACCGATGCGTACTTCGTGTCTTAATCGCCCTAGTTGCACTTCTGGTGGGGTGCTTGTCTCAACATCGGCCGGGTGTTCGACCGGCCACCACCCCCACGGGTCATCCGCCCGCCTCCAGGAGGCAAAGGTGTCCAGGACACGCTGGATCGCCGCGACCGCGGTCGCCGTCACCGGAACGCTCCTCGCCTCGGGACTCACGGTCCCCGGACAGGCCGGAACACTCCCTCCCCGCTCGCAGCCCCCCGGCGAGCACACCGAACTGCCCGACAAGGACGCCCGCACCGGCAGCCTGGCTCCCACCACCCGGCAGCGGGGGGCCGCCCGCGGCGTGACCGTCCGGTGGAACCGGCTCGGCACGCCCGCCTCGGTGACCGACGCCGAGCCCCTGGCTGGCGGGCTGGCCGACGACCCCGAGAAGGCGGCCCGCGCGTACCTGGCCGGCCACCAGGACCTGTTCGGCCTGGACGCCGCCGCCGTCGCCGGCCTCGAGAAGGTCGCCGTCAACCCCATCGGCGAGGGCGCGGCCGTGCTGCTCCGCCAGCGGTTCGGCGACCTTCCCGCCGGTCACGACGGGCTCGTGGCGGTCGGCGTGACCGGCGGCGAGGTCGTCTCGGTCACCTCGACCCTGTCCCGCGACGACGACCCTCCGCCGCCCGCCACGCTCTCCCAGGACGACGCGGTGGCCGCGGCCGGTCGGGACGCCGGCATCGCCGTCTCCGCCGAGGCGGCCCGCAGGGTGCGCCTCGTCGCGGTCCCCACCGCCGAGGGCGTCCGCAGCGCCTACCAGGTCGTCCTCATGGACTCCTCCGGCGCGGAGCCCAAGGCCGTCACCTCCCACGTCGACGCCCGCTCCGGTGCGGTCCTCGTGCGGGAGAACCTCGTCGACCGGCACCAGCACGGGCATCAGAACGGGCACGGGTACCAAGACGGGGACGACCCGCGCTGGTCGGTGTTCCCCGCGGCCCCGCGCGGCGACTACTCGTCCCGCGACACCCGTGAGACCTGGTGCTTCGTCCCCGCGCGCGGCTGCCGGTCCGTCGTCGGCGGCGACCCCTCCACCGGCAAGCCGTGGGACGCCGACCCCGGGACCGGCGCCTCGACGACGACCAGCCTGGGCAACGCCGCCCGCACCTACGAGAACCGCGCGAGCGACGACCCCTTCACCGTCGGCACGCGCACCAACGCGCCCAAGCCGGACCGCAACTACAGCTACCCGTGGGCCAACCAGTGGTACACCAGCAAGTGCGACCCGGCGACGCTGGACAGCCCGCAGGAGGCCGACGTCGAGGCGGCCATCTCCAACCTCTTCGTCCAGCACAACCGGCTGCACGACTGGTCCTACCGGCTCGGCTTCACCGAGTCGGCCTGGAACATGCAGGTCGACAACGGCGACCGCGGCGGCCTCGGCGGCGACCCCGAGCAGGGCAACGCGCAGGCCGGCGCCAGGTTCCCCTCCATCCGCGACAACGCGAACCAGATCACCCCGCCCGACGGCGTCGCCGCCATCACCAACATGTACCTGTGGCAGCCGATCGCGGGGGCGTTCTACTCCCCGTGCGTCGACGGCGACTTCGACATGAGCGTCATCGGGCACGAGTACGCGCACGCCATCTCCGGCCGCATGGTCGCCGGACCGGACGCCGGCTGGAACGGCCCGCAGGCCGGCGCCATGAACGAGAGCACCTCCGACCTGCTCGCCATGGAGTACCTGCGCGAGTACGGGCTGCGCGCGCCCGGCCGGACGCCGTACGTCATCGGCGGCTACGTCACCGGCGAGCCCCGCACCGGAATCCGCAACTACGACATGAGCCGCAGCCCCCTCAACTACAGCGACCTCGGCTACGACCTGACCGGCCCGCAGGTCCACGCGGACGGCGAGATCTGGACCGCCACCCAGTTCGACCTCCGCCAGGCGTTCGTGCGGCGCTACGGCGACGGGAGCACCTCACTGCAGCGCAAGTGCGCCGAGGGAGAGGTGCCGGTGGCCCGATGCCCGGGCAACCGGCGGTGGGCGCAGCTGTCCTTCGACGCGCTGCTGCTCATGGCCACCGGCGCGGTCAGCTATGTCGACCACCGCGACGCCCTGCTCGCCGCCGACGTCATCCGCTTCGGCGGCAAGAACCAGGACCTGATCTGGAAGGCCTTCGCCCAGCACGGCCTGGGGGAGGGCGCCGCCAGCGAAGGCCCCGCCGACGCCGACCCCACGCCGAGCTTCGCCTCCCCGGTCTCGCGCGACGCCGAGGTCACGCTCAAGCCCCGAGGCGACGCCAGGGACGGGAAGGTCCGCCTCTATGTGGGCGACTACGAGGCCCGCGCCGTCCCGGTCGCCGACACCGACCCGGCGACCCCGCTCGGCGCCACCTTCGCCATGACGCCCGGCCGCTACTCCTTCGTCGCGGTCGGCGAGGGCTTCGGCCACAAGAAGTTCACCGCCACGATCGGCGGGTCACGGCGGACCCTGCCGGTCACGATGCACCGCAACCAGGCAGCGGCGGCGAACGGCGCCACCGCCACCGGCGACGGACTGTCGCACCAGGCGCTGCTGGACGAGACCGAGGCGACCAACTGGCAGTCGGTGGACGCCCCCGTGGCCGACCGCCAGGTGACCGTCGACCTGGCCGGCGACCGCCCGGTCAGGGTCGGCCGGGTGCAGGTCAGCGCGATGCTGCGTCCTACCGTGGACGGCGACCCGGAGGGGCCCGACACGTCCCAGAACCGGTTCACCGCACTGCGCTCCTTCCGGCTGCTGGCCTGTGACGCCACCGAGTCCGACTGCTCGCAGGACGGCGGCTACCGCGCCGTCTACACCAGCCCGGACGACGCCTTCCCCGCCGACCGGCCACGACCCACGGCACCCGACATCACCCTGCGTTCCTTCAACACGCGGAACTTCACCGCGACGCACCTGCGCCTGCAGGTGCTCTCCAGCCAGTGCACCGGCGCCCCGGCCTACGCCGGAGAGCAGGACAACGACCCGCGCTCCAGCACCGACTGCGCCACCGCTTCGCCCCGCGCCGGCATGGTCCGGGCGGCCGAACTCCAGGCCTTCGCCCGCTGACCGACACCGAACCGGAGGGGCGGGAGCCGCGCGGCTCCCGCCCCTCCGGTTCGTCCGCCGGGCCGCATCTCGCAGGGCGACGAACCGTGGTGAGATCGGTGCTCGTGTGGACGGGGTGATCGAGTGTGCTGAAGTCGTCCTTGAATGGATGCCGTGTTGGCACGGTCCAATTCGGCCGGGTGGGCGGCTGTGCCGCTGATATCGTCGGTGCTTAGCGCCCAATTCGGCGTAGTGGTGCATCGTAGTGGCGCATGGTGGCGAGTTTGCGTCGGTGTCGTCATGTGTTTAAATCGGAAGACGCGGGGAACCTTGCATGATCGTATTGACCGACGGGAAGCCATGCGGACCGTTCGAGGCGCGGAACCGCGACCGATGCCCCTGTACCCAGGGGAGTCCAGCCGGGTGCTGACATTCCTCCGAGGCGGCCATGGCCCGTGGCCCCCGGTGGAGAGCCCATTCAGCGTTCCGGGCAGGAGATCACCGGAGGCCGCTTCCAGCGAATGACTGATCGTGGTCATTTCGGTGGAGACGGGTCACAATCACAGGGAAATCACGGCCAGACCATGCGCGTACTAGTTGTGAACGAGGAGCCCGCCGTCGCCGATTCCATTACCGCGGGACTGCGGCGGCATGGATACGACGCCGAGAGCGTGGACACGGGAACCGAGGCTCTGCGGAACTACGACCGGGTCGACCTCGTGCTCCTGGACCTGGAGTTGCCCGACCTGGACGGCCTCGAGGTATGCCGGGCCATCCGGAACGAGGGGGACACCCCGATCATCGTCGTCACCGACCGTGATGACCGGGTCCACCGGGTCCTCGTCCTGCAGGCGGGCTCGGACGACTGCCTGGACAAGCGCGAATGCCTGGAGGTCCCACTCGGGTTCCGCGAGCTCATCGCCCGCATCGAGGCGGTCATGCGGCGCGCCCGCCCGGACCGCCACCGGAAACGGCAGATCTCCCGCGGCTCCCTGCACATCGACACCGATCTGCGTGAGGTGCGGGTGAACGAGCGCCGGATCACTTTGACACGCAAGGAGTTCGATCTCCTTCATCTGCTCGCCAGGCACCCCGAAAAGATCATTCCTCGAAGACAGATCATGGCCGAGGTCTGGGACGACCACCATGTGGGGTCGAGCCGGACGCTCGACATGCATGTCAGCAGCCTGCGCGGCAAGCTCGGCGCGGGTTCGTGGATCAAGACGGCGCGCGGTGTCGGATTCGGGATCGGCCACGGCTGAATTCCGTACGAGCGGCCGCTCTCAATCATCTTACGTAATCTTACGTCGATCTTACAGCTCGCCCATTGACGGTTCGGGGCCGTCTATTGATTGACTTGCTGTGGGCTTCTCCTTTACTTGCCCGCGAAACGAGGACAAGGAGCGACCATGGCGGATCTCACGGACAAGACCGCGCTGGTGACCGGCGCCAGCCGGGGAATCGGAAAGGCCGTCGCCGAGCGTCTGTCCCGCGACGGAGCGACGGTGGCCGTACATTATTCGGCCAATAAGGAGGCTGCGCAGGAAACGGTCTCCGCGGTGCGGAGGGCAGGTGGCCGTGCATTTCCGGTCCAGGCCGAATTCGGAACCCCCGGGGATGTGGACGAGCTGTTCGCGGGACTGACCGACGAACTGGAAAGATCCACTGGACGGGCGCGGCTGGATATCCTGGTCAACAACGCCGGCATCATGGGCGGCGTTCCGCCCGAGGAGATCACGCCGGAGCTCTTCGACCGGCTGGTCGCCGTCAACGCCAGGGCGCCGCTGTTCATCGTGCAGCGGGCGCTGGAGATCATGCCCGACGGCGGCCGCATCATCAACATCTCCTCCGGCCTGACCCGGTTCGCCAACCCCGACGAGGTCGCGTACGCGATGACCAAGGGCGCGGTCGAGATGATCAGCCTGCACTACGCCCGCCACCTGGGCCCGCGGAACATCACCGTCAACAGCGTCGCACCCGGGCTGACCGACAACGGCGGCCCCGTCTTCCAGATGCCCGAGGCCGTCGAGCAGATGGCCCGGATGTCGGCGTTCGGCCGCGTGGGACAGCCGGAGGACGTCGCCGATGTGGTCGGCTTCCTCGCCTCTCCCGAAGGACGCTGGGTCACCGGTGCCTTCCTCGACGCCACCGGTGGCACCCTGCTGGGCTAGTTGAATCATGCCGACCGCCACGACAGAGCCGTCCACCACGACCCTGAACCCGGCCGGCCGGGCGCTGCTGTTCGTCCTGTCGGGCACCATGCTGCTCGACGCGCTCGAAGTGTCGACGGCGGCGGTGACGCTGCCCGCGGTCGGCGACGACCTCGGGCTGCCGCCGGCCTCTTCCCACTGGCTCATCAGCGGCTTCGCCCTCGCGTTCGGAGGGTTGATCCTGGTCGCGGGAAGGGCCGTCGCCCGGGTGGGCAGCCGGCGCCCGTACCTCCTGGCGTTGCTGGTGTTCGCGGCGGCCTCGGTGACCGGCGGCCTGGCGGGCGACGGCCCCCTGCTGATGGCCACCCGCGTCATCAAGGGAGCGTGCGCCGCCTTCACCGCGCCGGTCGGGCTGGCCATCATCGCCGCCGCCTTCCCGGAGGGCACGGCCCGGACCCGGGCCATGTCCGTCTACGCGCTGTTCGGGGCCGGCGGGTTCACCTGCGGGCTGGTGGTGTCCGGCGTGCTCACCACCGTGCTCGGCTGGAGGTGGACGCTCGCCGCACCGGCGCCCGCGGCGCTCGTGCTGTTCCTGGCCGGCCTCCGCCTCGTCCCGCGTGACGCGGGCGTCCCCGGCGGCGCGCAGGCAGGGAGGACCGATAGGAAACGAAGTGGGCAAGGGGACGGGGGCGTGCTCGCCAGGGGGCGGCTGATCCGGTCGTGCCTGGGGGCCGCCACGCTCAACGGGTCGTTCTGGGGACTGCTGCTGGTGGGCAGCCTGCACCTGCAGGCGGTCGCGGGCTGGACGGCCCTGCAGACGGCCCTGGCGTTCGTGCCCGCCACCGTGCTCCTGCTCCTGTCGGTCCCGTACAGCGGGCGCCTGGCGGAGCGGTACGGGCCGGCGCGGCTCATCGCCATAGGGGCCGCGGCTCCTCCTGCCGGATACGCCCTGCTCCTGCGGCTGGACGGCACCCCTTCCTACCTGGTGGACATCCTGCCCACCGTGCTGCTGGTGGGGGCCGGGTATGTGCTGTGCTTCGCCGCACTGCACATCCAGGCCACCGCAGGAGTGCCCGAATCCCGCAAGGGACCGGTCAGCGGCGTCTACCAGAGCTCGGTCCAGCTCGGGGGCGCGCTGGCCGTCTGGCTGACCGCTCTGGCGCTCCCCGCGACCTCCGCCCACGGCCACCACGCGGCGATCGGTCTCATCACCGCCGTCGGAACCCTGGGGTTCCTCGCCGCGCTCGCCGGTGTCATCGGGCGCCGGCCCGACCGACCTGAACGGAGTGCACGAAACGATGAAGGTTCTGATCACGACGATGCCGGCGGCGGCTCACCTCTATCCCTACGTTCCGCTGGCGTGGGCACTGCAGAGCGCGGGCCACGAGGTCCGCGTGGCCAGCCATCCCGACATGGCCGACACGATCGTCAAGGCCGGGCTCACCGCGGTGGCCGTGGGTGAGAAGGAGGACCTGGCCGGGGCAGTGCGCGCGGCCGGCGAGGACGAGCGGCTGCGGCGCATCGTCGACGCGCTGCCGTTCGGCCCCGGAGACGCCAACTTCAAAACCGCGATCGGTCACTACGTCCTGGGCGCGTTCGGGTTGTACTACCCCGAGGATCCACCCGGTCCGGATCGCAGGCCGATGGTGGACGACCTGATCGGGTTCGCCCGGTCGTGGCGCCCCGACCTGGTGCTCTGGGATCCGCTCTCCTTCCCCTCGCCCGTCGCGGCGCGCGCATGCGGGGCGGCCCACGCCCGGGTGCTGTGGGCCATCGACCACATGGGCTGGACGAGGAGCAGGCTCCTCGAACGGCTCGAAGGCCTCGACCGGCTCGACAGTCCGCGAAGCCGGCCGCGCGAGGACCCCCTGGACCCGATGGCGAGCATGATGAAGCCGACCCTGCGGCGGCTGGGCCACGACTTCGACGAGGAACTGATCGTCGGCCAGTGGACCGTCGACCTGATGCCGCCGCGGATGCGGCTGCCCGTCGACCTGCGCTACGTACCTGTCCAGATGGTTCCCTACACCGGTGCGGACGTCCTCCCGGAATGGCTGTACGAGCGGCCGAGCCGCCCCCGGGTCTGCCTCACGCTGGGCCTGAGCTCGCGGCATTTCTTCGCGAAGAACTACGGGATTCCCGTCGGGGACCTGCTGGACATGGTGGCCGACCTCGACATCGAGATGGTGGCCACGCTGAACGACGCGCAGCTCGCCTCGGTGGACCGCGTCCCGCCCAACGTCAAGGTGGTGGACTACGTGCCGCTCACCCAGCTCCTGCCGACCTGCTCGGCGATCATCCATCACGGCGGCGCCGGCACGTTCGCCGCGGCCGTGTCCGCGCGGGTGCCGCAGCTCGTCATCCCGACCGAGGGCGCGGAGCGGGTCGAGGTGGGCGACCACGTCGCGCTCCGGGGCGCCGGGCTGTCGATGCCGACCGTCGAGAGCGGCCTGCTCACCGTCGACGACGTGAAGAAATCGCTCGTACGCATCCTGAACGAGCCGTCCTTCCGGAGGGGGGCCGGTGAGCTGCGCGCGGATCTGGCGGCCACGCCGTCACCGCGCGATGCGGTCCCGATCCTGGAGGACCTCACCGTTGAGCACCGCCGCTAGGGGAACCCCATGAGCATGGACACCTCCGAAGGCGCGAAGGCGGGAACCGGCCGCGCCGGAGCGCGCGAGTGGGCGGGGCTCGCCGTCGTCGCGCTGCTCATCCTGGTCGTCTCCGCCGACCTGAACGTGCTGCATCTGGCCGTCCCGAAGCTGAGCGCGGACCTGCGTCCGGGCGCCGCGCAGCTGCTCTGGATCACCGACGTGTACGGATTCGTGATCGCCGGATTCCTGATCACGATGGGCACCCTGGGCGACCGGATCGGCAGGCGCCGGCTGCTGCTGTGGGGCGCGGCGGCCTTCGGCGGTGCGTCCGTGCTCGCCGCGCTGGCGCCGAGCGCGGAGATGCTCATCGGCGCGCGGGCGCTGCTGGGGATCGCCGGGGCGATGGTGCTGCCATCCGCGCTTTCGCTGATCAGGGCCGCGTTTCACGATCCCGGGCAGCGGAAGCTCGCCATCGCGGTGTGGATCACCGCGTTCTCCGTGGGCAGCGCGCTGGGCCCGCTGCTGGGTGGAGTTCTGCTCCAGCACTTCTGGTGGGGCTCGGTGTTCCTGCCCGGCGTGGCGGCGATCGTGCCGCTCCTGGCCGCTGGTCCCGTTCTGCTGCCGGAGTACCGCGATCCGGGTGGGGGCCGGCTCGACCTGCCGAGCGCGGCCCTCTCGCTGGGCGCGGTGCTGGCCGTCGTGTACGGCCTCAAGCAGATCGCCGAGTACGGGCCGGGATCCGCGGCGGCCGCGGCCATCCTGGCCGGTCTCGCGGTGGGGGCGGTGTTCCTGCGCCGCCAGGTCCGGCTCGCCGATCCGCTGATCGACGTGCGGCTGTTCGCCGACCGCGTCTTCAGCGGCGCGCTGGCCGCGCAGGCGCTGGGCGTCTTCATCATGGGCGGGACGTTCTTCCTCGTCGCTCAGTACCTGCAGCTCGTGCTGGCCCTGTCGCCCCTGGAGGCGGCGCTGTGGCTGGTGCCGACGGCCCTCGCGCTGGTGGCGGGCTCCATGACGGCGCCGCTGCTGGCGCAGCGGATCCGCCCGGCACACGTGATGGGCGGGGGCCTGCTGCTGGCCGCGGGCGGCTTCGCGGTCCTGAGCCTGGCGGACGGGTCCACCCTGACCTATGTCGTGGCCGGCTTCGTGGTCGTCGCCCTCGGCCTCAGCCCGGTGGTGGCGCTCAGCACCGACATGATCGTCGCAGCGGCGCCGCCCGAACGGGCCGGCTCCGCCTCGGGGATCTCCGAGTCCGGCAACGAGCTCGGCCAGGCGCTCGGCATCGCGGTCCTGGGCGGCGCCGGCACCGCCGTCTACCGCGGCCGGGTGGAGGACTCCCTGCCCGCGGGCGTCCCGGCCGAGGGCGCACAGGCCGCGCAGGACACGCTCGGCGCCGCGATCTCGGTGGCCCAGGGCCTGCCCGCCGATCTCTCGGCCCGGGTGACGGACGTCTCCCGCGACGCGTTCACCGACGGCCTGCAAGTGGTGGCCCTGATCTGCGCTGTGATCGCGGCGGTCCTGGCCCTGCTCACCGTGGCGCTGCTGCGCGCCGCACCTCCCGGAGCCGGGCAGTCTCCCGAGGGGGCCGAGGACGCCCCCGAGAAGGCTCCCGGCGGGACGGTCACCGGGAGCGTCTCCGGGGACCTCCCCGACGTCACGCGCGATGACGCCGGTGCCGTGCTGGTCGGGGAGCCGGCCGCCGCCGACACCGCGCTCGGTGACGAGCTCCGGGAACGGACTCCCGGCCTGCTGTCGCTCAGCCGGTTCGTGAGCGTCGACGGCGAAAGCGTCCTGCTCTACGCGCAGACGACGGGAGACGAGCGCGTCGCGGGACTGTTCCGGGCGCTCGGAGTCGAGTACACCGAGTACGTCCTCTATCGCAGCCACGCGCCGGAGACCTCGCGTGTCCCGGGCTGCGTCGTGGCGGTCAGCGTCGAGACCCGGGACGCGACGGTGGCGCGGCAGTGGTCCGACGCCGTCATCGCGGCGCTGGAGAGCGAGGGGCACGCCGGCGGACTGTCGGCCCATCTGCACATCAGCACGGACGGTAAGCGAGTCCTCAACTACGCCGAGTGGGCCGATGAACGAGCCCACCGCGCGGCCATGGACGACACCCACCCCGAGAGCCCGCAGTGGCGCCTGGTGCAGGAGATGCCCGGCGTGAAGCCGCTCGGGTTCCAGCGATACCACCTCGACCGAACGGTCCGGTGACGAACGGCCCATGACGAAGGGAGGTCGGCGGATGCGACCGCTCGGCCTGGAGGGCGCCTGGCTCCAGGAGCCCGACATCCACACCGATGAACGCGGCGCCTTCCACGAGTGGTTCCGCGACGAGGGGTTCGCGGAGGCGACCGGCCGGCCACTCCGGGTCGCCCAGGCGAACCGCTCGGTCTCGCGCCGGGGTGTGCTGCGCGGCGTCCACTACGCCGACGTGCCGCCCGGACAGGCGAAGTACGTGATGTGCGTGAGCGGGGCGGTCATGGACGCCGTCGTCGACCTTCGCACGGGCTCGCCGTGGTTCGGCCGTGCCGAGACCGTACGGCTGGACTCCGCGTCGGGACGCGCGGTCTACATGGCCGAGGGCTTCGGGCACGCCTTCATGGCGCTCACCGACGAGGCCACCGTCGTCTACCTGTGTTCGGAGGGCTACGCGCCGCGGCGCGAGCATGCGATCCACCCGCTCGACCCGGACCTGGCGATCGAGTGGCCGCGCGGCATCGAGCCGGTCCTGTCGGACAAGGACGCCGCCGCGCCGACCCTGAAAGCCGCCGAACACTCCGGCGCGCTGCCGTCCTACGCGGAGTGCCGGGCCCTCTACCGGCGGCCGCGCGAGGGGACGCCGGTCGCCGGCGAGTCCCCGGAGAGCCCCGAGGAGAAGTAAATGATCAACGTATTCCAGCCCAGCCTGGGCGAGGAGGAGCTGGCCGCCGTCGCGGAGGTCTTCGACAGCGACTGGCTCGGCCACGGACCGCGCACCAAGGATTTCGAGGCGGCGTTCGCCCGGCACATCGGTGTCCCGGCGGACAACGTGGTCTTCATCAGCTCGGCCACCGACGGGCTCTTCCTGGCCACGGAGCTGCTCGGCTGCGGTCCGCAGGACGATGTCGTCCTCCCGTCCATCAGCTTCGTGGGCGCCGCGAACGCCGTGGCCGCGACCGGCGCCCGGCCGGTGTTCTGCGATGTGGACCGGCACACCCTCAACCCGTCCGCCGAGAACGTCGAGCGCAGCCTGACACCGCGTACCAGGGCGGTCCTGCCCCTCCACTACGGGGGGCACCCTGGCGCCATCGACGAGATCGCCCGGCTGTGCCGGGAGCGCGGCATCACGCTGATCGAGGACGCGGCCTGCGCCGTGACCTCCGCCGTCGACGGCCAGGCGTGCGGCACCTTCGGCGATCTGGCGGTGTGGAGCTTCGACGCGATGAAGATCCTCGTCACCGGAGACGGCGGGATGCTGTACGCGCGCGATCCCGACCACGCCCGGCGGGTCCGGGCGCTGGCCTACCACGGCCTGGACCAGTTCAGCGGCCGGTCGAGGTCGTCCAGGGTGCCCCACCGGTGGTGGGAGCTCAGCGTGCGCGACTTCGGGCACCGGATGATCGGCAACGACCTCACGGCCGCCATCGGCGGCGTGCAGCTTCGCAGGCTGCCCGAGTTCCAGCGCCGGCGCCGGGCCGTGGTCGAGGCCTACGACGACCTGCTGGCCGGGATCCCCGGGGTGCGGCTGCCACCGCGCCCGCCCGCCGGGCACACCACGTCCGGCTACTTCTACTGGGTGCAGCTGCCCCCGGCGATCAGGGACCGGGTCGCGGCCGACCTGCTCGACCGCGGCATCTACACCACGTTCCGCTACCCGCCGCTGCACAAGGTGCCCGCGTACCGGTCCGCGGCCGAGCTGCCCGGTTCCGACCGGGCGGCCGAGAGCACCCTGCTGCTCCCGGTGCACCAGAGCCTGGCGGACGCGGACGTGCGCACGGTGGCCGCCGAGTTCCGCGAGGCCGTCGAGCGCGCCGCCACCGCGGCGCACATCTGAAGACCGGCCGAACCCATCGAGAACCCATCGAGGAGGTAGATCATGAACGGAGGAAGAACGCGGCTCGCCGTGATCGTGGGAAGCACCAGGGAAGGGCGGTTCGGCCCGACCGCGGCCCGCTGGTTCCTCGGGCAGGCCCGCCAGCGGCGGGACATGGACATCGACGTCATCGACCTCGCCGAGGAGCGGCTCCCCGCGGTGCTCACCGCGGACCGGCCCCCAGAGGTGGAGGCCGTCGGCCGCCGGCTGGAGGCCGCCGACGCGTACGTGGTGGTGACCGCCGAGTACAACCACAGTTTCCCGGCGAGCCTCAAGAACGCGATCGACTGGTTCCTCACCGAATGGCAGGCCAAGCCGGTCGGATTCGTCTCCTACGGGGGCGTGGCCGGCGGACTGCGCGCGGTGGAGCAGCTCCGCCTGGTGTTCGCCGAGCTGCACGCGGTCACCGTCAGGGACTCGGTGAGCTTCTACAACTACCCTGACCGGTTCGACGGCGCGGGCGACCCCGTCGACCCCGAGACGTGCAACGGCGCCGCGAAGATCATGCTCGACCAGCTCGCCTGGTGGGCCGGCGCCCTCCGGGAGGCGCGGGCGCGGACGCCCTACGGCTCCTGATCAGGTGATCAGGCGGATCACGAATCCCGGATCTCGCAGATGACGTCGCCGGCCGAGACGGCCGCCCCGGGCTCGGCCGTCAGGCCGGCGACGGTGCCCGGCCGGTGGGCGTACAGCGGCTGCTCCATCTTCATGGCTTCGAGCACGGCGATGAGGTCGCCCTCGTCGACGCGGGCGCCGTTCTCGGCCGCGACCTTGGCGACGGTTCCCTGCAGCGGCGCGGTGAGCGCCTCGCCGGAAACCTCCCCTCCGCCCGTCGCCGGAACCGGCGGCGAGGCGCGCCGGGGCCTCGCCGCGCCGCCCTCCGGATGGGGTGCCTGCCCGGCGGACGGCCCCAGGGACGCGGGCACGGAGACGTCCAGCCGTCTGCCGTCGACCTCGACCACGACCGTCTCGCGGGGCTCGTCCGCCGCATCCGGTTCGCCGCCGGGTGACGGTGGGTGCGGCGCGATCTCGTTGCCGAACTCGGTCTCGATCCACCGGGTGTGGACGCCGAGCGGGCCGCCGGAGCCGTGCCGCTCCGGGGCGAAGGCGGGATCGCGGACCACCGCGCGGTGGAAGGGGATGACCGTGGGCAGGCCCTCCACCTCGAACTCGTCCAGCGCGCGGGCCGCACGGCGCAGGGCCTCTTCGCGGGTCGCGCCGGTGACGATCAGCTTGGCCAGCAGCGGGTCCCAGGCCGGTCCGATCACCGAGCCCGGCCGCACTCCGCTGTCGAGCCGTACCCCCGGGCCCGCGGGTGCCCGCATGGCGGTGACGGTGCCCGGCGCGGGCAGGAAGCCGCGCCCGGGATCCTCGGCGTTCACGCGGAACTCGATGGAGTGCCCGCGCACCGGCGGGCCGCCGTACCCGATGCGCTCGCCCTCGGCGATGCGGAACATCTCCCGGACGAGGTCGATGCCGGTGACCTCCTCGGTGACCGGGTGCTCGACCTGCAGCCGGGTGTTGACCTCCAGGAACGAGATCGTCCCGTCCGCCACCAGGAACTCGCAGGTGCCCGCCCCCACATACCCGGCCTCGCGCAGGATCGCCTCGGACGAGACGCGCAGCAGGTCGGTCTGCTCCTCGCTCAGGAACGGCGCGGGGGCCTCCTCGACCAGCTTCTGATGGCGGCGTTGCAGCGAGCAGTCCCGTGTCGAGACCACCACGACCCCGCCGTGCGCGTCGGCCAGGCACTGGGTCTCCACGTGCCGGGGCCGGTCGAGATAGCGCTCAACGAAGCACTCACCGCGGCCGAAGGCGCCGGTGGCCTCCCGCACCGCCGACTCGTACAGCTCGGGGATCTCCGCCAGGGTACGGGCGACCCGCAGGCCCCGCCCGCCGCCGCCGTACGCCGCCTTGATCGCGACCGGCGTCCCGTGCCGCCCGGCGAACGCGAGCACCTCGTCCACGCCCGACACCGGGCCGGGCGTACCGGGCACCAGCGGGGCGCCGGCGCGCTCGGCGATCCGGCGGGCCGACACCTTGTCGCCGAGCGCGCTGATGGCCTCCGGCGGCGGGCCGATCCAGGTCAGGCCCGCGTCCAGGACCGCCTGTGCGAACCCGGCGTTCTCGGACAGGAAGCCGTAGCCGGGGTGGATCGCGTCGGCGCCCACGGCCGCCGCCGCCTCGATCACCTTGGCGCCGTCGAGGTAGCTCGCCGCGGGGGTGTCGCCCCCGAGCGCGTACGCCTCGTCGGCGGCGTGCACGTGCGGCGCCCCGCGGTCCGGGTCGGCGTAGACGGCGGCGCTCGCGATCCCGGCGTCCTTGCATGCCCGGGCGATGCGTACCGCGATCTCACCACGGTTGGCGATCAGGACCTTCCGCAGCGTCACCTTGTGCTGTGTCATGGCGCACCTCTCTCGCCCGCCGCCCGTCCCGCCAGCTGTGCGGCGGCCGGAACGCGGGGGACCGCCACGCGGCCGTCGCCCGGCGGTCCTGCCCGCGCCCCCGCCCGGCCGCGGCGCGGCGGGCGCGAAGCAGCAGCACCACGGCGATCGCGGCCAGGTCCTCGGGTCGGGCGCCGCCCCTTTCGATCCGTATGAGAGGGGTGGGACGGGCGGTGTCTGGACGGGTCACAGGGGGCGTTCCTTCGCGTACGGCTCCGGGGGCGTGCTCTCGGTCGGCTCGGACGTTCACTGCGGCGGGGCACCGTGCTTGCGCTGGGGCAGTTCGGCGTGCTTGGAGCGGAGCATCTCCAGCGACCGGATCAGCACCGGCCGGGTGTCGCGCGGGTCGATGACGTCGTCGATCAGGCCGCACTCGGCCGCGTGGTACGGATGGACCAGCTCGGCCCGGTACTCCTTGGTCTTCTGTTCCCGCATGGCCGCGGGGTCGTCGGCCGCGGCGATCTGCCTGCGGAAGACGACGTCGGCGGCCCCCTCGGCGCCCATCACCGCGATCTCGTTGGTCGGCCAGGCGAAGGCCAGGTCGGCGCCGATCGAACGGGAGTCCATGACGATGTAGGCGCCGCCGTAGGCCTTGCGCAGCACGACCGACACCCGCGGGACCGTCGCGTTGCAGTACGCGTAGAGCAGCTTGGCGCCGTGCCGGATGATGCCGCCGTGCTCCTGGTCGACGCCGGGCAGGAAGCCGGGGACGTCGACCAGGGAGACCAGCGGGATGTTGAACGCGTCGCAGAAGGAGACGAACCCGGCGCCCTTCTCGCTGGCGGGGATGTCCAGCACGCCGGCCAGGTGTGCGGGCTGGTTCGCCACCACGCCCACCACCTGGCCGCCGAGCCGTGCCAGCGCGCACACCAGGTTCGCCGCCCAGGTGGGCTGCACCTCGAAGAACTCGCCGTCGTCGGCCAGCTCCGCGAGCACGCGACGGACGTCGTAGGTGCGGGAGGAGTCGGCCGGGACGAGGTCGATCAGGGCGTCGCCGGTCCGGTCCGGTGGATCGGTGGACGGCTGGTCGGGCGGCAGCTCGCGGTTGTTGGCGGGCAGCAAGGACAGCAGGAAACGGACGTCGTGCAGGCATGACTCCTCGTCCTCATAGGTCAGGGTGGCGACTCCGGAGGTGGCCGCGTGCACGGCCGCGCCGCCGAGGCCGTCGTGGGACACCCGTTCGCCGGTGACCGCCTGCACCACATCCGGCCCGGTGACGAACATCTGCGCGATCCCGCCGACCATGAACACGAAGTCCGACAGTGCGGGGGAGTACGCCGCGCCGCCGGCGCACGGCCCGAGCATCACGCTGATCTGCGGGACCACGCCGGACATGCGGGTGTTGCGGCGGAAGATCCCGCCGTAGCCGGCCAGCGCCGTCACCCCTTCCTGGATCCGCGCGCCGGCGCCGTCGTTGAGCCCGACCACCGGTGCTCCGGCGGCCTCCGCCAGGTCCATCAGCTTGTGGATCTTCGCGGCGTGCGCCTCGCCCAGCGCCCCGCCGAAGATCCGGAAGTCCTGCGCGTAGACGAACACCGTGCGGCCGTGCACCAGGCCCCAGCCGGTCACCACGCCGTCGGAGTGCGGGCGGCGGTCCTCCAGCCCGAAGCCGGTGGCGCGGTGCCGGCGGAACGGCTCGACCTCGGTGAAGGTGCCGTCGTCCAGCAGCAGCTCCAGCCGCTCGTGCGCGGTCAGCTTGCCCTTGTCGTGCTGGCGGTCGGTGGCCGCGGGGTCCGGGCCCCGGCGGGCCGCCTCCCGCGTGGCGCGCAGCCCGGCCGGCCGCTCATGCGGGTGCATGCGCCGCACCTCCGGATCTGGCCGGCCGCCACCAGCCCGCGTTGTCCCGGTACCACCGCACGACCTCGCGCAGTCCCTCGTCGAACGACCGGCGCGGCGCGTAGCCGAGCTCGCGGCGGATCCTGGAGTCGTCGATCGCGTACCGCAGATCGTGCCCCTTGCGGTCGGGCACCCGGCGGACCAGGGACCAGTCCGCGCCGCACAGCTCCAGCAGCCGGGCGGTGATCTCCCGGTTGGTCAGCGGGGTGCCGCCGCCGATGTTGTAGATCTGGCCCTCGGCGCCGTGGGTGAGGACCCGCTGGACGCCCCGGCAGTGGTCCTCCACATGCACCCACTCCCGCACGTTGCGGCCGTCCCCGTACAGCGGGACCGGCTCGCCCTCCAGCAGGCTGGTGGTGAACAGGGGGATCAGCTTCTCCGGATGCTGGTACGGCCCGTAGTTGTTGGTGCAGCGGGTGATCCGCACGTCCATGCCGTGGGTCCGCCAGTAGGCGTGGGCGACCAGGTCGGCGCCCGCCTTGGACGCGGCGTAGGGCGAGTTGGGCTGCAGCGGCTCCCGCTCGGTCCACGAGCCGCTCTCGATCGACCCGTACACCTCGTCGGTGGAGACGTGCAGCACCCTCGGTACTCCGGCGGACAGGCAGGCGTCGAGCAGGATCTGCGTGCCCTGGACGTTGGTGCTGGTGAACTCGCCCGGGTCGGTCAGCGACCGGTCGACGTGCGAGGCCGCCGCGAAGTGGACGACGGCGTGGTGCCCGGGTAGCAGCAGCCTGAGCAGCTCGTGGTCGCGGATGTCGCCCTTGACCATGGTGAGCCGGGGGTTGTCGAGGGGCAGATTGCCGGGGTTGCCGGCATAAGTGAGGCTGTCGAGCACGGTGACCTCGGCGCCGCGGAACCCGGGATAGCCGTCGGCCAGCAGCGTGCGGACGTAGCAGGAGCCGACGAACCCGGCCCCTCCGGTGACCAGGACCCTCATGCCGCCACCTCCGCCCGTGAATGGTCTCCGACGATCAGGCGGGTGCCGTCCCCGTCGCGCGGGGCCGTCACCTCCGCGCCGCGGCCGATGATGGAGCCGGTCAGCCCGTGGACACCGTGCACGTTCGCCCCGTCGAGCAGGAGGGACTCCTCCAGCGCGGCGTCCTGGACGGTGCAGCCGTGGCCCACCACGACATTCGGCCCGATCCTGCTGCCGCTGACGACCGTTCCGGACCCGACGATCAGCGGGCCCTCCAGATGGGAGCGGGCAACCTCGGCCCCCGCCTCCACCACCACCGGCCCGTGCACGCCGCTCGCCGCGTCGATCCGTCCCCGGACCTCGGGAACCAGGCGTTCCAGCATCGTCCGGTTGCAGTCCAGCAGGACGTCGATGCTGCCGACGTCGGCCCAGTAGCCGGCATATTCCTGGACGGTGACCGGCCTGCCCTCGTCGACCATGTGCTGGAGCGCGTCGGTGATCTCCAGTTCGCCGCGCCGGCTCGGCCGGATCGCCCGTACGGCGTCGTGCACGGCCGCGGTCAGGAAGTAGACCCCGATGATCGCCAGGTCGCTGCGCGGCCGGGCGGGCTTCTCCACCAGGGCCCGCACGGAGCCGTCCGCGCCGAGCTCGGCGATGCCGTACTGCGAGGGGTCGGCCACCTTGGTGACCAGCACGAGCCCGTCGGGCCTGCGCTCGGCGAAGTCGCGGGCGGCGGTCTCGATGCCGTCCGGCAGGACGTTGTCGCCGAGGTACATCACGAAGTCCTCGTCGCCGAGGAAGTCGGCCGCGACGGCCACGCAGTGCGCGAGGCCGAGGGGGGCCTCCTGGCGGAGATAGACGATGTCCAGGCCCATGGCGGATCCGTCGCCGAGCAGTTCCACGATCTCTTCGGCGTTGTCCCCGACGATGATGCCGACCTCCTGGACGCCGATGTCCCGGATCCTCTCCAGGACGTGGACCAGGACCGGCCTGCCGGCGACCGGCACGAGTTGCTTGGCCAGGGAATGGGAGAAGGGGCGCAGCCGCGTTCCCTTCCCCCCGGACAGTACGAGTGCCTTCATGGTTGAGCTCCGGTGTCTCATCGGAGGGTCATGTCGTCGCGGGCGGCCCGAACCAGCGGCTCAGCGCGGCACGGAGGTCGCCCCCGTCCGGTGTCGTCCAGGCGACGTGCCCGTCAGGGCGCAGCAGCACGGCGCCGAGACCGCGCAGCGGGCCGTCCGAGCCGGTCTTGGCGGGCACCACACGGACGCGATCACCCCAGTGCGCCGCGATCGCCTGCGGCGATCCGGGGCCGCCCGGGGAGGCGTCCTCGCCGCTCAAATCGACCAGGACGCCCTTGGCGGGATGCAGCAGCCGGGTGGTGCTGGTGTGCTCCGAACCGGTCACGAGATCGCAGTGCGGCATGCGCCCGCCGACCAGTCCGTGCCCGCCGTCCTCGTAGCGGACGTCCAGCCCGCCGACCGTGGCGGCCAGCCGGTCGTTGCACTCCGGGAGCGCCAGCATCTCGCGCATCACCGCGCGCACCGGTTCGACCTCCGGGCCGCCGAGCAGCAGGTGCGCCTGCGCCCGGACGTTGGCGAGCACCTGCTCGCCCACCGGGTGGCGCTCGTCGTGGTAGGTGTCCAGCAGGCCGGCCGGGGCCCGGCCGCAGGCCTGCGCGGCCAGTTTCCAGCCGAGGTTCGCCGCGTCCTGGAGCCCCAGGTTGAGCGCCTGGCCGCCGGCCGGAAGCTGGACGTGCGCGGAGTCCCCGGCCAGCAGGACCCGGCCCTCGCGGTACCGCGTCGCCTGGAGGCTGGCGTCGTCGAACGCGTCCACCCAGATCGGCGTGCCGGAGGAGATGTCCTCGCCGGTGATCCGCGCCCAGCCCGACACGACCTCGGCGAAGTCCGGGGGGCCGGAGCGGCGGGCGGCCGTGCGGCCGAACTCGTGCAGCATCACCCGGGTGACGCCATCGCCGCGGCGCGCGGCGATGGCCAGGCCGTTCTCGAACCGTTCGAAGCGCCGGTCGGGTATCTCGAGGCCGGCCACGTCCGCGCGCAGCAGTTCGCGGGATGCGGCGGTGCCCCGCATCCCGATCCCGGCCAGCCGCCGCACGGTGCTGTCCGCTCCGTCGCAGCCGACCAGGTAGGACCCGGACACCCGCAGTGGCCCGCCGGGGCCGTCGGCGGTGACCTCGACCCCGTCGTCGCCGGCCGCCAGCGCCCGCACCTCCCGGCCGGCCCGGATGTCGGCGCCCAGCCCGGACGCCCACGTCCTCAGCGTCGCCTCGGTGCGGAACTGCGGGATCTTCCAGTAGCCGGGATACCGGCCGGGCAGCCGGCTCGCGTCCAGCGCGAGACCGCCGAAGTGGCCCCGGCCGGTGGGCTCGGTCCCGCCCAGTGCCTCGACCAGCCCTCGCTGGTCGAGGACCTCCATCGTGCGGGAGTTGAGCTGCGAGGCCCTCGACTCCCCGGTCGGTTCCGGCAGCCGTTCCAGGACCACGACTCCGGCGCCGCCGAGCCGGAGCTCTCCGGCCAGCATCAGCCCGACCGGTCCCGCACCGACGACGATCACCCGGGTGCCCGGATCCGTCCCTGACGCCTTCTCGGCCATGGCCGGTCAGCCCCGCCGCTCCGCGTGCTCCTTGGCGTGCCGCAGCGTGGTCAGGCTGTTGGCGCTGAGAGCGCTGCGGACGTAGTCGCGGGCGTCGGGCAGGCCGGCCCCGCCGCCGAGGATCTTCGTGACGTTCGCCTCGTTGATCTTCACGGTGTGCCAGGAGACGACCCGCACACCGCCGTCGTCCGGGATCAGCTCCCATTCCCCGGTGTGCATCGTCATCAGCGGGGGAACGTGGATCTGCTTGTAGACGATCCTGGTGTGCGGCATGCACACCCGTACCGAGGTGGTCGAGTGCACCGAGCCGTCCTTGGTCCGGGTGTCCATCGTGAGCAACTGCTGCCCCGGAGTCTCCTCCTGCAGGGACACCTTCTCTACGTGCGGCAGCCGCCGCGGCCAGTGCTGCGCCTCGTTGAGGAAGTCGTAGACGTCCTCGGCCGGCCCGTCGACCCGGACTTCGTCGCTGAAGGTCAGCAGCCCGCCGCTTTCCGGGTCCAGCTCGGCATGGGCCTTGAGGGCGGCGAGCTCGGCGTGGCTGTTGCCGTCCACCGCCCGGTCGATCCACGCGAGCTTCTCGGGATCGTCGTCCTCGGCGCGGTAGTCGTGCAGCAGCCGTACCCGGGTCTCCGGCGCACCGCCGTCGGCGGACGGCTCGACCACCCAGGCGCCGCCCATCGCCGCGACCGGCGGCCTGGAGACCTCCTGGCGGAAGTCGATGCGCAGCGCGTCCGGGTCGAGCCGCCGGCGGGAGGTCCAGTTCTTGGCCTCGCCGTTGGCGGTGGCCCAGATCCGGATCCGCTCGTCCTTGCCGTGGCGCTCCTCGGGGTCGACGTAGACGGTCGGGGGGAAGATGCGCGGCCAGTTCTCCACCTCGGCGATCAGCCGGTAGACCTCCGAGGCCGGCGCGCGCACCGTGATCTCGTGCTCCACCTCGCGTGTGTCCGGTGGCGCCATGACGTTCACTCCCTTCCTGCGTACGGGTTCCCGCGTACGGTTCGGCGCCGGGCCTGCCGCCCGGTCAGAAATTGCCGAGGCCGCCGCAGACGTTGATGGCCTGCGCGGTGACCGAGTCGGTGCCGTCGGAGACCAGGTAGCCGACCATGCCGGCGACCTCTTCGGGCGTGGAGTACCGGCCGAGCGGGATCTTGGCCTGGAACCTCTCCAGGATCTCGTCCTCGGAGGCGTCCCAGGCGGCGGCGTAGCCGCGCCGGACGCCCTGCGCCAGCGGGGTCTCGACATAGCCGGGGCAGACCGCGTTGACGGTGATGCCGGTCTTGGCGAGCTCGTTGCCGAGCGCCTTGGTGAAGCCGACGACGCCGTGCTTGGACGCCGAGTACGGGGCACCCAGGACCACGCCCTGCTTCCCGGCCGTCGAGGCGATGTTGACGATGCGCCCGCGGTTCCCGTCCCGCATGCCGCCCTGGTTCAGCACCGCCCTCGTCATGAGGAACACGCTGTTGAGGTTGGTGTCGATGACGTCTTCCCAGAGCTCGTCGGTGAGGTCGGCGGTGGGCCCGCCGCCGCTGCGGCCGGCGTTGTTGACCAGCACGTCGACCGGTCCGAACCGTTCCGCGGCGGTCCGCGCGAACGCCTCGGCGTCGTCGCGGGAACGCACGTCGCACGCCGCCCCGTCCACCTCGTGGCCCTCGTCCCGCAGGACCTTGACCGTCGCCTCGACGTTCTCAGGGGTCCGCGAGCAGATGAACACCCGGTGCCCGGCGGCCCCCAGGGTCCGCGCGATGGCGAGCCCGATTCCGCTGGTGGCCCCGGTGACCAGGGCCACCCGCTTGCCGTTGCCTGCCTTGCCGTTGTCCGGCATTGCCCTCTCCAATCGCTGGACTGTTCGCTAGCCCGCGTCCATGTCCGCGAGCCGCATGTTGACCGTCGACAGGAACTCGCGGGGAGTCCTGGCATCGACGATCGCCTCGTCCTCCAGCTCGATGCCGTACGCGCGCTCGACGCGGCTGCCGGTCTCCTGGAGGGCCAGCGAGTCGTAGCCGAGGACGTCGAACTCCATGTCGAGGATGTCGTCCTCCAGATCCACCTCCTCGGGGGTGCCGGCGGCCTCGGTCAGCACGCGCCGGAGATCGTCGATCTTGAATTCCGCCTGGTTCATCTCCGTCTCCTCCTTTCGTCGAGGGGTCATGGTGAGCAGGGGACTCGTGGTGAACGGGTCGTGGTGGACGGGTCACGGCGCGCGCGCGTGACCCGGCTCCGGGGCGCGGACGACGACGGCGGAGTTGAACCCGCCCTGGCCGCGCGCCAGCACCAGCGCGCTGCGCACGTCCTGCGGGCGCGGCTCGCCGACCACCAGGTCGATCGGATATCCGGGATCGGGGTCGACGTTGGCGGTCGGAGGGACCAGCCCGTCGCGGATCGCCAGCAGCGCGGTCGCCAGGTCCAGCGGCCCGGCGCCGGAGTTGAGCCGCCCGGTCATCGTCTTGGGGGCGGTGACCGGCACCGCGCGCGGTCCCAGGACGGCGGCGATCGCCTCGGCCTCGACGCGGTCGAGCTCGGGTGTCGCGGCGGCGTCGGCGAACACCGCGTCGATCTCGCCGGGTTCGGCCCGCGCGTCCCGCAGTGCCAGCCGGATGGCGTTGCGCAGGCCGGGCTCGCGGTCGCTGCCCGGCCGCGGGTCGAAGGTGGCCCCGTATCCCGCGATCTCGCCGTACCAGCCGGACACACCGCGCTCGCGTGCCGAAGCGGCGTCCTCGAGGATGAGCAGGGCGCCTCCCTCGCCCGGCACATGACCGCGCGCCCGGGGGTCGAAGGGCAGGTAGGCCTGCTCGGGGTCGTCGGCGGCGCTGAGCCGCCCGCTGGTCAGCAGGGCCGCCCAGCCCCAGGAGCAGAGTGAGGCGTCGACGCCGCCCGAGACGATCAGCTTGGCGCCCTTGCGGATCCTGCGCCGGGCCTGGGCGATGGCGTCCAGCCCGCCGGCCTGGTCGCTCACCAGCACCCCGCCCGGCCCGCGCAGACCGTGGCGGATGGATATCTGGCCGGTGTTGACCGCGTAGAACCAGGCGTACGACTGGTACGCGCTGACGTACTGGCCGCCCTTGCTCCACAGGTTCCGCAGCTCGCCCTCGCCGAACTCGAAGCCGCCCGACGAACTCGCCGTGACCACGCCGACGTCGAACTCGTTCAGGTCGCCTTCGGACACATCCGCGTCGGCCAGCGCCCAGTCCGCGGCCACCAGCGCGAGCCGGGTCATGTGGTCGGTCTGCGGGATCAGCCTGCTCGGCAGGTGCTCCTCGGCCGTGAAGCCGGGCACCTCGCCGGCCAGCCGCGACGGGTACCGCTCCGGATCGAACCTGGTGACGCGATCGATGGCGGCGCGTCCCCGGCGGGTGGCCGTCCAGTGGTCGGCCGTGCCGAGGCCCGTGGGCGCGGCCACACCGACGCCGGTCACCAGTACCGTCCCGGTCATGTTCCGCCCCTCCCGCGCGGAGCCCGCAGCACCATGGCGCTCTGGAACCCGCCGAACCCGCTGCCCACGGTGAGCACCGCGCCGGTACGCACATCGCGGGCGGTCAGCGGCACGTAGTCCAGGTCGCATTCGGGATCGGGATGGTGCAGGTTCGCCGTCGGCGGCACCACGTCGTGCTCGATGGCCAGCGCCGACGCGGCGATCTCGATCGAACCGATCGCGCCCAGCGAATGGCCGATCATCGACTTGATGGAGCTGACCGGGACACGGTGGGCGTGGTCACCGAGGCCGCGCTTGAACGCCGCGGTCTCATGCCTGTCGTTCTGCTTGGTGCCCGAGCCGTGCGCGTTGACGTAGTCGATGTCCTCCGGGGCGGTCCGCGCCTCGTCCATCGCGACGCGGATGGCCTCGGCCATCTCTCGTCCGTCCGGCCGCAGGCCCGTCATGTGGAAGGCGTTGCAGCGGGTCGCGAATCCCGAGACCTCCGCGATCATCGGCGCGCCGCGCCGCCGGGCACGCTCCTGCTCCTCCACCACGAACACGGCGGCTCCCTCACCCAGCACGAAACCGTTCCGGGTGCGGTCGAACGGCCGCGAAGCCTGCCCGGCATCGTCGTTGCGCGGCGAGGTCGCCTTGATCGCGTCGAAGCAGGCCACGGTGATCGGCGAGATCGGCGCGTCCGTGGCACCGCAGATCATCACGTCCGCCGAGCCCTCGCCGATGAGCTCCCCGGCGTGGCCGACCGCGTCGATACCGGAGGTGCAGCCGGTCGACACCACCGTCGCCGGCCCTTCCGCGCCCACGGCCCAGGCGACCTCGGCGGCGAAGGAGCTCGGCACGAAGTAGTCGTACAGGTGTGCGGGCGCGTAGCGGTGATCGACCGGATCCAGCCGTCCGCCGTCGCTGACCACGCAGTACTCCCGGTCCAGGCCCATGGTGGCGCCGACCGCGCTGCCGATCGACACGCCGACGCGGCAGGGGTCGTCCTCCTGCGGCTCCAGGCCGGCGCGCGCCACGGCCTCCCGTGTGGCCACCACGGCGAGCTGCGCCGCGCGATCCATCCGGCGGATCTCCTGGGGGCGCAGCCCGTGTGCCGCGGGATCGAAATCGATCTCGGCGGCGATCCGCGAACGGTACGGCTCCGGGTCGAAGAAGGTGATGCCCCGGGTCGCCGTCCGCCCCTCGGTCAGCAGGCTCCAGAAGTCCTTGACACCCGTTCCGCCGGGCGCCAGCACTCCGATGCCGGTGATGACGGCCCGTCTTGTCATGTCCCCGGCCTCCGATCGGTCCATTCGTAGAACCGCTTGGCCATCGCGTCCTTCGGGGATCGCCAGGTTTCGGGGTCGTAAGGGTCGATGTAGGACTTCAGAGCGGCACTGATCTCCTGGAAGAGCGGGTGCGAACTCGCCTCCTGAATAGCGGCGCCGCCGTCGTCGGAATCGAAATCCTGAAGGTGGAAATACAGGTCGTGGAAGCTGAAGAGCTGGCGCCGCCTCGTTCCCATGAGGTCGGGCATCCCGGTGGTGTCGAAATCGCGGAACAGTCGCGCGACCTCGTTTTCAGACGCCGGTTTCAGCCGGGCCACGATCAAGGTGCTGTGCACGCTGCGTCACTCCCTTTCGCGAGGTGTCGGCGCACCGCCGGACGTTGGGCCGTGAACAGGGCTCGCCGGCGCGGTGCGCGGGGGTCAGCCCCGTGCGAGGGCGTCCGCGGTGGCGCGGCCGGCGGCGGCGCGGCCCGCGGCGGGGGCGCCGAACCACCGCCGCAGCGCGCGGTCCGCCGGGCCGCATCCCGGCGCCGCCCACGCGACATGGCCGTCGGGGCGGATGAGGACGGCCTCGGTGCCCGCCAGCTCGCTCTCGGCCCGGGGCCGGCCCGTCACGGCGTCCACCCGGTCGGCCCAGCCGGCCGCCTCGCGGAGGACGGCGGCGTCTCCGGTCAGGTCGAGCAGCACGCCGCGGCCGGCGTGCAGCAGCTCGCCCACCCTGGTCCGCCCGCCGTCGGTGTCGATCTCCTCGCCGGGGCGCATCCGCGCGCCGAGCAGCGGGTGGTCGCCCGTGCCCATGTCGTAGCGGATGTCGATCCCGCTGACGCTTCCCACCAGGTGGCGGCTGACCTCGGGATACTGGATGAGCTCGGTCAGGACGTCCCGCAGGGGCTGCATCTCGTCCCCGTTGAGGAAGAGCAGGCCCTGTGCCCGCGTGTTGGTGAGCACCCGCTCCGCCACCCGGTGACGCTCGGTGTGATAGGAGTCCAGCAGCCCGCCGGGGGCGGTGCCGTGCACCTGGGCGGCGAGCTTCCAGCCCAGGTTCATCGCGTCCTGGATGCCGGTGTTCATGCCCTGGCCGCCGGCCGGCAGGTGAATGTGGGCGGCGTCGCCGGCCAGCAGGACGCGCCCCCTGCGGTACTCGGTCACCTGCCGGGTGGCGTTGCCGAAGGAGGTGACCCAGGCGGCGGTGCCGTGGCTGATGTCCTGGCCGGTGAGGCGCTCCCAGCCGCCGGCGACCTCCGCGAAGCTCGGGGGCTCGGTCCGGCGTTCGGCGGGCGGCGGGTGGTCCTTCTCGCAGACGACGATCCTGGTGATCTCGTCGTTCAGCGGGCCCGCCATGACCATTCCGTTGGGCCTGGTCTCACCGGTCCAGCGCGGCTCGATGTCGGCGCCCTTGACATCGGCGATGAACATCTCCAGCGTCGCGGGGAGGCCGGGGAAGTCGAAGCCCGCCAGCTTCCGCACGGAGCTGCGGCCGCCGTCGCATCCCACCAGGTACTGGGCGGAGAACCGGCTCCGCCCGCCCGGCCCGTCGACCTCCACGGCCACGCCCTGGTCGTCCTGGCTCAACGCCACGACCTCGTGGCCCCGCCTGATGTCGGCGCCCAGGCCCACGGCCCATTCGGTCAGCATCTCCTCGGTGCGTGCTTGCGGCAGGTCCTTGCCCACCCAGTGGGCGCCTTCGATCACGCTGAAGTCCAGGCCCAGTCCGCCGTAGTGCCCGACGTTGCTGGTTTCGAGGTCGGGAAGCAGCGGGAGGAGCCCGCGCTGGTCGAACACCTCCATGGTCCGGCCGGTGAAACCCAGGCCGCGGGATTGCCCGGTGGGCTCCCGTAGTTTCTCCAGAACGATGACGTCCACTCCGGCCAGCCGCAACTCCGCGGACAGGGTGAGCCCTGCCGGGCCGGCGCCAGCAATGATCACGGAAGTGTCCATCTCACTCTCCCCATGCTTGATCTTCGGGACATCTCAGGCAAATGCATTGGAGCCATTCACCAAAATCCACATTCCGGCGGGGGAGGGTCAAGTCGGGTACGCAAGATCTATGTATATCTTCGTCATGTGATTGTTAATTGTAAGAGGCAGGTAAATCAGAGCGGTCAACAGGGCGCGGCCGATGTGGTCGCGTCCGATCCATTTCGCCCACGGCGTCCCCGGCGCCGGACGTGCGGGCCGTGGACGACGGGGCGGGGGCGTTCGGGCGAAGATCGCGTAATCCGTTCAAGGTCATCGGGCGTCCCAACTCGGGAGTGAGCTTCACCGGCAATCCCCGCAGGAGAGGCGTACATGACCAGACGTCGAAAGATCGTGGGAGTGGCGGTGGCGGGCGTGCTCATCGCGCCCGTGCCGACCGGGGTCGCCGCGGCGGCGGAGAACTGCGAGTTGCGGGCGGCGGCGGGCGACCCCGCGGCCGTCGTCGACGGGCAGACGAGGGCAGGGGCCGTCCAGGTACGGTGCGGCGACCGGTGGCTGACGCTGCGGCAGGGCACGGCGGGCATCGCCGACCAGCCCGAGGCCGGGGACCGGTTCGGCGCATCGGTCGCCGTGACCGACGTCGACCGGAACGGCGCCGCGGATCTGATCGTCGGCGCGCCCGGCGAGAACAACGGCGCCGGGGCGGTGCACGTGGTCTTCGGCCCCGGGAACGACGGGCAGCCCGCGCCGATCGTCCTGCGGCAGGGCGCCGGCGGGGTACCGGACCTGTCCGAACCGGGCGACGGCTACGGATCGGCGGTGGCCGCCATGGGCGGCACGGTGCTGGTCGGCGTGCCGGGCGAGGACCTGGGCGACGGCGAGGCCAAGGTGGACGCGGGCGCCGTCCAGGTCGTGTCGATCCGCGGCGGCCAGGTCGACGGTGTCACGGAGTTGAACCAGGACACGCAGTACTTCGACGGCACCGTGGAGTCCGGCGACCGGTTCGGCGCGTCGCTGGCGGCCGGTTCGTTCGACAAGCCGACGGCGGTGATCGGCGTGCCCGGCGAGGACGTCGCCACCAAGAAGGACGCCGGAATGATCCACATCGTCGAGGACCCGGTCGTGGCCATCGAGGAGACGGGGATCGGCCAGGACTCCGCCGGCATCAGCGGCGCATCCGAGCCCGGCGACCGGTTCGGCGCGAGCGTCGCGGCGGCCTGGGATCCCTCGCTGCCGGTGCGCGTGGCCGCAGGGGTGCCGGGCGAGGACCTCGGTGACGCGGCGGACGCCGGGATGGTGACCGTCCTCGGCTATGACGGCCGGCAGGTCACCGAGGTGCTGGCGGTGCACCAGGGCACGGCCGGGGTGCCGGGAGCCAGCGAGGACGGCGACGGGTTCGGCACCAGCGTGGCCGCGGGCGTGATCGAGTCCGCGTCCGCGCCTGGCCCGGAGGTGTCGGTGGCGATCGGCTCGCCCGGCGAGGACCTGGGCGACCTGGTCGACGCGGGCCGGGTGCACGGGGTCCAGGTCGGCTCCGACCCCCGGGTGGACGGGGTCGTCAGCCAGGAGACCGACGGCTTCGGCGACGCGCCGAAGGCGAGGGCCCGCTTCGGCGCGGCGCTGGCGTTCGGGCCCGGTGCGGCGAGCATCGTGGCCGGCGCCCCCGGGCACGACGGCGAGGGCGCCGTCCACGCGACACCCTGGCGGGCGCTGTTCGGCACGGCCGTCGTGGCGGACAACTGGTTCGCGGGCCGCGACGGCGTGCCGGCGGGATCCGCGTTCGGATCGAGCGTCGCCTCGGACCCCACCGGGTGACCCAGGGGCCGGCTCAGGCCCGCGCGGCGCAGTCGGCGCGCAGGCCTGAGCCGGTCACCGGCACGCGGCGGACGGGCGTCCTCACCGGGTCGGATCCGGACGGGCTATGGCGCCGTGCGGGCGGAGCGTTCGAGGGAGCGGCGGGCCGCGGCGACGACGGCTTCGACGGTGATGCCCAGTTCGGCGAGGACGCGGTCGCCGGGGCCCGAGACGCCGAAGTGCTCGACCGAGACGGGTTCGCCGTGCGTGCCGAGGTAGCGCCACCAGCCCTGTGCGGTGCCCGCCTCGACGGTCACGCGGGCGGGCACCTCCGGGGGCAGGACGAGGTCGCGGTACGCCTCGTCCTGGTCCTCGAACCACTCCACGCACGGCATCGACACCACCCGCGCGGCGATGCCGTCCCGTGCCAGGTGCCCGCGGGCCTCCAGGGCGAGTGAGACCTCCGAGCCCGTCGCGATGAGCACCACGTCCGGCGGTGCGGAGCCGGCCAGGACGTAGCCGCCGCGCGCGACCTTGTCATGGAGGTCGTGCAGGTCGCGGCCGGTCACGTCGAGGGCGGGGACGGAGTGCCGCCCGAGGGCGAAGGCCACCGGGCCGCCGGGGCGTTCCAGGACGCGCCGCCAGGCCGCCGCGGTCTCGGCGGCGTCGGCGGGACGGACGACGTCTACGCCCGGAACCCCGCGCAGCCCCCACAACTGCTCGACCGGCTGGTGGGTCGGACCGTCCTCGCCGACCGACACCGAGTCGTGGGTGAACGCGAACGTGACGGGCAGCCGCATCAGGGCGCCCAGCCGCAGGGCCGGGCGCAGGTAGTCGGAGAACGCCAGGTAGGTGGTCGCGAACGGGCGGAAGCCGCCGTGCAGGGCGATGCCGTTGGCGATGGCGGCCATGGCGTGCTCGCGGACGCCGAAGTGGAGGGACGTCCCGGCCGGGTGGTCCGCGGAGAACGGGCGGCGGCCGGGAAAGGCGACGTTGGTCGAGGACGACAGGTCGGCCGAGCCTCCCCAGATCTCCGGGAGGCGTTCGGTGAGGGCCTCCAGCACCGCGCCGTTCGCCGCGCGGGTCGGCCCGGCGGTGCCGCCGAGGCCGGGCAGCGCGCCGGCCCAGTCCGGCGGAAGCGTGCCCGTGGCCAGGCGTTCGTCCAGCCCGGTGAGGTCTGGATGAGCCGTGCGCCAGGCGCTGTGCGCCCTGTCCCAGTCGCCGTGCAGGCGGGCGCCCCGCCGCAGCGCGGCTCGCGTGTGCTCGAGGACCGGCTCCGGTACGGCGAACGAGGCGTGGGGGTCCATGCCGAGCAGCCGCTTCACCTCGGCGGTCTCGTCCGCGCCGAAGGGGCCCGCGTGCGCCGCGGCGGTGCCTCCGCGACCCGGCGCGGGGGCACCGATCACGGTGCGCACGGCCACCAGGGACGGCCGGTCGCGCTCGTCCCGGGCCGCCGCCAGCGCCACGCGGAGCGCGCCGAGGTCCTCGCCGTCCTCCACGGTCTGGACGTGCCAGCCGTAGGCGCGGTATCGCGCGGCGGTGTCGTCGGTGAACGACAGGGAGGCCGGCCCGTCGATGCTGATCCCGTTGTCGTCGTAGACCAGGACGAGTTCGCCGAGGCCCAGCGTCCCGGCCAGTGACGACGCCTCCGCGCTGACGCCTTCCTGCAGGTCGCCGTCGCCGGCCACGCACCAGACCGTGCGGGCGAAGGGGGAGTCCGGGACGTGAGGGGCGTCCGGGTCGAGGAGGGCGCGCTCATGCCGCAGCGCCATCGCCATGCCGGCGGCGGTGGCGACGCCTTGGCCGAGCGGGCCGGTCGTCATCTCCACGCCGGGGGTGTGCCCGTACTCCGGATGGCCCGGCGTCCGGGACCCGAGCGCGCGGGTCCGGCGCAGATCGTCGAGCGTGAGCCCGTAGCCGGTCAGGTAGAGCTGGGTGTAGAGCAGGAGGCTCGCGTGCCCGGCCGACAGCACGAACCGGTCCCGCCCGCGCCAGCCCGGATCGGCGGGATCGTGCCGCATCAGTTCCTGGAACAGCAGGTGGGCCACGGGCGCCAGGGCCATCGCGGTGCCCGCGTGACCGTTGCCCTTGGCCTCGACGACGTCGAGCGCCAGCACCCGCGCCGCGTCGACCGCCTTCCGGTCGAGTGCCTTCCGATCGAGGTCCGTCATCCCGCGCCCCCGCCTCCTCGCTTATGGCTACCACTAGGCATACTTTTGAGCTTTGATAGACAAAAGTATCCTGGATAGGTGACGGACAAAGGAACGGTGGTGCCGCGAGCCGGTGCCGGCACGTTGCTCACGCTCATCCGCACCGGCAGGGCCAGCACCCGCGCGGATCTCGTGCGGCTCTCCGGCTTCGCGCGGTCGACCGTGGCTCAGCGCCTGGACGCGCTGCTGGAGGAGGGGCTGATCCTTCCCACCGGTGACGCGGGCTCCAGCGGGGGCCGCCCACCGGAGACGTTCGCCTTCAACCGCGGAGCCGGGGTGCTGCTCGGCGCGGACATCGGCGGCGGGCACACCCGTGTCGCCGTCACCGACCTGGGCGCGGAGGTGCTGGCCGAGGACGAGGCCGACCTCGACGTCGCCGCCGGCCCGGACGCGGTCCTGGGCTGGGTGCGCGACGCGTTCGCCCGCCTGCTCGACCGGATCGGCCGGGCCCCCGCCGACGTGCGCGGCATCGGCGCCGGCGTGCCCGGCCCGGTGGACTCGGCCACCGGGCGGCTGGTGAGCCCGCCGATCATGCCCGGATGGGACGGGGTCCCGGTCTCCGAACGGCTGGCACGCGACCTCGCCGACCTCGCCGGTCCCGGTGCCCCGGCCCCGGCCGCCGTCGCCGACCGCGACGTCAACATCATGGCGCTGGGCGAGCAGCGGGCCGGCGGCCACGGCCGCCGCGACGTGGTGGTGGTCAAGATCGGGATGGGGATCGGCGCCGCGCTGATCGTCGGCGGCGAGGTCTACCGGGGCGCCCAGGGCGCCGCCGGCGACCTGGGCCACCTGCGGCGGGGCACCGACGAGCCGTGCCGCTGCGGCAACAACGGCTGCCTGGAGGCGACGGCGGGCGGGTGGGCGATCCGCCGCACCCTCGTGGAGAAGGGCTACGACGTGCGGACCAGCCAGGACATCGCCCGGCTGGCGCGGCGCGGCGACCACGAGACCATCCGGCTCGTCCGGCAGGCGGGACGGCTGGTCGGCGAGGCCCTCGCCGATGTGGTCGGGCTGTTCAACCCGTCGCTCATCGTCATCGGCGGCAACCTGGCCGAGGCGCGCGAGCCGCTGCTGGCGGGGATCCGCGAGGTGGTGTACGAGAGGTCGCAGGTCCTGGCCTCGCGGGACCTGCAGATCGTCCCGACCACGCTGGGGTCCCGGGCCGGCACGATCGGCGCGGCGCTGCTGGTGCACGAGTGGCTGTACGACGCGGACCGGATCAGCGCCGCCTTGGGCTGACGGGCGGCGGGTTCGCCGCTTGAGCCTTTTGCCGGTAAACGTTCAGACTTCGGGGTAACTGTAGACAGAAGTCGGTTTCGCATGTTGAATCGGCCCCGTGAGGAACCGGCGATGACAGCGCAACCAGGTGAACTCTCCCTGCTCGACGCGTTGCCCGAGGAGGCCGTCGCGGTCGGCGTCCCGGCCGCCGACTGGCGGTCGGCGGTCCGCGCCGCGGGCGATCTGCTGGTGGCCACGGGGAGGGCGACCGACGGCTACACCGACGAGATGATCCAGACCGTCGTGGAGCACGGCCCCTACATCGTCATCGCCCCGGGACTGGCGCTGGCGCACTCCCGTCCCTCCCCGTCCGTGCTCCGCACGGGACTGTCCTGGGCGGGGCTGGCCGCCCCCGTGGAGTTCGGCAGCGCGGCCAACGACCCGGTACGGCTGGTGATCGGCCTGGCCGCGGTCGACCATGACGCGCATTCGGGCGCACTGGCCCGGCTCGCCCGCATGCTGGCCGACGCGGACCGCATGGGGGCGCTGCGAGAGGCGACGTCGGCCGCCGGGGTCCGGCGGCTCATCTCCGAGTACGAAGGAAGCACGCAATGAAGCTGCTCGCGGTCTGCGGCATGGGCATCGGCACCAGCATCATCCTCAAGATGAACGCCGAGAAGGCGCTCGAACGCCTCGGCGTCGCCGGCGAGGTCGAGGTCGCCGACATCGGCAGCGCCCGCGGGGCCGCCGTCACCGCCGACGTGGTCCTCACCTCGTCCGACCTGGCCGAGGAGCTCGGCGACGTGCGGGCGGACGTGGTGGTCGTCGACAACTTCGTCGACGTGGACGAGATCGCCGGCAAGCTCTCCGCGACGCTCCGAGACCGCGGCTGAACACCCCCGCCCGGGGCGAAGCGAGGAGGACACCCCCATGGACTGGCTGGTCACCGTAGCCGAATTCGTCGTCAACGAGATCCTCAGCGTCCCCGCCTACCTGGTCGGCATCATCACCGCGGTCGGCCTGGTGGCCCTGCGCCGGTCGGTCGGCCAGGTGATCGGCGGCGGGCTCAAGGCCGCGCTCGGCTTCCTGCTCATCGGTGCGGGCGCCACCCTCGTCGTCGCGGCGCTCGACCCGCTCGGCGCGATGATCCAGGGCTCGACCGGGGCCCAGGGCGTGGTCCCCACCAACGAGGCGATCGTCGGCATCGCGCAGGAGCGGTTCGGCGCCCAGGTGGCCTGGATCATGATCCTGGGCTTCGTGCTCAGCCTGGTGCTGGCCCGGCTCACCCCGCTGCGCTACGTGTTCCTGACCGGGCACCACATGCTGTTCATGGCCACGCTGCTGACCATGGTGCTGGCCGTGACCGACATGCCCACCTTCGAGGTCGTGCTCGTTGGAACGATCCTGCTGGCGACCATGCTGGTCGCCATGCCGGCGCTCGCGCAGCCCTGGACCCGCCGGGTCGGCGGCGACGGGAAGATCGCGATCGGCCACTTCGGCACGCTGGGCTACATCGCGGCCGGCGCCACCGGCCAGGTCGTCGGCCGCCGCAGCCGCAGCACCGAGGAGATGAAGATCCCCGAGGGGCTGCGCTTCCTGCGCGACTCGATGGTCGCCACCGCGCTGTCGATGGTGATCATCTACGTGGTGATGGCGGTGCTGTTCCTGGTCTCCTCGGGTCGGGAGGAGGCGTTCGCCGCGTTCGAGACACCGTCGGCCGACGTCGGCGACTACCTCATGCAGGCGGTCATGCAGGGCCTGCAGTTCGGCATCGCCGTCGCGGTGATCCTGTTCGGCGTGCGCACGATCCTGGGCGAGCTGGTGCCCGCCTTCCAGGGCATCGCCGAGCGGGTCGTCCCCGGCGCGGTCCCCGCGCTGGACGCCCCGATCGTCTTCCCGTTCGCGCAGAACGCCGTCCTGGTGGGCTTCCTGTCCAGCTTCGTCGGCGGCCTGGTGAGCCTCGGGCTGATCGCCTGGATCTTCGAGCCGTGGGTGGGCATGGCGCTGATCCTCCCGGGACTGGTCCCGCACTTCTTCACCGGCGGCGCGGCCGGCGTGTTCGGCAACGCCACCGGCGGACGGCGCGGCGCGGTCGCGGGGGCGTTCGTCAACGGCGTGATCATCACGTTCCTGCCCGCGCTGCTCCTGGACGTGCTCGGCTCGTTCGGCAAGGCCAACACCACGTTCGGGGACGCCGACTTCGGATGGTTCGGCATCGTCACCGGCTACGCGGTCAAGGGCGGCCCCGTCCTGGGCCTGCTCCTGCTGCTGGCGCTGGTCGTCGCCCTCATGGCCCTGGCGATCTGGGTACAGAAGCGCTTCGTCCTGACCGGCTGGGACCCGGGCGCCAAGCGCGACGCCGCCCTGGCCGCGGCCGCCAAGGAGACCGAGCCGGAGAAGACCGGGCCGGAGAAGACCGAGCCGGAGGAAGGCACCGGCGCGGCCACCTGAGCCTTCCCGCGCCTGCCACCACCCGCTGCTGCGAGAACTTGTGCAGCTCATGGCGGTCCTGGTAGGAATGGACGCCATGTCCAGATTGGGAATGGACGACACGTCCAAAGTGACCCCCGGGGCGGCCACCGGTACGGCCAAGGCCCTGGTGAAGGGCATGGGGCTGGTCGACCTGATCGCCGCGGGCGGGCCGCAGCGGCTCACCGACCTGGTCGACGCCAGCGAGATCCCGCGCGGCACCGTGGTGCGGCTGCTGGAGGTGCTGCTGGACGGGGAGATCCTGCGCATCGACGCCGCCGGGCTGTACGACCTGGGCCCCCGGCTGGCGGTCTGGGGGCAGCGGTTCCTCGACCGTCTGGACCTTCGCGGGCTCGCCGAGGACCTGATGGCCGACCTGGCGGCCAGGACCCGCGAGACGTGCTTTCTCGGCATCGTCCAGGACGACCAGGTGCTGTACGTCGCCAAGGTCGACAGCCCGCAGGCGGTCCGGCCCGCGGCCGTGGTCGGGACCGTGAACCCCCTGCACAGCACCGGGATAGGGAAGGCGCTGCTCGCGCACGCCGGACCGGAGGCCCTGCGGCGCTGCACGGGGCGCCCGCTGGTCCGCAAGACCCCCAACACCATCACCGATCCCGAGGCGCTGGCCGCCGAGCTGGCCGCGATCCGCGAACGCGGCTACGCGATCGACGAGATCGAGAACGAGGACGGCGTCCGCTGCGTGGCCGTGCCCGTCGGCGACCACACGGGGCGGGTCGTCGCGGCACTCTCCGTCTCGGCGCCCGCCTACCGGTTCCCGCGCGAGGACGTGCCCGCGGTCGCGGAGCTGGCGCTGGCCGCCGCCGCGACGCTGTCCGGGCGGCTCGGGCACCACACCACGGCCGGTCCCGCCGACGCGCGGCAACCGGAGAGACGAGAGGAGGTCTCATGACCGAGACGCCCGCCCCCACAGGCGAGAACTGGCGCGGCAAGGTCGGGAGCATGGCCGGCGACGAGGTCTCGGCCTTCCTGGCCGAGGGGCACATCGCGCGGCTGGCCTGCCTGGACGAGGACGGCTGGCCGTACGCGGTGCCCTGCTGGCACGAGTGGGACGGCTCGTCCTTCTGGGTGGTGCCGAGGGCCCGCGCGGCGTGGGCCCGCTACCTGGCGGCCGAGCCGCGCTGCGCGATCACGGTGGACGAGGCCGGTACCCAGCGCAAGGTGATGGCGCAGGCGCGTGCGGTGCTGGTGGAGGAGCCGTGCCTGGACGGGCGGTGGCTGCCGATCGCCGAGCGGATGAGCGTCCGCTACCTGGGCGAGAACGGCCCGCAGTACCTGCAGCCGACGCTGGACAAGCCGCGCTGGCTGTTCCGGCTCGACCCGGTGAAGCTCACGACCTGGCAGGGCAACGACTGGGCGAGGCGGTACAAGTGAACACCGACGTCGTCGAGCTCACCCGGGCGCTGGTCCGGGTTCCGAGTCCGAACCCGGGAGGCGACGAGAGCGCGGTCGCCGGGGCTCTCGCGGAGATCGGCGTTCAGGCGGGGCTGCCCGCACCCGCTGTGCTGGAACGTTCCAGTTCGCGGCCCAACCTGCTGTTCACCGTCGACTTCGGTCCCGGCGGCCGGCATCTGGCGCTGTGCGGCCACATGGACACCAAGCCCGTCGGCGACGCCGACTGGACGGCCGACCCGTTCGCCGCCGAGATCGACGGCGACCGCCTCTACGGTCTCGGCTCGGCCGACATGAAGGGCGCCCTGGCCGCCATGGTCCTCGCCGCCGGCCGGCTCACCGGGACCGGCGGCCCGGCGCGCGGACGCCTCTCGCTCCTGTTCACGGCCGACGAGGAGGACGGCGCCCACCACGGCGCGCAGTACCTCGCCGAGGCCCCGCCCCCGGACCTGCCCGACGCCGTGCTGATCGGCGAGCCGGGCGGCATGCGCGACGACTACGACCACCTGCACCTCGGCAGCCGCGGCATCGCCCGGCTGCGGGCCACCGCCTACGGGCGGCAGGGGCATTCGAGCCTTTCCGGCGAGCCGGGCACCCGCAACGCGGGGGTGGACGCCGCGCACGCCGCGGTCGCGCTGGCCGAAGAACTCGCGATCCCGTCCCCGGACGACCCGTACGGCATCCGGGGATGGACCACGACGCTCAACACCGGGCTCGCCTACCGGGGCGGTGTCGGGTACGGGGTGCTGCCCGGCCGGATGGGCGTGGACACCGAGGTCCGGCTCCTGCCCGGCATGACCCGCGAGGACGTGGAGAAGCCCGTCGCGGCCCTGGTGGAAGGGGTCGCCGCGCGTACCGGGGCACGGCTGGAGGTCGAGTTCGACGAGCAGGGCTTCCTGCCCGGCACGGTCTCCGACCCGGACGGGCCGCTGCCGCGCGCCGTCCGCGCCGCCGCCGGGCGCGTGCTCGGGCACATCCCGCCGGACGCGATGTTCCCGGGGACGACGGACGCGTCCATCCTGCAACCTGCCTGGAACGTTCCCGTCCTGCCCGCGTTCGGGCCCGGCCTGCTGCGGCGGGCGCACGGTGCCGACGAGTGGGTCTCGGTGACGGCGCTGCGCCAGGCCGTCGACCTCTACGCGGACATCGCCGCCGCGTTCTGCGCGGGTGCCGGCCGATGAGCGCCGGGACCGCGACGGCCGGGACGGGCCGTCCGGCGGTGTCGGCCGCGACGCTGATGCCGCTGAGCGGACTGGCGCTCGTGCTGGTCATCGCGGCGGTGGTGACGCCCGGCTTCTACTCCGACGCCAACCTGCGCCTGGTCCTGTTCCAGGCGGGCCTGATCGGCATCGCCGCGGTCGGCCAGACGCTGGTCCTGCTCGGCCGGGGCATCGACCTGTCGGTCGGCGCCGTCATGGGCCTCACCACCGTGATCGTCGCGACGCAGGCCGGCGACGCCGGGCTCGCGGGCGCGATCGGGCTGGCCGCGCTCGCCGGGGCCGGGGTGGGCGCGGTGAACGCCGGGCTGGTGGTCCTGCGCCGGGTGCCGCCGTTCGTCGCCACGTTCGCGATGTTCGTGCTCGTCCAGGGCGCGATCACGGCGTGGACGAAGGGCACGGCGGCGGGCGACATCCCGGGATCGCTCCAGCCGCTCGGCTCGGGACGGTTCCTGGGCGTCCCGACCCCGCTCTGGCTGTTCGCGGGCATCGCGATCGTGACCGCCGTGATCCTGGCGCGCACGAGCGCGGGCCGGCGGCTGTACGCGACGGGCTCCAACCCGCGCGCCGCCCGGCTGTCGGGAATCCGGACCGGCCGGGTGATCGCCGCCGGTTACATCGCCAGCGCGCTGCTGGCCGTGCTGGCCGGGCTGGTCAGCGCCGCGTACGCCGGGCACGTGGACGCCCAGCTGTCGCGCAGCCTGGATCTGAACTCGCTCGCCGCGGCCGTGATCGGCGGCGTCGCGCTGAGCGGCGGGCGCGGCCACATCGGGCACACGGTGATGGGTGTGGCGCTGCTGGCGGTACTGATCGTCTGGATGATCCAGCTCGGTGCCGGGACCGGCGGCCAGCTCGCCGTGCAGGGCGCGGCGATCCTGCTGGCCACCTGGCTGCGGCAGCGCGGTACGTCCGACGCGGGAGGTGCGGGATGACCCGCCATTCGAAGACCCACCGTTCGAAGACCGGCCGTTCCAAGACCGGCCGTTCGAGGATCGGCCGTTCGGGAGTCATCGCGGTGGCGGTGACGGGCGTGCTCCTCCTGGGAGCGTGCAGCACCCAGCGCGAGTCGCTGACCGCCGGGCTGGGCGTGGCGGCCGAGTGCACCGGCCCGCAGGCCAGGGCGGCGCAGCAGCAGTACGCCGAGACGTGGCGCAAGGCGGGCGAGGCGATCGGACTGGAGGGCCTGTCCCCGTCTCAGGCGGACATCTGCGAGGTCGACACGTCCGCGTACGCGAAGAACGAACCGGGCGGCGGGTACCGGATCGCGCTGGCCGCGCAGGGCCCGACCAACGCGTGGGCGACGTCCAACGAGGAGGCGTTCAAGCACCGGGCGGAGCAGCGGGACGTGGACGTCCTGTACGCCTCGGCGAACGGCGACGTCAACAAGCAGGTCGACAACGTCCAGCAGCTCGTGGCGCAGCGCCCGGACGCGATGGTCGTCGTCCCGATGGGCGACGCGATCACGGGCCAGGTGCGCGCCGCCGCCGCGCAGGGCATCCCGGTCGTGGTGTGCTCCGGCCGGCTCGGCGAGGGCTCCGGGGCCGTCAGCACCGTGACCCGCGACTACGAGCTCCAGGGGACGCTGTGGGCGGAGTGGATCGCCAAGCGGCTCGGCGGCAAGGGGAAGATCGCCATGCTGTCCGGGATCGCCGGCGTGCCCACGGCGGAGCTGCCCAAGGCGGAGGCGAAGAAGATCTTCGCGAAGAAGTACCCGGGCATCGAGATCGTGGCCGAGCAGAACACCGACTGGTCGGCCACCAAGGCCAAGACCGTGGCGGCGCAGCTGCTGGCCCGCTACCCGGACCTGGACGCGATCTGGTCGGACTCGGCGATCACCAACCTCGGCGTGTACGAGGCGTACAGCCAGGCGGGCAAGCCCACGCCGCCGGTCACCGGCGACGTGACCAACGGGTTCCTGAAGGCCGTCCAGGGCAAGAACGTGCCCTTCGCGCTCGGGGCGTTCCCGCCCGAGCAGAGCGCGCAGTGCCTGGACGTCGCGCTCGACGCGCTGGCCGGCGAGAAGGTTCCGAGCGAGGTGAACGTGGACGCCGCCGTCTTCACCGACCAGGAGCTCGGCAGGTACGTCCGGCCCGAATGCAGCGACGACCTGGCCGTGCCCACCGCGCTCCCGGCCGACCTGCTCAAGAAGCTGAAGCTGTGCTGAGGGAGGCGGGCGACATGACCGAAGGTCGCGACCCGGCCGGGGCGCCGGCGCTGGAGGCGCGGGGGCTGGTCAAGCGGTTCCCGGGCGTGACGGCGCTGGACGGGGCGGACCTGGTCTGCGGGCCGGGCCGGGTGCACGCCCTGCTCGGCGAGAACGGGGCGGGCAAGTCCACCCTCGTCCGCATCCTGACCGGCAACCACCCGCCCGACGAGGGCGAGGTACGGATCGGCGGCGAAACCGTCCGCCCGGCCGACCCGCGGGAGGCGCTGGCGCACGGCGTGACCGCCGTCTACCAGGAGCTGACCGTCCTGCCGGAGCTGTCCGTGCTGGACAACGTGATGCTCGGCCAGGAGGTCGCGCGGCGCGGGCTGCTGGACCGCGGCCGGCAGCGCGCCACGGCCAGGGCCGCGCTGGAACGCGTCGGGCTGGGAGACCTCGCCCTGGGGACGCGCGCCGGGACGCTTTCGGCCGCCACCCGGCAGCTGATCGAGATCGCCCGCGCGCTGGTCCGGGGCAGCCGGGTGCTGCTGCTGGACGAGCCGTCCGCCCTGCTGTCCGGCGAGCGGCTGGACGCGCTGCACGCGGTCGTCCGCGAGCTGACCGCGGACGGCGTGGCGATCATCTACATCACGCACCGCCTTGAGGAGGTGCGGGCGCTCGCCGACGACGTCACCGTCCTGCGGGACGGCCGGCACGTCTCGTCCGGGCCGGTGGGCGACTACCCGGTCGACCGGATCGTCCGCGAGATGGTCGGCCGGGACGTGGACACGGTCTTCCCCGGCACCGCCGCTCCCCGGGCCGAGGAGGTACTGGCCGTCCGGGGCCTGGTCCCGGCGGGACGGTCCGTGCCGCCGCTCGACCTGACCGTGCGGGCCGGGGAGATCGTCGGCGTCGCGGGCCTGCTCGGATCGGGACGCAGCACGCTGCTGCGCACCCTGGCCGGCGTGGTCCCGCGCTCGGCCGGGACGGTCGCCGTGGCGGGCCGTCCGGTGCGCGGCTCGCTGCGCGCCGCCGTGGACGCGGGTGTGGTGCTGGTCCCCGAGGAGCGCAAGACCGAGGGCCTGGTGCTCGACCTGCCCGTCCGGGCCAACACGACGCTGTCGAGCCTGCGTTCGGTCTTCCCCGGCGGCTGGCTGTCGGCCGCCCGGGAGCGCGCCGCGTACGAGGAGGAGCGGGAACGGTTCAACATCCGCGCGTCGGGGCCGGGGCAGCGCACCGGCCTGCTGTCGGGCGGCAACCAGCAGAAGATCGTCCTCGCCAAGTGGCTGCGGACCGGTCCGAAGGTGCTGCTGCTCGACGAGCCCACCCGCGGCATCGACATCGGCGCCAAGACCGAGATCTACCGGATCGTCGCCGAGCTGGCCGCGCAGGGCATGGCCGTGGTGTTCGCCTCCAGCGAGCTGCCGGAGGTGACGGGCCTGGCGCACCGGGTGCTGGTGTGCCGGGACGGCCGGGTGAGCGGCGAGCTGACCGGCGACGAGATCAACGAGGAGCAGATCATGCACCTGGCCCTCGGAACGGGCCGCGACCGCGACGGCCTCGATCCGGAAGGCCTTGATCCGGAAGGCCCCGGTCCGGAAGGCCCCGGCCCGGAAGGCCCCGGCCCGGAAAGCAGGGCCTCATGACCGCCGTGACCGCGCCGGAACGCACGTTCGGCCGCGGCGCGGGCGACGTGCTCGCGAACGCGGCCCGCACCGGGCTGGCGACCTGGGTCATCGTCGCCGTGCTGGTGGCGGGGCTGACCCTGGCGGAGCCGGGCGGGTTCTGGGCGGCGGCCAACATCGCCAACGTGCTGACCGCGACCGTGGTGCTCGGCCTGGTGGCACTCGGCCAGCATCTCGTCGTCCTGACCGGTGGCATCGACCTTTCGGTGGGCTCCACCGCGACGCTGTCGGCGCTGCTGACCGCGATGCTGATCGACGGCTACCCGATCCGGACCATCCCCACGATCCTCGCGATGCTCGTGCTGGGCGCGGTCATCGGGACGCTGCACGGCCTGATCGTGTCGCGGACCACCATCCCGGCGTTCGTGGTGACGCTGTCGACGTTCTACCTGATCCAGGGCATCGCGTTCCTGATCAGCACCACCCCGACCGGGCAGGTCACCCGGGCGCTGGCCGCCGTGGGGATGCGCCGCGCCGGGCCGTTCCCGCTGGCGCTGGCGGTACTCGCCGTCGCCGTGGTGATCGTGGCGGTGCTGCTGCACCGGACGCGCTTCGGCCGGCACGTGCACGCCGTCGGCGGCGCCAGGGACGCGGCACGCTCGGCGGGCGTGCCGGTGCGGCGCACGCTGGTGCTCGCCTTCCTGATCTCGGGCACGCTCGCCGCCGCGGCGGGGGTCATGCTGGCCGCGCGGGCGACGATCGGATCCCCCAGCGCGGGGCAGGGGCTGGAGCTCTCGGCCATCACGGTCGTGGTCGTCGGGGGAGCCTCACTCCTCGGCGGCCGGGCCAGCCTCGTCGGGACACTCGGCGGCGTCGCCCTGCTCGGCCTCGTGGAGAGTTCCTTCACGCTGCTTCAACTGCCCGCCACCGCGTCCGACCTGATCCGCGGCGTCGTCATCCTGGCCGCCGCCGCCCTGTTCGTCCCGAGGACCAGTGATGACTGACG
>NZ_SMKK01000120.1 GCF_004348425.1 Actinomadura sp. 7K507
CCGCAACCCGGGCCGCCTCACCCACGGCGGCCCGCTCGTCCAGGGCATGAAGGTCGCGATCACCGGCGACACCCGCACGCCCCGAGACGAACTCACGGCCAAGGCCGCCGCCGCGGGCCTGAACATGATGTCCACGGTCAGCCGCCACACCAGCGCCCTCGTGACCAACGCGCCGGGCTCCACCAGCGCCAAGGCCCAACGCGCCGCCGCCGAAGGCGTCCCGACCATCGACGAGGCCACCTTCCTGCGCCTCCTGCAAGACGTGCGCCCCGGCACCTCACATGAGTCGGCGACGCCACCACCACGAACCACCTCGGCCCCCACGCCCGCGACCCCCGAGGCTCCACCCGCACCTGCGGCACCTGAGACCGCGTCCACTGCACGCCAGGCCGCACGTCCCGTTCAGCCCGCCAAAGCCCTGTCCGGACGGCGCGTACTCGTCGTGGGCGGCTCCCATCCCCGCGCCGCCGCGACGCGGACCCGGGTCACCGAACTCGGCGGTGCCGCCGCGGTGAACCTCTCCAACAGCGTCACCGACGTCGTCGCGCTCCCCGGCGGGGACGGCGACCGGCGCATGCCCCGGATCCACTCGCTCGGCCTGCCGGTGCACGACGAAGCCTGGCTCTACGCCCCGGCGTCCGCTCAACCCGCCGAACGCGGCACGACCCCCGCACACCCGGCACCCCTCACCCTGCCCCGAGGCGGCGTCACCGACCTGCCCGTCACGCAGTACACGACCACCTGGACGGTGACGGCGACCTGGGCGCACCGGACGGCCTGCGAGGTAGACATCGTCGCCTTCGGCCTGGACGGCGACGAGCAGGTGCCGGGCGACGAGGACTTCGTCTTCTACGGCGCCACCGAAACCCCCGGCGGGACCGTCGCCCTGTCCGCCGATGGCCCCACCGAGCAGTCGATCACCATCGACGCCGCGAACCTCGACCCCGCCGTGCGCAAGGTGGTCATCGCGGCCGCCATCGACGGCACCGAGACCTTCGGAACGGTCGGCGCCATAGAGATCACCGCCGCCCCCGGCGCCAGCGAGGCCCCACTGGCACAGGCCACCTTGGACGCCGCCACCACCGAACGCACGATGCTTCTGGCCGAGATGTACCGGCGCGGCCCGTCCTGGCGCCTCCGCGCAGTCGGCCAAGGCCACGACTACGCCCTGGACGACCTGTCCCGCGCCTACGGCGTCGACATCGAGGAATAGCGGCGCAGGAAGCCCCAGTCGCCCTGACTCGGCTCGCGATGCACCGGCGGTAGGGATGAGGAACGCGGGCCGCCTGCCCGGCGGAGAAGGTGAGGCACTAATCCGATCGACGAAGACCGGGGGCCGGATCGTGAGTGACGAGCCCGCCCGTTCGTCCGCCGGGTTCGGCGAACCATTCCGTCCCGAAGACCACGCGGAACATCGGCAAGGGCAGCCCGACCAGCACGCGGAACAACCAGGACCCTACGCCCCTGCCGGACACCTGCGTCCGGTGCACCATCAGCGCTGCCCGCTTCAGTGCCGCATACCGGCGAACGTCGACCCGGTGCGTGATCGCCGAGTCCGGCGTGCCGTACCCGCGCATCTCGTCGAAACGATGGCGGCTCAGCAGGCGAAGCAGACGCAGCGGGCGGCCGACCCGGGCGACCAACTCGCGCGGCACCGTCGCCTCCACGACCCGCACCCCGGCCAGCTCGGCCGCTCGCCCGCCGACCTGGTGCACACGGACGTGGTCGCGATGGCCGTAACCGCCCTGTGAGTCGTAGCCCAGCAGCAGATCCGCTTGCTCATCCACCAGCAGAGCGGCGAGCTTTCCCGCCGCTGCCTCGATGTCTGCCCGCGCGAACCGGATCCTGTCCGGCGGGTCCTCGAACAAGACCGGTCCGTGCCCGCTGTCCGCGTAGCCGAGATGCACGGCCTTGTCCGCGCCGAGGATCGAAGCGCTCGTCCGCAACTCGGCCAACCGCCGACCTTGATCCGGGCCGTTCCACATGTCGCCGTCGCAGGCCACCACGACGATCACCCGATGGCCCTCCGCCGCAAGCCGAGCGATCGTCCCACCGGTCAGCAGCACTTCATCGTCGGGATGAGCGTGAAACGCCACGATCGTCGCCATCGGCGCGAGCTTACTCCCGAGACGCCGAAGCCGGGTGGTGAGCTCGGCGCCCGCGGGTGTCTCGCACGAGCCCTTCAGGCCGGCTGCGCGTCCAAGGATGGTTGTCCAGGAGCAGGGCGTGGGTGTGGCACCTCCTCCGTCGCGAAGGCGTGGGTGGTTTGCCGGGGTTAGGATCCGGGGGTGCGTGAGGGGGATCTTCTGGCCGAGGCGTCGCCGGTCGCGCGGCGGCTGTTGGTCGGGTTCTGGGTGTGCGCTGCCGTGCACCTGGTGTTGGTGGCCGTGGACCTGGGGCCCTGGGACGCGCTGACCAAGGCGTTGCTGCTGCCGCTGCTGGCGGCGTGGGCGGCCGCCTGCGGTGGATCCCGTGGCCTGCTGGCGGCGCTGTTGCTGTCCTGGGGCGGGGACGTGCTGCTGTCCATCGACGGGTTGTTCATCCCCGGGATGGTGTTGTTCGGTGCCGCGCACATCTCCTACATCGGCTGCTTCGTCCGCCGGGGCGCCCTCAGCAGGTTGCGGCGCCATCCGTGGATCCCGCTGCTGTACGGACTGGGCTGGATAGCGGGCATCGTGGTGCTCTGGCCCGGTCTGGGCTCGATGCAGCTGCCGGTGGCGGCCTACTCGCTGCTGCTGCTGGTGAGCGCGTTGACCGCCCGGGGCTTCAGCGTCCGAGCGGGACTGGGTGGCCTGCTGTTCCTGCTCTCGGACGGCCTCATCGGCGTCGACCTCAGCGACCTGCCGCGGTTGCCGCTGCACGGCGTGGTCGTCATGGCCACCTACCTCGCCGCGCAGTACCTTCTGGCCTCCGCCCTTCTACGCGGCACACGACAAGCTGGTGGGCTGTCCGCGTCGCCGTCGGGCCGGGGGTAGGGTCGGGGGTATGTCTGGTGCTTCGTGCGCGGCCGCTCCTGCTGCGGTGACGAGGTCGCTCCGCTAGCGGCGGAGCGTTCGTCTCATTCCTGTTGAACGTTCTGTCGCTCCGTGTTCGATCCGGAGCGGCACTTTCGTGCTGCTCGGAACCTTCTCTGAGCAACGGAGCGCTTGATGTCTTCGGACATTCTCTCTTCGCGCCGGGAGTCCCCGGTGCGCGCGTGGCTGGTGCTGTGCTGCATGGCCATGCTGCAGTTCTTCATCGCGGTCGACGTGACCGTGGTCAATGTCGCCCTGCCCTCGATCGGCGCCGACTTCGGTGTCGGCGGGCACGCGCTGACCTGGGTGGTGGTCGGGTACACGATCACCGGGGGCGGGCTGCTGATGCTCGGCGGCCGGCTGGGCGACGTGCTCGGCAGGCGCCGCATCCTCCTGCTCGGCACGAGCGTCTTCGGCGCCGCGTCGCTGCTGGCCGGGGTCGCGCCGTCGTTCGCCGTGCTGGTGGCGGCGCGGCTGCTGCAAGGGGCCGGTGAGGCGATCGCGCTCCCGGCGGCGATGGCGGTGATCGTGCTCATGTTCCCCGAGGGCCCGCGGAGGTCGCGGGCGCTGAGCGTGTGGGCGGCCGTCGCGAGCTGCGGGCTCGTCCTCGGGTTCGTGCTCTCCGGGATCATCACCGAGCTGCTCGGCTGGCGGTGGATCTTCCTGGTGTCGGTGCCGTTCATCCTGGTCGTGCTCGTCGCGGCGGTCTTCCTCGTGCCGGGCGAACGGCCCGCCGAGCCCGCACCGCTGGATCTTCCCGGCGCGTTCCTGCTGGTCGCGGCTCCGCTGCTGTTCACCCTCGGGGTCGTCGAGGCGGGAGAGGCGGACGGCGCGATGCCGTGGCTGCCGCCGGTCGCGCTCGCCGGCGCGGTGGCGGCCGGAGCCCTGTTCATCAGGGTCGAGCGCCGTTCGCGGAACCCGCTCGTGCCGCTGCGGTTCCTCCGCAACCGTCCGCGCGTCCTCGCCAACCTCGCCACCGCTCTGCTGAGCGCGGCGCTGTCCACCTCGTTCCTGCTGTTCACCTACTACCTGCAAGACCGGCTGGGCGCCGGGCCGCTCCAGGCCGGTCTCACGATGCTGCCTCTGGCGGTGTCGCTGATCCTGGTGTCGGTGCTGGTTCCCCGGCTGCTCGGACGGTGGGGCCCGCAGGTCTGCGTCGTGACCGGGATCGGCTTCACCGTGCTGGCGATGGCCGCCATCGCGCTGGTCTCCCATTTCGGGGCGGCCGGTCCGGCGCTGATCCCGGCCATGGTGCTGATCGCCGCCGGGATGGGATTCGGGATCGTCGGGCTGCAGTACGTCGCGGTGACCGGTGTATCCGAGGACGACGCCGGTATCGCCTCTGGCGTCCAGCGGGCCGCCGACCAGCTGGGCGGCTCCATCGGGATCACCATCTATGTCGGTGTGGGGTTCGCTCCCGCTCTGGACGGCATCGATCCGTTCCTCGCAAGTAGCTTCCTGGCCGTCGCAGGGCTCGCCGCGGCCGGGTTCGTCGCCTGGCGGATCTCCCTGCCCGCCGAGGGGGTGAAGCAGACCGCCGGGTGACCCAGGGACAGAGCTGCGCCCGTCCGGCGGTTCGGTCGGGCGCAGCTCTGGACGGCACCGGTGGCGCCGGTCAATCCTCCAGGTCTTCGCGGGACGGGACAGGGCCGCCGCCCTCGGGGATCCAGCGGCCGGAGTCGCGCCATTTCACGGCCTCGTGGAAGCCGTGGGCGGCGGCGAACTCCTGGAACCAGCGGCCTTCGGGGGAGTGGCGGGTGATGCCGTCGAACAGGGTCGCCAGGATCTGGGTGCCGTGCAGGCCCATGTTGTCGTAGGCCTGGTTGATCATCAGTTTCTGCATGGCGAGCTGGTTGACGGGGACGCCCTCGACGCGGCCGGCCAGTTCCTCCACCCGTGCGTCGAGTTCGGCGGGCGGCACCGACTCCAGGACCAGGCCCCAGTCGGCGGCGGTGCGGCCGTCGATGGTGTCGCCGGTCAGCAGCATCCGCTTGGCGCGTTCGGCGCCGAGCCGGAACACCCACATCGCCGTGGTGGGGCAGCCCCAGACCCGCGCGGGCATGTAGCCGATCTTCGCGTCGTCGGCCATCACGACCAGGTCGCACGACAGCGCGATGTCGCTGCCGCCAGCGACCGCGAAGCCGTGCACCTTGGCGATCGTCGGCTTGAGCGAGCGCCACAGCGAGAAGTAGTCGTCGGTGAACTCCTTCATGACGGCGTAGTCCTTGATCGGGTCCCAGACGGTGTCGCCGTCGCCCGATCCCTGGGTGCCCTCGCCGTCCTCGGCCGAGAGCTTCAGGTCGTAGCCCGAGCAGAACGCGCGTCCCGCCCCCTGGAGCACGATCACGTGGACGCGCGGGTCGGTGTTGGCGCGCTTGACCGCGGCGGCCAGTTCGCCCGGCATCCGGAAGTCGATCGCGTTGAGCCGGTCGGGCCGGTTCAGCGTGAGGTACGCCTTGCGGCCTTCGACCTCGTACAGCACCGTCGGTTCGTCTGTCATGGGTTCTCCTCCGCGTCGAGGTCGTCCGCGATCATTCCAGCAGGCTCCGGGCGATGGAGTCGCCTGGAGCGGCGCCTCCGGGGACCGCGAAGACGGCGCTCGACTCGTGCCGGATGAAGCGGGTCAGGCCGTCGGCGCCGTCGAGCTTGCGCTGCACCTGGATGAAGCCGGCCGTCGGGTCGGCCTGCCACGCGATGAACAGCAGGCCCGCGTCGGGCGTGCCGTCCGGGCGGAGCCCGTCGTCGTAGGAGAAGCTCCGGCGCAGCATCGTCGTCCCGCCGTTGGACTCCGGCGCCGACACCCGGACGTGGGCGTCGCCCGCGATGGCGAGCGCCGCCCCGTCCGGGCCGGCCGCCGACAGGTCCGGACGCGCGGACTCGGTGCCGCCCGACAGCGGGGCGCCGGTGTCCTTGCGGCGGCCGATCACCCGTTCCTGCTGGTGGCGGGGCAGCCGGTCCCAGGTGTCCAGCAGCATCCGGATCCGCCGGACTACCGCGTACGAGCCGCCGTCCATCCAGGCGTGCGGCCCTGTCCCCGCCTCGACGAAGATCTTGGCTTCGAAGCCGTCCTCGGACGGGCGCGGGTTGCCGCTCCCGTCGATCTGCCCCATGAGGTTCCGGACCGTCATCGGCCGGTCGGTGGCCCCGCGAGCGCGGTTGAAGCCGCCCATCTGCCAGCGCACCCTCGCCGTGCCGGACGCGGTCCTCACCAGGACGCGCAGCGCGTGCGCGGTGACCAGGGGGTCGTCGGCGCCGATCTGTACCCACAGGTCGCCGTCGCTCCGGGACGGGTCCAGCTCGTCGGCGGGGAACGGCGGCATCTCCACCAGCGCGGGCGGCATGCGGTCGCCGAGGCCGGTCTTCGCGAAGAAGGTCCGGCCGAACCCGAACGTCACGGTCAGCGAGGACGGCCCGGCGTCCAGCGCGACCTGGCCGTCACCGGCGGGCGGACGTCCCGCCGCCATCGCCTCGGCCGCCTCCGACCAGCGCCGCAGCAGGCCCGCCGCGGCGGCGCGGTCCGATCCGGGCCGCAGGTCGAACGCGGCGAGCCGCCCGCACGTCTGGACCGGGGTGGTGATCCCGGCCTGGTGGCGGCCGTGGAACGGGACGACCGTGGCGCCGACGGCGCTGAGCGGCTCCTCGGCGTCGCCGGCCCGGCCCCACGCGGTTCCGGTCAGGCCCCCGGCGGTCAGCCCGGCGGCACCGGCGGCGCCCGCCACGCCGAACAGGCGCCGCCGCGAGAGGCCGGGGCGTCCCTCACCCATGGTCGTGCTCCGTCCCGGGGGAGCCGGGCCGGTAGCCCGTCGGCTTGACCGGTGCCCGCACGGTCATGGGCGGCGACGTGGCGAAACGCAGCGTGAACGTGACGGTGTCCCCGACCTTCGGTATACGTTTCAGCCTCATCAGCATGAGGTGGTCGCCGCCCATGCTCAGCTCAAGGCGGCCCCGCGCGGGGACGGCCCACGACTCGACCTGCCTCATCTTTCCCTCCGGGGTCGTGGTGTGCAGTTGCACCTCCCCGGAGATGTCGCTGGACGCCGCGACCAGCGTGTCCGCGTCCGGTCCGCTGTTGCCGACCGTGAGGTACCCGGCCGCCATGTCCGGCATCGGTGGCTGCCGGACGTAGGCGCCGGTCACCGTGAGACGGGGCCCCTCGCCGTCCGCGTCCTGTGCGGCGCAGGCGGTGAGGGGGAGCAGGAGGGCCGCGAGGGCGGCGGCGGGGCGCTTCACTTCGCCCCCTCGACGAGCTCCGGCAGCGTGGCGTCGAACTCCTTGGACGTGGCGCCCGACGTGTAGATCGTGTGGACGCTGTCGTCGGCCGGGGAGAACGCCAGGACCTGCGCGCCGTGGTTGACGGTGACGCTCCCGTCGTCCTCCTTCACCGGCTCGTCGACCGAGATGCCGAGGCCGCGCGCCGCCTTCTGGATCTTGTCGAAGCCGCCGGTGAGCCCGATGAAACGCGAATCGAAGGCGGCGAGCCATTCGTTCAGCCGCTTCGGGGTGTCGCGTTCCGGGTCCGTGGTCACGAAGACGACGCGCAGCCGCTCCTGGTCGGCGTCCGGGAGCTTCTTCACCGCGTTGGCGATGTCGGCCATCGTCGTCGGGCACACGTCCGGGCAGTGGGTGTAGCCGAAGTACATGAGCATCGGCCTGCCTGCCGTCTGTCCGGCCAGGTCGAAGGAGCGTCCCCGGTCGTCGGTCAGCGTCAGTGCGGGTTTCGGCAGCGGACGGTCGAGCCGGACGAAGTTACCCGACGGGGACGACGACTCCGCCGCGGCGGGACGGTCGTCGGGCGGGGCCTCGCCGCACGCGGCAGAGACCAGGGAGATCGCCGCGACGGCGGCGGCCAGCCGGATCGCGACGGGCGTCCGGCGGGCGGGTCGTGCGTGGGCATGCGAAGGCACGCGCATGAAAGCCTCCGAGAAGAGGACGCCGCGGAGATGCTCCGCGGGCGCAGAGTGAAAGGCGGACGGGCATCTCCCGTCCGGATGTCGGCTTAGGCGGCTTCCGGCGCGGGCGGCGGTCCGCGACGGACCACGGCATGGCCGAGCAGGACGATTCCCCTTCGCGGGGCATGGTCCCCGGAGTGGCGGGGCATGCGGATTCGCGGTTCCGGCGCGGGGAGCGCGGGCCGCGCGAGCACCACGGCCAGGAGCCCGGTGAGCGCTCCCGCGCCGCGCAGCGCGGTCCGCACCGTCCGCCAGATGGCGCGCTCGCCCCGGTGCAGCACCCAGCCGAACACGAACGCGGCGGACAGGTGCACGGTGAACATCACCGGATCGGGCATGAGAGACACCGTGGTGCCGTGGGCGTGGACGCCCTGAACCGCCACCGGATCGGCGCGGCACTGCCCTAGCGAGAACAGCGCGTGCAGGACCATCTGCCCGCACAGCAGGGTCGCGGTGATGCCCGTCCTGGAACGCTCCCGGCCAGCCAGCGGCATCACCAGGAGCAGCGTCACGAACCAGCCGGCCGCGAGCGACACCCAAGGCAGCCCGGCACCGGACACCAGCGCGTGACCGGACGCCGACACCGCGACGCAGACGGCCGCGAACGCCGCCGAGCGCAGCGTCCGCAGGCCGGTGTCGGCGCGCGTCGCGTCGGCGCGCATCGTGTCGGCGTGCGTCGCGTCGGCCGCCGCGTCCGCCATCGTCGAGGGCCCCACATCTCCCGGCGCGAATACTACAAGCGGTAGTACATCATCCCGGCGTCCACCACGGCGCGCGCCCCCGGCGTTGGACGGTGGCGCTCAGCCGAGGGCCAGGACCTGCATGACCAGGCGGGCGGTGCGGCCGCCTTCCTCCTCCGCGATGGCGAGTGCGGTGGGGACGTCGAGGTCGTCGAGGAGCGCGCGGGTCGCCGCCGCCTCCGCCCCGGACGACGGGTCGCGGCGGCCGGCGCTGAGATGGAGCGCGTCCAGACGCGCCGCGGCGGAGTCGAGAGCGTCGGGCGTGTAGTCCCACTCGTCCCGCCAGGGGGCGGTGACGAGCATGAGCCGGACGGCCGCCGCGGCATGATCCCGGATCAGATCCGAGACCAGGACCAGGTTGCCGGTGGACTTGGCCATCTTGACGCCGTCCCGATTGACCATGCCCACATGCAGCCACGCCCGCGAGAACGGCCGCACACCGGTCAGCGCCTCGGCGAGAGCGGCCTCGTAGGCGTGGTGGGGGAAGCGCAGGTCGGCGCCGCCGGAGTGCAGGTCGAGCGCCGGCCCGAACGTCGTCATGGACATCGCGGTGCACTCGGCGTGCCAGCCGGGGCGGCCCGGACCCCAAGGGCTCGGCCAGGCGGGCTCCCCCGAATGCGACGGCCGCCAGACGGCTATGTCGAACGGGTGCTCCTTGGCGTGGCTCTCGGGCTCGTCGCCGTACTCGGCCATGAGGTCGTACGCCTGCTGGTCGCCGACCCCCGCACGACCCGGAACATCGGCGCCGTGGAAGTAGACCGCCCCGTCCCGGAGATAGGCGTGACCGGACGCAAGGAGCCCCTGGGCGAGCGCGACGACCTCCCTGACGTGGTTGTGCGCGCGTGGCTGATGGTCGACGGCGTGGACGCCGAGCGTCTCCAGGTCGCGCTCGAAGTAGAACTGCTGGACGGCGGCGAAACTGTCGTACGGGCTGCCCGCCCGGTGCGCGGCCTGGTGCAGCACGTCGTCGACATCGGTGACGTTGCGGCACACGCGGACGTCACCGCCCGCGTGGCGCAGGACGCGGGCGGCGATATCGGCCCACACGAACGTCCGCGCGTGCCCGAGATGGGTCGCGTCGTACGGCGTGATCCCGCAGACGTACATGCGTGCCGGCCCGACGACCGGCAGCGGATGGCCACCGATCCGGAGCGTGTGGTCCGGTGCGTTGAGCTCCAAGAGATCTCCCGTCGTCCAGCCCGCTCGGCCGCGCCGCCGTCAGTCCCTTCATACCCGCGTGCGCCGGGGAAAGCGCGATCGGCCCCAGCCTGCCGACCCATCCCCAGCGGCGCCCGTGGCGGCGGCGATGGCGGCGGCGATGGCGCTGACGGGCATTCTCACCAGGGCATTAACGCTTGACGAGATACCATCTCGCATTGTATAACTCTCGCAAATCTGGTGCGAGGAGTAGCCGAATGACGATCACCTCGAACTCCGTCGAATCGAAGGCCACGATGCTCGCGGTGGACGGCCTCGCGAAGTCCTACCCGAACAAGAAGGGCGCCGTCCGGGCGATCGAACAGGTGTCCTTCACGCTGCACGAAGGTGAGTTCGTCTCGATCGTCGGCCCGTCGGGGTGCGGCAAGACCACCCTGCTCAGCTGCATCGCGGGTCTCCTGCCGCCCAGCGGGGGCACGGTCGAGCTCGGCGGGCGGGCGGTCACCGGGCCGCCGCCGGACCTGTCGGTCGTCTTCCAGGACTACAGTCGGTCGCTGTTCCCCTGGCTGAGCGTGGAGAGCAACGTCGGCCTGCCGATGAAGTCGGCGCGTGCCCCGAAGGCGGACGTCAAGCGTGACGTGGCGAAGCTGCTGACGGAGGTCGGCCTCGACCCGTCCGTCGGCGGACGCTATCCCTGGCAGCTCTCCGGTGGCATGCAGCAGCGCGTCGCGATCGCCCGCGCGCTGATCTCCCACCCGAAGGTGCTGCTCATGGACGAGCCGTTCGCGTCCGTCGACGCGCAGACTCGTACCGGACTGGAAGACCTTCTGCTGCGGGTCTGGGAGGAGTACAACAAGACGATCCTCTTCGTCACCCATGACATCGACGAGGCGATTTATCTGTCCGACCGGATCGTCGTGCTGTCCAGCAGCCCGTCCAGCGTCGTCACCGAGATCGAAGTCCCGCTGCCCCGGCCCCGCGACCAATTCGCCAGCAAGGAGGATCCCATCTACGCCCAGCTTCGGGCGGAGGTCTTCCGCCTGGTCATGAAGGACATGCCGGCCGCCTGAGAACACTCGTCGGTCCATGTCGCCCGCGCTTTCGCCGCGGATTGAAATCAATCGAAACCGAGCGGTAACGTCGGGTTGGCATTCGAGGAGCAAACTCGACCCGGCGCATATGAGCATGCCTTCCAACGGCCGGCGGCGACCGCCGCCGGCCGTTGTCGTGCTGCGCTGAGTATTCGACTCGGCCGGGAAATTCGATAAAGCATTTGTTCGACGTGACCCTTGACACTCCGAAGACGCCCGCCATACCGTCACTCGCAACGCCATCACGTCTTCCGAGATGGGGGCGTGTTCTTCGAGCAGAGCTGGAGTCGGCGTGAACACTCGTTCCGGCAGGACGGCGGAGATGCCTTCCACGTCCGCTGAGACTTCCGACCACCCCCCGGACAAGGCACCGGAGAGGACCGACGGATCCCCCGGCATGTTGTCGCGGGCCTTGCGGTCGCCGCTGGTGCTGGGCGCGCTCGGCGTCGGCATGGTGATCGCCGTCTGGCAGATCGCGTGCGGCCTCGGACTCGTCGCGGCCGATTCCCTGCCCACCCCGTGGACGGTGGCGCTCCGGATCAAGGACCTGGCGGTCAGCACGGACTTCCAGCTCCAGGTGCTCGACACGGTGTGGACCTGGCTGCTGTCGATGGCCGTCACCATCGTCATAGCGGTGCCGCTGGGAATCCTCCTCGGGACGGTGGCCGCGCTGTACCGCCCGACGGTCACGGTGGTGCACGCGCTGCGCTCGGTGCCCGCCACGGTCTTCATCCCGGCGTCGGTGCTGCTGTTCGGGCTCGGGCTCACGATGAAGCTCGCGCTGACGGTCTTCGCGATCTTCGGTCCCGTCCTGCTCAACGCGGTCTACGGCGTCCACAACACCGAGCCCCAGCTACTGACCGTCGCGCGCAGCCTGCGATGGAGCCGGCTGGAGACGCTGCGCCGCGTGGTGCTCCCGTCGGCGCTGCCGTCCATCGTCACCGGCATCCGGGTGGCCAGCGGCATCGCGCTGATCGTGATCGTCAGCGTCGAGCTGCTCGGCGCGAGCTACGGGATCGGCACCGTCATCGTCCAGTACCAGGCCATTCCACGGCCCGACTTCGTGTACGCGGGGGTCATCCTCGCGGGCGTGCTCGGCTGGCTCCTCTACACCACGCTGGCGGCCGTCGAGCGGCGCGCCCTGCCGTGGACACGGCGCGGAGCGGATTCGGGAGGGCGGTCATGACCGCGACGACGGGCACCGGCACCGGCCGGGAGCGGCCCTTCCTGGCCGGCCTGGCCAGGGCGACGACCTCGGCGGGCACGGCGGCGGGCCGCGCCATCGCCTACTCCTGGATGGTCGCGCTGCTGTTGGTCGCATGGGAGGTGGCATCGCGGCTCTACCAGTCGCCGTACTTCCCGACCTTCTCCGAGTCCGCCGAAGCGTTCTTCGCGAACTGGTTCACCGCCGACGCCTCCCGGTTCTTCGTGACCGAGCTGTTCACCACCGAGCTCGGCTCCAGCATGTCGCGCGCCGCGCAGGGCTGGGTGATCTCGGTCGTCGTCGGCCTGGTCGCGGGGATCTCCCTCGGCGTCTCCGCGCGGGCGGCGGCACTGTTCAATCCGCTGATCCGGTTCGGGATGTCGATCCCGGCGACGGCGCTGCTCCCGCTCGCCGTCGTCTTCTTCGGCATCACCGACGAGATGAACGTCTCGCTGATCGTCATCGGCACGGTGTTCCCGATCCTGATCAACACGATGGACGGCGTCCACGGCATCGACCGCACGGTCATCATGACGGCGCGCAGCATGCGCATGGGCCGGCTCCGCTACTTCTTCGTCGTGCTGCTGCCGGGCGCCAGCCCGCAGATCATCAGCGGGCTGCGCGTCAGCCTCGGCATCGGCCTCATCCTGATGGTCGTCTCGGAGCTCTTCGCGGCCACCAACGGCATCGGCTACTACGTCCTGCTGGCCTCCCGCCAGTTCCGCTACGTCGACATGTGGAGCGGTGTGCTGCTGATCGCGGTGATCGGCCTGCTCCTGAACGTCCTGTTCGCGCTCGTCGAGTCGCGCGTCCTCCGGTGGCACCGGGAGTCGCGCAAGCGAGCCGGCTCGACGTGATCCAGAGACAGCCGCGCCGGTGCGGGAGACCGGCCCGGCACGTATCGATCCTTGAGGAGTCCGGCATGCCTGCAAAGGGTTCTGTTCCAGAGTCACGCGGCGGGAACCGTCCGTACCGCCGCCCCAGGACGACGTTCCTGATCGCCGTCGGGGCCGCCGCCGCGCTGCTGACCGCCGCTTGCGGGTCGCCGGGCGCGGCCGGGGAAGGCGGCGACGGCGGCGGCGGGGACGGCGGGACCAGCACGCTGAAGGTGACCACGCTGAGCCTGTGCAACGAGATCTCGGTGCTCTGGGCGCAGCAGAAGGGCATCTTCGAGAAGAACGGGCTGACGGTCGAGCTGGTGAAGGCCGGCGGCGGCGCGGCTGGACTGGCGGCCGTGCAGGGCGGGTCGGCGAACCTGGCGTTCACCAACCCGTTCTCGACGATGCTCGCGATGAAGAGCGGCATCGACCTGCGGTGGGTCGCGACCGCGTACGGCACGCCGAAGGAGGGCGAGGACCCCTCGAACGCGGTCCTCGTCAAGGAGGACTCGCCGATCAAGGCCGGCAAGGACCTCGAAGGCAAGACCGTCGCGGTCAACGAGCTCGGCGGGATCAACCAGATCATCGTCCAGCAGTTCGTGACCGACGCGGGCGGGGACCCCGAGAAGGTCAAGTTCGTAGCGCTGCCGTTCGGCGAGCTGGCGTCGGCCGTGGCGTCGGGCAAGGTCGACGCCTCGCAGGCCCCCGAGCAGTACTCGAACACCCCCGGGGTCCGCAGCCTCGGCGACCCGTACATGAAGGTCGGCAAGGACAAGTGGCTGGTCTTCGCCGGCTACGTCGGCACCGCGAAGTTCGTGGACGAGAACACCGAGTCGATGAAGAAGTTCCTCGCGTCGCTGAAGGAGGCCAACACCGCGATCAAGGAGCCGGCCAACCAGGACGAGAAGTACCGGATCGAGGCCGCGCACTGCGGCCAGGACGCCAAGAAGCTGGCGGAGGACCCGGAGAACCCCTACTTCGCGGACGTGCCGATGGACGCCATGAAGCAGATGGCGCAGATCCTCGTCGACCAGGGCCAGACCGACAAGCTCCCGGACGTGGAGAAGCTGGTGCCGGAGTACTCCCGGAGCTGAGGGGCTCATCGCGATGGGACGGGGTTCCGGGACCGGGGCGCGGGGGAGCGGGAGCGGCGGGAGTCCGCCGGAGGACGGCTCCCCCGGGATCCAGTCGGTGCAGCGCGCCGCCACGATCCTGAGCGCGTTCACGGTGGCCCGGCCGCGTCTCACCCTCGGCGAGCTCACCGCGCGGCTCGGGGTCAGCAAGCCGACCGCGCACCGCTACACCAAGGCGCTGCGCGCCGCGAACATGCTGCGGTTCGACGCGGCGGCGGGGGAGTACTCCCTCGGCCCGCAGATCCTCACGCTGGCCGCGGCGGTGCGTTCCGGTCATCCGATCATCAGCGCGTCCGGTCCCTTCCTGGAGGAGCTGGTCCGCGAGGTGAACGAGACGGTGGTCCTGAGCGTGTGGGACGGCGACGGGCCCATCGTGGTGCGGGTCGACGACAACGCGAACCGGCAGGTGCGGATCAGCATCCGGGCCGGTTCCCGGCTGTCACTCGAATCCGCCCAGGGCCGGCTGTTCTGCGCGTTCCTGGAGCCCGCGGCCGTCCCGGGCCTACCGGGGCGGCTGCGCAGGTCGCGCGAGCTGCGCGCCGAACTGGAGGGGATCCGCGCCCGGAACATCGCGCTGAACACGCCCCAGGCGACGGGGGTACGCACGATCGCGGCACCGGTCTTCCGCGATGCGGGCATCACGGCGGCCGTCGCGATCGTCGGCACCACCGTCACGGTCCCGCCGGGTCCCGACTCGCCCATGGCGTGTGCTCTCGCACGCGTCGCGGCGAGCCTGACCGAGGAGCTCGGCAGCTCCCACGCGGGCGGCTGAGCCCGGACACGACAACCGTCCTACCCGCTTGAACAGGGCCTTCTTGATCCCGGTCTACTAGAACAGGAGCCATTCACCATGAGTGCCGACCTCGCGTTGCACAACGCGGAACTGGTGACGCCGAAGGGGCGTGTCCACGCCGGCGTGGCGGTGCGCGACGGCAAAATCATCGCCATCGGCCGCGACGCCGACCTGCCCGCGGCCGACGAGACGATCGACTGCGGCGGCCGTCCGGTGCTGCCGGGCATCGTCGACCCGCACGTGCACCTGGGCGGCGGGGTGCCCTACGAGGAGCTGTGCGAGACCGAGTCGCTGTCCGCGGCCGTCGGCGGGATCACCACGCTGCTGCAGTACAAGCGCAGCGCCACCTCGCTGCTCGACACGTTCGAGAAGGAACGGGAGATCGCGGCGGCCCACAGCTCGTTCGACACCGCGTTCCACTTCATCCTCAACTCGATGGCCCAGATCGAGGAGATCCCGCAGTACGCCGAGCGGTTCGGCGTGCGCAGCTACAAGTTCTACATGGGCGGCTATCCGGAGGGGAACCCGATCGGCCTGGTCACCGTGTCCGACGCCGACCTCTACGAGGCCATGGCCCGGATCCGGGAACTCGGCCCGCACGCGCGCTGCATGGTGCACTGCGAGGACGACTCCCTGGTGGAGCACTTCACGGAACAGGTCAAGGCGAGCGGCCGCAACGACCTGGCCGCCTACACCGACTCGCGGCCCGGGTTCGTGGAGGAGCAGGACATCCTGCGCGCCATCTGGCTGGCGGAGCTGCAGGGATGCCCGCTGTACATCCCGCACATCACGATCGGCTCCGGGATCGACGCCGCCCATGAGGCGAACGAGCGCGGCGCGGACATCCTGCTGGAGAGCTGCCCGCACTACCTGGCGCTCACCATCGACGACAAGCGGCTCGCGGAGCAGGGCGCGGGCGTCGGCAAGGTCGCCCCGGCACTGCGCGGCGAGGAGGACCGGCTCCGGCTCTGGGAGGGCATCCGCAACGGAAGCATCCGGACGATCGGGTCCGACCACGTCCCGCTCGTGAAGACCGGCGCGGCCCTGTGGGAGGAGAAGCCGGGCTTCGCCGGGCTCGCGACCATGCTCCCCGTCGTGGTGACCGAAGGCGTCCTGAAGGGGCGCATCGAGCTGGAGCACGTCGCCGCCACGATGGCGGAGAACCCGGCCCGGGTGTTCGGCCTCTACCCGCGCAAGGGAGCCATCGCCGTCGGCAGCGACGCCGACTTCGTCGTGCTCGACCTCGAAACCGAGCAGGTCGTGGGCCCGGACGTCACCCGCAGCAAGTACACCAGCGCGTTCGAAGGGATGGCGCTGAAGGGCTGGCCCGCGATGACGATCAGGCGCGGCGAGGTGCAGCTGCGCGACGGCGAGGTGTCGGTGCGGCCGGGCTCGGGCCAGATCCTGCGCCCCCCGTCCCCGTGACGGACGGCCCGGCACGGGCGCACGCGCACAGACGAACGAGGCGTACGGAGGACGATCATGCCGCTTGACGTGACACTCGACCCGGCCGACGTCGGCCTGCTGGTCATCGACCTGCAGAACGGCTTCTGCCATCCAGAGGGCGCCCGCGGGCGCGCGTTCGGGGCGGACAGCGTGGCCAAGCCGCGCGAGATGGTCCCGCACGCGCTGGGCCTGACCGAGCGCTGCCGCGCCGCCGGCATCCCGGTCTGGTTCACCCGGCAGGTGCACCTCCCCGGTGACCACGGCCGCAAGCGCCGCCGGATCCCGTCGCACCTGGACCGGCGCGGCGTGAAGCTCGAACTGTGCCACCAGGGGACCTGGGACGCCGAACTGCTGGACGAGGTCAAGCAGCACGTCGTCAGCGACGACGAGATCATCGTCAAGCATCGTGCCAGTGCCTTCTACAACACCAGGCTGGAAAGCGTGCTGCGGATGAGCGGCGTGCAGGTCCTGGTCGTGGCGGGCACGACGACGAGCTTCTGCGTCGACTCCACCATCCGTGACGCCTACGCACGCGACTTCGACGTCGTGGTGCCGGCGGAGTGCGTGGCCGATACCGACGACGCCGCCCATGCCGCCGTCCTGGCGAGCACCGACCGCTTCCACGGCGTGGTCTCCACGGCGGACGAGCTGATGGCCGCACTCGTGTCGCCGCCGCCCAGGCCCGCATGACGTGGTGTGACCGGCAGGAGGCTCGGATGATGACGGAACTCGACGTCAACGGCGTCGTGGTCGAGGTGGACGCGCGGCCCGGCGAGGCGCTGCTGCCGGTGCTGCGCGGCCGGCTCGGCCTGCGCGGCGCGAAGGAGGCGTGCGGGCGCGGTGAATGCGGGGCGTGCACGGTCCTGCTCGACGGCGTCCCGGTGATGTCGTGCGTCCTGCTGGTCGAGGAGGCGGCGCACGGGAAGGTCACGACCGTCGAGGGGCTGGCGGACGGGCAGCGTGAACTGCGCCGGGCGTTCGCCGAGGAGGGCGGATTCCAGTGCGGGTTCTGCACGCCGGGGCAGATCGTCCGGGCGAGCGCCGTGCTGGACGTGGCCGCGGAACTCGGCGATGAGGAACTCCGGCGCGAGATGTCCGGCAACATCTGCCGCTGCACCGGCTACACGCAGATCATCGCCGCGATCCGCCGGGCGGCGGCGGGCCGGGAGACCACGGGCGGGGAGACCACGGGCGGGGAGACCGCGTGACCCCCCGGACGCCGCAGGTGGTGGGCACGAGCGTGCCCCCGAAGCACTGGGAAGAGCGGACCTCGGGCACCGACGCCTACGCCGGTGACGTCGATCCGCCGGGGACGCTGACCGCGCGGGTGCTGCGCTCTCCCCACCCGTACGCGCGGATCCTGTCGGTGGACACCGAGCGGGCGCGCCGTATGCCGGGCGTGCACGCCGTGATCACGGCGGCGGACTTCCCGGTGGACACCCCGTACATCCACGCCGAAGGGCAGCATTCGGACCGTTATCCGCTCGCCCGCGACGTCGTCCGCTACATCGGCGAGGAGGTCGCCGCCGTCGCCGCGGAGACCGGCGAACAGGCCCGAGCCGCCGCCGACGCGATCGTGGTGCGGTACCGCCGCCCCCTGCGGCGGCCGCCGCTGACGATCGACGCCGCCTCGGCGCGACGCGCCGTCCGGCTGCACCGCCGGTCGTCGGGCGAGCCGAACGTGTCGGTGCACGACCAGGGGCAGTGGGGCGATCCCGAGGCCGGCCACGCCGCAGGCACCGTGTCAGTGGAAGGGACGTTCCATTACCCGCGGGTCTCGCACGCCTGCATGGAGCAGAACACCACCCTGGCCCGCTGGGACGCCGGCACCGGAACGCTCGAACTGTGGACCTCGACGCAAGCGCCGTGGTTCGTCACGACCGAGGTCGCCCACGTCCTCGGGCTCGACCCCGAGCGGGTGGTCTGCCGCGACGTCGCCGTGGGCGGCGGGTTCGGGCTGAAGTCGAAGGTGTGCGAGCACGAGGCGCTCGCGTCGGCGCTGTCCATCGCCGCGGGCAGGCCCGTCCGGCTGGCGTACTCGCGCGAGGAGGAGTTCGCCGCGACCAAGCCGCGGCACGCCTTCCGGGTGCGGCTCCGCTCGTCCGCCGACGACACCGGGCGGCTGCGCTCCCTGGACGCCCGCCTCGACGTCGACAACGGCGCGTACAATCACTACGGCCCGTCGATCATGAAGGTCGGGGTCAAGACGCTCGGCTCCATCTACCGGCCGGACGGCGTCGCCTGGGACGCCCGGCTGATCGACACGGCGCTGCCGTCCGGCGGCCAGTTCCGCGGTTACGGCAGTCCGCAGGTCGCCTTCGCCATGGAGTCGCAGGTCGACGAGCTGGCCGAGCGGCTCGGCATCGACCCGATCGACTTCCGGCTGCGCAACGCCAACGAGCCGGGCACGACGACGCTGTCGGGCGCCCGCATCGGCTCCGCCCGGCTGGCCGAATGCCTGGACGCGGTCCGCGAGGCGATCGGCTGGGACGCCAAGCGCCGCGACCGCCGTCCGCCGCGCGGGGTCGGCCCGGTGCGCGGTGTAGGTCCGGTGCACGGTGTAGGCCCGGTGCGCGGTGTGGGTGTGGCGTGCGGCATGCACGGCAGCGGCTCGTACGCGCACGGCGGCTCGAACCGCAGCGACGCGATCGTCGACCTGTTCGAGGACGGCCGGGTGCGGGTGCGGTTCGGCGGCGCCGACGCCGGCACCGGCCAGCGCACGATCCTGGCACAGATCGCCGCAGAGGAACTCGGCGTGCACGTCGACGACGTGGACGTCCTCATGGCCGACGGCGAGTTGACCCCGTTCGACATGGGCGCCTGGTCGTCGCGCGGCACGCACATGGGCGGCCATGCCGTCCGCAAGGCGTCGGCGGAACTCGCCGACACCGTGCGCGGGCTGGCGGCCGAGAAGCTGGGCACCGGCGAGATCCGGCTGGACGGCGGCCTGGCGCACGCGCCGGGAGCGGACGTCCCGCTCGGCGACCTGGTCGCGCTCAGCCCGGACGCGCACGACGGCATGCTCAGCCACGAGGCGTCCTACGTCGACCCGCGGATGGAGACGTTCGGCGGCGGCAACCCCCGGCCGAACGTCTCGGCCAGCTACACCTTCGCGGCCCACGCGGTCGAGGTCGAGGTCGACCCCGCGACCGGGCGGGTACGCGTCCTGGACTACGTCGCGGCCCACGACATCGGCCGGGCGATCAACCCGGTGATGGCCAAGGGACAGGTGATCGGCGGCGTCGCCCAGGGACTCGGCGCGGCCATGGGCGAGGAACTCGTCTACGAGGGCGGCCGCACCGTCAACCCGGCGTACATCAACTACGCCCTGCCCAGGGCGGCCGACCTGCCCCCGGTGCGGGCCCTCCTGATCGAAGGGGACGAGGAGGCCGGACCGTACGACGCCAAGAGCGTGGGCGAGATGCCGATCGTGCCCCCGGCCCCCGCCCTCGCCAACGCCGTGTACGACGCGATCGGCGTGCGCATCCGCGACCTGCCGATCACCCCGGACAAGGTGCTGCGGGCGCTGGCCGAGCGCGACGGCCTCCCCGCCCGCCGGTACCGGCTGGCCGCCCGGCCGTCGCGATGGTGGATCGAGCTGCTGCGGCGGGCCTACCCCCTCGGCGTCCACACGGTGCTGCACCGGTTCGGCACCCGACTGGCCCGCCGGGTGCCCGAGCGGGAGATCGAGTCGGTGCGGCGTCCGTCCGAGACCGGCGAGGCCGTGAAGCTCACGGCCGGGGGCGGCACCGCCGTCGGCGGCAACACCGACCTCGCCCTCCAGCGCCGCCAAGGTCTGGCGGCGCCGAAGACCCTGGTGCAGATCACCGGCATCCCCGCGTTGCGCACGATCACCGAACGCGACGACGGCGCCCTGGACATCGGGGCGGCGGTCACGCTGGACGCCCTGTCCGCGGCGACCCGGGGCTCGCTCGACGCGGTCGCCGACGCCGTCGAGTCGATCGCGTCCGCCCAGATCCGGGCGGTCGCCACCGTGGGCGGCAACCTGGTGCAGGCCAAACGCTGCTGGTTCTTCCGCAACGGCTTCGACTGCTACAAGCGCGGCGGCGTCACCTGCCCCTGCTACGCCGTCCAGGGCGACCACCGCTTCTACCACGCGGCCATCGACGGGCACCGCTGCCAGGCGGTCACGCCGTCCGACCTCGGCACCGTGTTCACCGCGCTCGACGCCCGGGTGCTGGTGTCGGGCCCGGCCGGAGACCGGACGGTCGCGATCGGCGACTTCTACACCGGGCCGGGAGAGACATCCCTGCGCCCCGGCGAACTCGTCACGGCGGTACGCGTCCCCGCCGCCGCGCGGGAACGCCGCTGCGTGTTCGACAAGCTCCAGTTGTGGGAGGGCGACTTCGCCTTGGTGTCGATAGCGCTGGCCGCCACCGTCACCGACGGCCGCTGGGACGGCACCCGCGTCGTCCTGGGCGCGGTCGCCCCGACTCCTTGGCGGGCTCACGCCACGGAGAAGGGATGCGACGGCGCCCGCTTCGACGCCGAACGCTTCCGCGGGCTCCTCGACGGCGAACTGGCCAGGCACGGCCACCCGCTGCCCGGCAACGCCTGGAAGCTCGACGCGGCCCTCGGCATGGCGGTACGGGCGGCCGGACGAATTGGGGGAGACCAGTGAACACCGGATCAATGAACACCGCAGAATCGGCGGGACGACCGGCCGCGCTCCTGCTCGAAGCGCTGGGCGAGGCGGGCATCGGCGTCGTGGCCAGCCTGCCCGACTCGTGGCTGTCGCCGCTGCTGGCGGCCGTCGACGCCGCCCCGGGCATGTGTCACGTCAAGGTCACCAGGGAGGACGACGCGCTGGGCGTCGCCGCCGGTGTCGCGCTTTCGGGCGGGCTCGGCGCGGTCGTCTGCCAGAACGCGGGATTGCTCGTCGGCGCGAACGCCCTCGCCGGCTACACCCATCTGCACGGGCTGCCGCTCCTGGTGGTGGCCGCGCAACGCGGGGACATCGACGACGGCTTCTACTACCAGGCGTACAAGGGACGCGTCGTGCCGCCCGTCCTCGACGCGCTCGGCGTCCCGTACCACCGGATGCGCGGCGGAGCCGATCCCGGCATGGTCACCGCCGCCGCCGACCAGGCCCGGCTGCACCGCCGGCCCGTCGTCCTGCTGCTCGACCGCGAGTCACTGCTGGGGGAGGCCGCCCGATGAGACGCCTGACGCTGGCGCGAACCGTCGCCGCCGCCCTAGCGGCCGACCGCACCGCCGATCGCACTGCCGACCGTGGTGCGGGCGGCGGGGCCGCCGACGACATCGTGATCTGCTCGCTGGGGTCCGCCGGACGGGCCTGGCGGGAAGCGGCCGCGCCCGACCTCACCTACTTCGCGTCCGATCCGATGGGCATGGCGCCCTCGCTCGCGCTCGGCTTCGCCCTGGCCCGCCCCGAGTACCGGGTGACGCTGATCGAGGGCGACGGCGACCTGGCGATGAACCTCGGCGTCCTCGCCACGATCGCGGGGGCGGCACCGCCGAACCTGCGCGTCGTCGTCTTCGCCAACGGACGGTACGAGACCGGCGGCGGCCAGGAACTCGCCGGCCGTCTGGACCTGGCCGCCGCCGCCCGCGCCTGCGGCTGGCGGCGGGTCGAGTCACCCCCGCCCGACGCGAACGACGCCGACGTCGCGGGCGCCGTCCGCCGGATGTACGCGGCCGAGGGCCCCGCCATGGTCGTCCAGGCCGTGGAGACCGAGGCATCGCCCTACCCCACGGCGGGCCGCTGGTCGCAGGCCGACGACAAGGCCGTCTTCCAGCGCGAACTCGCCGCCCGTGAACAGCTTGGAGGCCGATCATGAGCACGCCGGACACCACGGCGCCGGACACCACGGCGCCGGACACCACGGCGCCGGACACCACGGGAAGGACGCTGATCCGCGGCGGTCACGTCTTCGACGTGGAATCGGAGTTCGGGGTGAGCGACGTCCTGATCGAGGACGGCGTCATCACCCGCGTCGGCCCCGACCTCGCCGCGGACGGCGCCGAAGTCGTCGAGGCCTCCGCGCGCATCGTCATCCCGGGGCTGGTCAACGCCCACACGCATTCCAACCAGACCATCGAACGCGGCCTGTGCGACGACCTGCCGCTGGACACCTGGATGGTGCTCGCCAGCTACGGCGGCGCCGGGGCCCGGCTCAGCCCGCGCGAGCTGTACGTGTCGGCCATGCTCGGCGCGATCCAGATGCTGCGCACCGGGACGACGAGCGTCCTCGACTGCGCCCGCGCCGACCACGAGTGGATGGGCGACGGCCTGGACGCCATCACCCGCGCCTACGTCGACTCCGGCATGCGGGCCAACGTCGCCGCGCAGTACAGCGACCTGGACTTCTTCTCGTCGCTGCCGCTGGACCTGATCGACGGCACCGAGGACCTCGTCCGCCCGCCCCGCGCGAAGCCGGACGTCGTCCTCGACGAGGTGCTCGCCTACATCGGCCGCTGGCATGGCACCCACCCGCGGATCACGCCAATGCTGGGGCCGTCCTCGCTGCCGCGCTGCTCCACCGATCTCTTCAAGGCCAGCGCCGAGACCGCCCGCGAGCGCGGGCTGCGCCTCCAGACGCACCTGCTGTCGGCCAAGTCGCAGATCCATGTGGCGGACACGCGCTACGGCACCTCGACGGTCGAGTTCCTCGAACGCATCGGCTGCCTGGGCCCCTGGGCGTCCTTCGCCCACGCCATCTGGCTGAACGACGACGAGATCGCCAGGTTCGCCGCGTCCGACGCGGTCGCCGTCCACAACCCGGTCAGCAACCTCAAGCTCGGGGCCGGTGTGGCGCCCGTCCCGGAGATGCTGCGCGCCGGGGCGGCGGTCGCGCTGGGCTCCGACGGCGCCAGCAGCAACGACAGCCAGAACATGTGGGAGACGGTCAAGATGGCCGCCCTGCTGCCCCGGGCCGGCGGCGAGCCCGGGACCTGGCCGGGGGCATCGTCCGTCCTCGGCATGTGCTGGGACGGCGGGGCGCGCGCGCTCGGCAGCCCGGTCGGGCGCATCGCCCCCGGCCACCGCGCGGACATCGTGCTGCTGCGCACCAGCGAGGTGTTCGTCGCGCCGAAGGAGCAGGTCGCCTACCAGCTCGCCTACGGCGACATGGGCCACGCCGTCGACACCGTCCTCGTCGACGGGCAGACGGTCGTGCGGGACGGCAAGGTCCTCACGATCGACGTGGACGCCATCCTCGCCGAGGCGGCGGAGCTGGCGGCACGTGTCTGGAAGGGCCTGCCGGACCGGCTCACGAACTACCAGCGCACGGCCCCGCTGCTCCAGCGGCTGGAGAGCGAGGTCCGGCGGCGTCCCTGGTCACGCTCGTCCCCGGCCGCTCCCTGACCCGCATACCCCGCCCTCCTCTCAGGTCACGCTGCGTAAATAGACTCGCCGGGTGATGTGGACGAGGAAGCGCGACGACTCACAGACGCGGGCCAAGCGGCGGGAGCTCCTCGCTCAGCTGTCCGGGCCGGTGCGGCGCTTCATGGCGACGGAGGTGGGCGGCGCGGGCCTGCTGCTGGTCGCCGTCATCGTGGCCCTGGTCTGGGCGAACTCCCCATGGTCGGACGAGTACGAGTCCCTGTGGACGACGGAGGCGTCCATGTCGATCGGGGACGCCGTGCTGTCGATGGACCTCGGGCACTGGGTGAGCGACGGCCTGATGGCCCTGTTCTTCTTCGTGATCGGCCTGGAGGTCCGGTACGAGCTCTCCGTCGGCGAGCTGAGGGAACGCCGCCGCGTCGTCATCCCGATCGTGGGCGCCATCGGCGGGATGGCGATCCCGGCGCTCCTGTACCTGCTGATCGCGCCCGGGGGAGAGGCCGCGAACGGCTGGGGCGTGGTCATCGGCACCGACACGGCGTTCATGCTGGGCGCGCTCGCCGTCGTCGGGCCCACGTTCCAGACACAACTGCGCATCTTCCTGCTGGCGCTGACGGTCATCGACGACATCGTGGCCGTCAGCGTGATCGGCTTCGTCTACTCGGGCTCCATTCGCGTCCTGCCGCTGATCGCCATGTTCGTCCTCTGCGCGGCGGCGGTGGTCCTGAGCCGGCGGGGAGTCTGGCGCGCGGCTCCGTACGTGGCCGTCGTACTGGCGCTGTGGCTCGCCACCCTCCAGGCGGGCCTCCACGCGTCCATCGCGGGCATGCTCGGCGGTCTCCTCGTCCCCGCCTACGCGCCGGTGCGCGAGGCGGTCGAGAAGGCCGCCAAGAACGTTCGCGCGTTCAAGCAGTCGCCCATGGCCGACGTGGGGATGACGGCCCGTGTGGGGCTGACCCGTGCCGTGTCGGTCAACGAGCGGCTGCAGACGATCCTGCACCCCTGGACCAGCTACGTCATCGTGCCGGTCTTCGCGCTGGCGAACGCCGGCGTCGACCTCCGCGGCGGGGTCCTCGGCGAGGCGCTCACCTCACCGGTCACGTGGGCCGTGGTGGCCGGCCTCGTCCTGGGCAAGCCCCTCGGAGTCGGGCTGAGCGCCGTCCTCGCCACCCGGCTCAACATCGGGCATCTGCCCCGGGGCGTCAGCGCGGAGCACGTGTTCGGCGGCGCCGCCCTCTCCGGCATCGGGTTCACCATCTCGCTGCTGATCGCCCGCCTGGCCTTCGAGGACGAGATCCTCCGCGACGAGGCGACCGTCGGGGTCCTGCTCGCGGCGGTGCTGGCGACCCTCCTCGGGTGGGTGATGTTCCACGCGGCCGCCGTCCTGCGCGGCCAGTCGGAGGCGGACCTGCCGCGTTTCCTCGACCGGCCGGTGGACCCTGAGGTGGACCACATCAGAGGTCCCGTCGACGCGCCGCTCACCCTGGTGGAGTACGCCGACTTCGAGTGCCCGTTCTGCGCCCGCGCCACAGGGACCGCACTCGAACTGCGGAAGCGGTTCGGTGACGACCTGCGGTACGTCTTCCGGCACTTGCCGCTCCCGGACGTGCACCCCTACGCCGAACTCGCGGCCCACGCCGCGGTCGCGGCCGACGAGCAGGGACGGTTCTGGGAGATGCACGACCTCCTGTTCGTCCACCAGGACGAACTCCAGTACGAAGACCTCGCCGGTTACGCCGCAGACCTCGGAATGGACGTCGAGAAGTTCCTCCGCGACCTCGACGACGACAAGACGGCCGCCCGGGTCCGGGCCGACGTCGTCAGCGCCGAGGCCAGCGGCGCACGCGGCACACCGACCTTCTTCATCGACGACCGCCGCCACACCGGCCCCTTCGACGCGGAAACCCTCGCCCACGAACTTTTGGCATCCACCGGCCGCGCCCACCGCCAGGATTAACCTGTTGCGTCTCGGCCACTTTTGCATTCACGGTATGGCGGCGGGCGATGTTCGAAGGCTATAATTTCCGCCGTTCCAGTCGATTCGTGTCCGGCTCGGGTCGGTTCTCGCCCCTGCGCAGCAGCTTCCCCGCTCTTTGGCCGCTCAATGTGGCCGGACCAGCACATGCGGGAAAGGGCGTCGAGTGAATCGGACAACAGCATTCTGGATGATCGCGCTGGCGATCGTCCTCGGGATCGCCGGCATTGCCGTGCCGGCGAACGCGGAGGCGCACGGGCCACGTCCCTGCCCGCCGCAACTCACCGATCTGGAATTGCCCGCCGGGAAGGTGCACTCGGGCGGTGAGGCGACCGGCACGGTCCGGCTGAAATGCGCCTGGCGCCGGCCCGTCGAGGTGACGTTGGCGTCCGCGGATCCGTCCTGGGTGAGCGTGCCCGCGGCGGTCGTCGTTCCGGCCGGGGAGTCCGCGGCGGACTTTCCAATCCAGACGCACCAGCCGGATTACATTCGCGGCGACCTCAGCGTCTCTATCACGGCGAGGGTGCGCCATCAAGAAACCAGCCGGCCGCTGGTGCTCCAGCCCGGCCTGAAGTACTTGGTCGCCGATTCATCGGTCATCAGCGGTGATTCGGTCTCCCTCCAGATCGGGCTGAACGGGACCGCCCCCACGGGCGGTATGACCGTCAGCCTGGAAAGCGACAATGCGGCGCTTCAGGTGCCCGAGTCCATCACCATTCCTAGTGGCGCACTCGGCGTGGCCGGGACGTACGGGAAGACCGTTCGCATTCCGCAGGACGCCGACGTCACGCTCACGGCCACGCTTCCGGGACAGACCAAGACCGCGGTCGTCGCGCTTCAGGCATGGACGTACGACCCCGGAGACTGGAGCCTCACGGGTTCCGGAACCATGTACGGCGGCACTTCGTATCCCATGACCCTCGACCTGCCGAACCCTGTGCCGCACGGGGGCGTCGAGGTCACGTTCACCTCCGACAATCCCGATGTGGAACCTCCTTCGCCGATCACCCTCGCTGAAGGGACGAGCGGAGCGCGGACCGTGCGGCTCGGCGCCGGCACCGACGACGCCGGCCAGACCACGATCACCGCCACCATGGAGGGCGTCGGCAGCCGAAGCCACACCGTGCTCATACGTCCGGGGCTGCGGGAGATCGACATGCCGATGGTGCTCTTCGGCGGTCAGACCTTCGAGGGGACGGTCCATCTCGGCGCGGTCACGAGCGAGCCGGTCATCGTCGCCCTGAGCAGCGACAACCCGGTGCTGGGACTCCCCGCCGAGGTTGTCGTACCGGCCGGTGCGTCCTCTGTGGCCTTCACCGGCACGACCGGCGCCGTGACGGACTTCGAGTCCGCCAGGGTGACCGCGCAGATGGGCACGTCGCAGCTCAGCCGGAACGTCTACATCGACCCCGCGCCCTAGGGGACGGTCGATGGCCCCGGGGCCCGCCCGGTGTCGAGCGGGCCCCGGGGGTTAGCCGCCGAAGAGGGGGAGGCTGGCTCTGACGGTTTCGATCAGGCCGTAGGCGAGCGGGATTCCGACGATGAGCCAGGCGATGGTGAGGCGGGCCGGGGACGTGCCGGGTCCGGCCTCCGGGGC
>NZ_SMKK01000121.1 GCF_004348425.1 Actinomadura sp. 7K507
CCTTTGTTTCCCAGGCAGAACCCCCCACAGAAACACTTCCACCCACCCCCGAATAAGCGTGGCTCAGCGGTTCCCTAAGCGAGGCTTAAAGGCGTTCTCTTGGGGGGCGGGGCGGCTTAGCGTTATCTGTGTCAGATCGAAGACACGGCGGAGGTGCACAGGCGGAGAGCAGAGCGAACGTCGGCTGAGGTTCCGACTGAGGTTCCTGATTGAGACAGGTTTCTGGCCCGCATGGCCCCGTAACCCCGCTCTGGGGCCGTGCGGGCCAGAAGTCTTTTCAAGCGCGGGGGAGTGCGCCCAGGAGCAGGAGGCGGAAGGCGTCGGCGGTGCCGGTGGCGGCGGTGTCGCCGGTGGCCAGGCGGCGGACCGCGAGGCCGTAGAGCATCGCGACGATCGCGGGGGCGTGGCGTTCGGCGTCCGGAATGCCGAGGGCGGTGAGGACGGCGGCGGCCAGGCGGTCGTAGGCCTCGACGGAGCGGATCGAGGTCTCGCGCAGGCCCGGGTCGCGGGCGGCGTGCAGATGGAGTTCGAGGTTGGCCACCTGCTCGGGGCCGTGCGCGAAGCCGATGACGGCCTTCTCGACCTCGTCGGGCGCCTCCGTCGGGGCCATGCCGGACTCGGCGAGGGTGTTGACGTAGGCGGTTATGCGGGCGATCTCCTCGTCCACGAACGTGTGCAGCGCCTCGCGGAGCAGGTCTTCCTGGGACGGGAAATGGTAGGTGAGGGAGCCGAGGGAGACGCCGGCCGCGCGGGCGACGGCCCGGTTGGTCATGGCGCCGATGCCCTGCTCGCCTATGACGCGCAGGGCGGCTCGGAGGATCTGGTCGCGGGCGCTCATCGCTGCACAGTCTTCCCTACGATCGGCTCGTTCTGTATCGTTCGTTCGAACGAACGATAGCGCGGGAGGCGGCGTGGTGCTGGGCGGGCTGGCCGGACAGGCGGAGGCGCTGGCGAGGGGAGAGGTGTCCTCCAGCGAGCTGGTCGAGGAGAGCCTGGCGAGCATCTGCCGGCAGGAGTCGCTCGGGGCGTTCCGGGTGGTGCGCGGAGAAGCGGCCGCGCGGGAGGCGCTGGACGCCGACAAGCGGCTGGCGGACGGGGAGCGGCTGCCGCTGCTCGGGGTGCCCGTCGCGATCAAGGACGATACGGATCTCGCGGGGGAGACGACGCCGTTCGCGGTCACCGGGGATCACCGGCCCGTGGCGCGGGACGGGGAGGTCGTGCGCAAGCTGCGGGCGGCGGGCGCCGTCATCGTGGGAAAGACGACGACGTGCGAGATCGGGCTGTGGCCCTTCAGTGAATCGCCCGGATTCGGGGTCGCCAGGAATCCGTGGAACCCCGACTACACGCCGGGCGGGTCGTCCGGTGGTTCGGCGGCGGCCGTGGCGGCGGGGATGGTCGCCGGGGCGGTCGGGTCCGACGGGGCCGGTTCGATCCGCATTCCGGCCGCGTGGACGGGACTGGTCGGCATCAAACCTCAGCGGGGACGCGTTTCCGGGTATCCGCTCACCGACCCGTTCAACGGGATCACCGTGTGGGGGCCGCTCGCCCGGAGCGTCGGGGACGCGGCACTGCTGCTCGATGTGCTGAGCGGGAGCCACCCGGAGGACGTGTATCAGATCGATCCCCCGGTGACGCCTTTCGCGGAGTTCGCGAAGAGGGAGCCCCGGAGGCTGCGCATCGCCGTTTCCTTCAGGACGGCGTTCGGGGTGAGCGGGAAGCTCGATCCGGAGATCCGCGGCGCGGTGGAAAGGCTCGGCAGGCGGCTCACCGACCTGGGGCACAAGGTCTTTCCCGCCGATCCCGACTACGGGCTCGTGGGGCTCGGGCTCATTCCGCGCGGGACGGCAGGGGTGGCCGACATGCTCGATGCCATGCCCAACCCCCGGCCGGAGCGGCGGACGGCGGTCGAGGCGCAGATCGGGCGGCTGGCGGGAAAGAGGCTCCTGCCGCTGGCGAAAAGGATGGATCCCTATCTGCGGAGGAAGATCGGGCGCATCTTCCAGGCGGCCGACGTGGTGCTGACTCCGACCACCGCGCAGCCGCCGTTGAAGGTGGGGGCCTTCGACGGGATCGGTTACCAGAAGACGCAGTCCGGTGTGGCGGCCGTGTGTCCCTATGCGTGGACATGGAATGTGCTCGGGTGGCCCGGCGTGAACGTTCCCGCGGGATTCACGAAGGCCGGCCTTCCGATCGGGGCGCAGCTCCTCGGGCATGATTCGGACGAGGCGACGCTCATTTCACTCGCCGCTCAGCTGGAGGCCGTCGAGGGGTGGGCCGAGAGGCGCCCATAGGCGCGCGGCGGGCCGCCGGTGCGGGGGTCCGAGCCGGTACCGGCGGCCCGCCGTGTCAGAAACCCGCGGTGTCAGTAGCCCGCGCCGGTGAGCATGCCGCCGTCGACCAGGACCTCGCTGCCGGTGCAGTAGGACGAGTCGTCCGAGGCCAGGTAGACCATCAGGCCCGACACCTCCTTGGACTTGCCCATGCGGCCGAGGGGGAGGGCCTTCAGGAAGGCGTCGGCGCTGTCGGCGGTGGCGGACACGACGTCGTCCTGGAGGGAGAGGGGAGTCAGGACGCCGCCGGGGTGAATGGAATTCACCCGGATCTCGTATTTGCCGAGTTCCCGGGCCGCGGACTTGGTGAGGCCGCGGACGCCGAACTTGCTGGCACTGTAGGCGGCCAGGCCGGACGCGCCGATGAAGCCCTCGGTGGACGACACGTTGATGATGGAGCCGCCGCCCGCCTCGCGCATCGCGGCGGTCACGGACTTCACGCCGAGCCATTGGCCGATCAGGTTCACGTCCAGGATCTGGCGGAACTCGTCGAGGGACATGTCCTCGATGGACTTGTGCCTGAGGATGCCGGCGTTGTTGACCAGGACGTTCAACGCGCCGAAGGCCGTCGTGGCGGTTTCGACGGCGTTGTGCCAGTCCTCTTCCCGGGCCACGTCCATACGGACGAACCGGGCGTCGCCGCCGAGTTCGGCGGCGAGTTTCGTGCCCTCCTCCTCCAGGACGTCGCCGAAGACCACCTTGGCGCCCTCGTCCAGGAACCGGCGGACGTGGGACTTGCCCATGCCGCGCGCACCACCGGTGATCAGCGCCACCTTGCCGTCCAGCTGACCCATCGAAGCTCCTCGTCGCCGTACCCGTTCCCGCCAACCTAGCGAACGCTTGTTTGACGCAACAAGTGGGGGATCACCTCGTGCGCAGGCCGTCGAAGAGCAGCGCGAGCATCCGGTCGGAGTACGCGCCCGGGTCGGGGTCCCGTTCCGACGCGACGCCGATGGCGTTGGTGATCCGCAGCAGGTCGCCCGGGTCGATCTCGGCGCGGATCGCGCCCGCCCGCTGCGCCCGGTCCAGCAGCCGCCCGAGGGCGTCGCAGATCGAGGCGGCCGCGTCGCCCAGCCCGGTGCCGGCCCACTCCGCCGACATGGCCTGGATGATCACGGTCGAGGTTCCGCGCGGTGTCGCCGCGCCCGCGAGATAGGTGCGCAGCCACCGCCCCAGCGCGGTCTCCGCATCGAGAGCCTCGGTCTCCACGCGGCCCGCTTCGGCCCCGGGGGCCTGCCCTTCGGCGCCGGCGCCCCGCGCCGGGCCGGGCAGCAGTTCGTCGGCGTGGGCGAGGAGCCCGTCGATCCGGTCTCGCAGGACGGCGTGAAGCAGGGCGTCGCGGGTGGGGAAGTGACGGTACAGCGTCCCGGAGCCGACGCCCGCACGCTTGGCGATGTCGTCGAGGGACGCGCCGGTGCCGTGCTCCATGAAGGCCGCCCGTGCCGTCGAGATCAGCCGCTCGTAGTTGCGGCGGGCGTCGGCCCGCATCGGCCGGGTGTCCATGGGCACCGTCCAGCGACGTAGCGGATGACCTGGGGTGTCTCCGCCTGCTTTCTCACGAGACTGCCATCTTCCAAGGGGAGGCGCTACCCGGTGAGAGCGTCCCGCGACAGCCGGTCGGCCCTGCGCGTGGTCTCCGGCAGGCGATATGCGGGTGTGAGATCGAGGACGTTGCGGCACGCCGTTTCGAGGTCGGTGCGATGCCCGACGGACACGAACACCGGCTTCACATCGTCGCGCGTTCGCAGCACCCGTCCCACGACCTCGCCGCCGTCCAGCAGGGGACCGGAGTCGCCCCGCCGCCGTCCCGGCTGCTCGTACGTGCCGACGAACGCGGTCTTGCCCACGCCGATCGCCGGCAGGCCCGTCAGGACGCCCAGATGGCAGGCCAGCCCGAACCGGCGCGGATGCGCGACGCCGAACCCGTCGCACACGAGCAGATCGGGCACGGTCTTCAGGTCGCGCAGCGCGTCCACGAGCGCGGGCAGCTCCCGGAACGCGAACAGGCCGGGCACGTAGGGGAACGCGGCCGTGCCGACGGCGACCGACTCCTCGACCACGTCCAGGCTCGTCCCGTCCAGGACGACCACGGCGGCGGCGAGGCGCGTCCCGGTGCCGCTCCCGTCGCCCGCGTAGGAGACGTCGAGCCCCGCGACCGTGCGCGGCCTCGCCGGGCCGGGGAGGCCGGTTTCGAGCATCGGACGCAGCCGGTCCTGGATCGCCTCGGCCTCCTGCACCGACGCCGGCGGGCCGTGCAGGTCGCGTACCTCCATGGACCGGCACGCTACCGCGGGCTCACGCCGAGCGGTCAGGACAGGGACGCGTAGACCGCCTCCGTCAGCCGGTAGGCGCGCAGGTCGCCGGACACCATGTCGCCCATCAGGTTCGGCAGGTAGGCGAGGGCGAGCCCGGCGTCGGGGTCGCCGAGCCCGATCGAGCCGCCCGCGCCGGTGTGCCCGAACGCCGACTCCCGGCCGGCCGCCGGGGTGAAGAACGTCTGGGCGGGACGCATGAAGCCGAGGCCGAACGAGCTGTCGATGAGCATGGTCCGGTCCGGTCCGGCGACCCTCGGGCGGATCGCGTCCCGCAGCGTCTCGGGGCGCAGGATCCGTCCCGCCACCAGGTCGCGGTAGAACGCGGCGAACGCGGGCGCGGTGGCGAGCATCCCGGCGGACGGCCAGCCCGCGCGCAGCACGACGGGGTTGTTGTAGCCGCCCTTGCCGGGGTGCGGGTTGTTGAGCGCCCGGTTCATGGTGCTCTGCGGGTCGGTGTAGGCGGTGGCCAGGCGTGTGAGGAGGTCGCCGTCGGTGGTCTTGGGGGCGTCGGCCCCGCCTTGGACGCGTCGTCCCGCCGTCATCTTCGCGGCGCGCTCGATCACGTCGTCGGGGGCGCCGATCCACAGATCGAGTCCGCCGGCGAACTCCTCCTCGACGAACGCGCCGACCGTCCTGCCCGACAGGCGCCGGACGATCTCGCCGGCCAGCCAGCCGTAGGTCAGCGCGTGGTAGCCGTGCGCCTCGCCGGGCGTCCACTCCGGCTTCTGGGCGGCCAGCTCGCCCGCGAGAGCCGCCGGGTCGGCCGCGTCGTCCGCCGATACCGGACGGGTGAACGCGGGCAGGCCGGCCTGGTGCGTCAGCAGGTGGGCGGCGGTGGCGCCCTCCTTGCCCTCGGCGCCGAACTCCGGCCACCAGTCCGTCACCGGGCCGTCCACCTCGTACGCTCCGCGCTCGGCGAGCAGGAGGGCCGCGGCGGCCGTCACCGCCTTGGTGCAGGAGAACCCGAAGCAGGGCGTGTCCGGCAGCCACGCGCGTCCGGTGCGGCGGTCGGCGACGCCGCCCCACAGGTCCACGACCTTGCGGTCGCCCGCGTAGACGGCGACGGCGGAGCCGAGCTCGCGCCCTTCGGCGAAGTTCTCCTCGAACACCTCGCGGACACCGGCGAACGCCGGATCGCAGTGACCCTGCACAGTGCTCATGCGCCATCCTCTCGACCGGGGAACCTCCATAGAATCACGTTCTAGGAATCCCCGGTGGGCGGCGCGGGGTTCAGAAACGGCTGAGGCGGCGGACGGGTTCGGTGACGTGGTCCGCGGCCCGCTGGGCGGGGCGGGCCCGGCCGAACTCCAGCGTCAGCAGGGCCGCGGCCAGCCAGGCGACGTCGAGCCAGGAGCGGAAGGCGACGTGGCGCGGCTTGTAGGACGGCCTGAACTTCTTGTCGAAGAGGTAGAGGGACTCGGCCGCGATCCAGGGGTCGAGGACGTGCAGGGCGAGGTGGCCGGCCTTCTCCAGGACGGTGCGCTCCTCGGCGGCCAGCAGCTCGCGGAACGCCGCGAAGTTCAGGGACACGACGGCGTGGCCGTGTTCTCCCGCGTACTCGATCATCTCGACGATCAGGCGCTCGTTGACGCCGTTCGGCCCGCCGGGGACTCGGCGCATCGCGTCCAGGCTGATGCCCTCGCCCGCCGTGGCGTACCGCTGGAACGCGATGGGCTCCTTGTCCTCGTCGTAGGCCACCGCGACGATCGCTCCCGGGTGGTGGCCGGTGAGGAGTTCGTCGAGGTTCATGGCGAATCCCCGCTCGGCCGCGCCGCCCAGGGAGCGGGACGCGACGTCCAGCAGCCGCTCGCGCAGCCCGGGACCGAGTTCCCGCTCCGGGACGATGCGGGTCGTGACGCCCGCGTTGGCGGTGCGCTTGACCGCCTGGCGGACGTTGCGCATCTGCCGTCCGGACAGGCTGAACTCGCCGGGGCGGACGACCACCTCGTCGCCGAAGCCGATCGAGTGGAGCCGGCCCCACAGGGGCAGGAGATCGTCGCTCGCGCCGAGGACGGCCGGCCGCCAGCCGGTCTTGCGGCACTGGGCGAGGAACGACCTGACCACGTCCGCGTGCGAGGCGGGGTCGCCGATCGGGTCGCCGCCCGCCACCGCGACGCCGAACAGCACCCGGTAGCCGATCGCGGCGCGCCCGTCCGCGCTGAACACGTACGCCTTGTCGCGCCGCAGGGCGAACGGGGCCAGGGTGTCCGAGCCGGGATGCGCGACGAGGCTCGCGACGCGGCGGCGCTCCACCTCGTCGCCGGGCGGTGGCGCCGGGTCCGGGGCGAGGAGCATGATCACCAGGACGAGGAGCCCGGCGGCGCCCGCGAGGCCCAGGACGTTCGGCAGCCAGGACGCGCCGTCCATGGGCGCGCCGGTCGCGCCGAGCCCTCCGGCCACCTGGCCGACCGACCTGACCGACACGCCGCCGAACAGCAGCGAGCCGGCGACCGCGACGATGACCAGGAGCGCCCCGGTCTTCACCGCCGCGCGGACGCGTTCGGGATGCGGGCGGACGGGGAACCGGCCGCGCTCCAGCCACAGGCCCGCGAGGACGGCGGCTAGCAGCGGCACCCGCCACGGCTCGCCGCCGCCGGCGAGGGCGGACAGCAGTCCGAGGAGGACCAGGAGCACGAGGCCGTACCAGGCGGCGCGGCGGCGCAGCAGCACGCCGCGGGCGACGAGCGCGAGGGCCAGGCCGAGGGCCACGGCGTGGGCGGGGGCGTACGGGCCGCCCGTGACGAGGACGCCCGGCCGGCCGAGCCACGGCGGAGGCGGCGACAGCGCCGCCGCCGTGATCATGACGGCGGCGAGCATCGTGGCGAGCGCGAGCGGCCACACGGGCCGGTCCGGCCTGATGACCGGATTCCTCCGCGGGGCGTCATCGCCCCACGACGAACCACCTGTGCGCACGAGGGACACCTCCGCTTGGCCCACGTCGTCCGGATACCCCTTGAGACGCCGACGTGGTGCACTGCGCACGGACGTCCCGTCCCGAACGGCCATACCCGGCCACGGCCTTTCGATGTCATCGGCCGATGCGGGCGGCGGCGGCTTGAACACGGTTAGTCTCGTGGTGATGAAGAGGTTGCTGCTCGTCCACCACACTCCGTCGCCGTCCGTGCAGGCGATGTTCGAAGCGGTGCGCGCCGGGGCGTCCACCGACGAGGTCGAGGGCGTGGAGGTGGTTTCGCGTCCGGCGCTGACGGCGTCCGCCGTGGACGTGCTGGAGGCGGACGGTTATCTCCTGGGGTCGCCGGTGAACCTCGGCTATCTCTCCGGGGCGCTCAAGCATTTCTTCGACCAGGTCTACTACCCGTGCCTGGAGGAGACCGTCCGGCGCCCGTACGGGGCGTTCCTCCATGGCAACAATGACGCGACCGGTGCGCTGCGCGGCCTCGAGTCGATCACGACAGGGCTGAAGTGGAAGGCCGTCCAGCCGCCCGTGGTCGTCATCGGCGAGCCCGCCAAGGCCGACCTGGAGGCGTGCTGGGAGCTCGGCGCGATCACGGCCGCCGAACTGGGCGGCGTCTGAGCCGCGCGATATCCGATCGGGCACGGCGTGTTCGGGGTGCGTCCGATCCGGTGGCGTCGGCGATAGCGTGCCGGCATGAGTGGTTTCCGGCATGTGGTGATGTTCAGGTGGGCCGAGGGGACGACGACCGGCCAGCAGGACGAGGTCGCGGCGAAGCTGGGCGAGCTGCCCGGCGTCATCGAGGAGATCCGGGAGTACAGCCTCGGCGTGGACGCGGGCGTGAACCCCGGCGCCTACGACTTCGTCGTGGTCGCGGACTTCGCCGGCCGCGACGCCTATCTGGCCTACCGCGACCATCCGTCGCACCGCGCGGTGGTCGAGCAGTACATCACGCCGATCGTGGCGGAGCGCGCGTCCATCCAGTACGAGCATCCAGCACGAGGCGTAGACGGGACGTGACACGCCGAGGCGAAACCGAGCAAGCGCTTGTGTCTAGAACAGGTTTCAGTTATTTTCGCCTTGACGCCCTCCGGGGACGGATCGCGCCCCGTTCCCGGTGGGCGGCGTTCTTGACACGGGAGGACCCGCTCACCCCCGGCTCCGCAGGCTCATGATCTCGTCGCGGAGCTGCTGCGGGGACGGCGCTTCCAGGAGCCGCGGGCCGTAGCGCAGCGGCACCATGGCCCACCAGGACCCGGTGGCCTCGCCGAACCAGACGCGCACCCCCGGAAACTGCGCCTGCAGGCCGCGCGCCGTCGCGGCGCGCATGGCTTCGGGTGTGGGCTCATCGCGACCGGCGGCACCGTCCTCAGGCGTCATGTCGGCCTCCCCCCGAGAACCTCATACGTACCAGCGTCCCCACGGGCCAAAGCGTCACCCCTACTCGGCAAATTGTGACTACGCCCACTATGGGGGTTAGGGCACGTACACAGTGGGATACCGCGCCGGATGTCCTTCAACGGATGTATTCGACGGGCCGAAATTCCCCTTGACGGAGACCTCCACGGCCGGGCGCGCGCGCGTCCGGCGGACGATCGACCGGCTCGCGCCGGGCGCCCCACACATCGCGGTCGCGCCGTCCTACATGGCCACAGATCAGTGGAGGTTGATGCCGTCGAACATCACCTTGAGGTAGTGCTCGGCGAGACCCTGGGCGTTCAGGCCCCCTCCCGGCTTGAACCAGCGCACCGCGACCCAGATGGTGTCGCGGATCATACGGTAGGTGAGCTTCGGGTCGAGGTCGTCGCGGAAGAGCCCGTCCTTCTGGCCCGCGCTCAGGGTGTCCACCCACATCTTCTCGACCTCGTCCTCGGACTTGGTCAAGTAGGAGAAGCGGTCCATGCCCCGGAGGTAGTTCCAGTCGTTCTGCATCACCGTGATCGCGGCGCGGTGCGGCTCCAGAGAGCCGAACGCGACACGGACGAGGCCGGCGATGGTGTCGCGCGGGTTCCCGCTCTCGTCCAGCACCGCCTGGTACGCCGACATGACCTCGTTGAAGAAGCTCGCGAGAATCTCGTCGACGATCGACTCCTTGGAGTCGAAGTGGTGGTAGAGACTGCCGGAGAGAATGCCCGCCTCATCGGCGATGTTGCGGACCGTGGTGGCCTGGAACCCCTTCTCGGCGAACAGTTCCGCGGCCAGCCTGACCAGGTGCTCGCGCCGCTGCGACGCCAGGGCGGCGGACCCCTTGCCGCGGCGGCGGGCTCCGCCCGCACCGCCCGCACGGGTTCCGGATCCGGAATTGGCGCTCGTGGTCGTCACCCTCTCATTATGCCGTCTCGCCCAACCGCTTGCTCGGCAGCCCGCACCAGAGTACGACGGGCAACAAGCGCTTGCTAAGTTCCGCGCCCACATATCCCGCATAGGCTCGGGACATGCCCGATGTGATCGTTTTCGACCTGTACGGAGTGATCGCCCGCACCCAGTCCCCGGAGGCGGTGCGGCGGATCGAGGAGATCGCCGGCGATCCCGGCCCCGCGTTCTGGGACGCCTACTGGTCCTGCCGCCCCGCCTATGACGCGGGCCAGGAGAGCACCGCCTACTGGGCCGAGGTCGCGCGCCTGCTCGGCACCGCGCTGCCCGACGTCCCCGCCCTCGTCGAAGCCGATCTGGACAGTTGGACGGACGTCGACGACACCATGGTCGCCCTCGTCCACGAACTCGCCGACGAGGGCCGCACGCTCGGGCTCCTGTCCAACATCATCAGCGACCTGGTGCCCCGCTTCGAGGCCCGCCACGGCGACTGGCTCTCCCGCTTCGACACGCTCACCTACTCCTGCCGCATCGGTGTCGCCAAGCCCGACCCGCGCGCCTACGAGATCTGCGCGGGCGACCTCGGCGTCGACCCCGCCGACGTCATCTTCTTCGACGACACCGAACGCAACGTCCTGGGCGCCCGGGAAACCGGCATGCGCGCCGAACTCTTCACCTCCCCCGACCAGGTCCGCACCCTCGTCGCTTGACCCTGCCCCTGACCCGGACCCGACCGCCGGGGAGTCGTCCAGGACGAGGGCGGTGGCGCCGCGCCGGGCGGGGCGCCACCGCTCTCCGGGTCAGTCGAGCGACTCCATGGTCTCGAGTTCCACGCCGCTGCCCAGCATGGCCACCTGCGCCTGGCTCAGCGCTCCCTGGAAGGCCCACACGTCGTCGACGGCTCCCTGCCAGTACTCGGGGGCGCCGATCGCGGACCGCCCGACCTGGAGGGCGCCCCTGGCGTCGAACGCGCCCACATCGTGCTTCACCGACCCGGCCGCCTCGACCTGGCCGTTGACGTAGAGGCTCATCGTCCGGGCCGGGCCGTCATAGACGACGGCGACGTGGTCCCAGGACCGCGTGGACCCGGTGTGCTCCGCGACGGTGGTCCGCGCGCCGGGGTCGTCGGCGTCGGCCATCACCAGTTGCCAGCCGAACCCGGGCTCGGTGCCCGGCTGGGACCTGACCGCGAACCGGTTGGCGTTCTCACCCGGCAGCGAGAGCAGCGTCGCGGCTCCGGCCGGCCGCTGTTCCGTGTTCACCCACGTGGAGACCGTGAAGCTGTCGTCGCTGCGGAAGACCGGGCCCGCCGTCTCCGCGTAGGCTCCGGCGCCGTCCAGCAGCAGCCCCGCCGGTGAGGCCCAGCCACGGAATCCGGCGCCGGGATCGATGGCGGCGCCGCCCCGCAGGGTCATGTCGTTGCCGAACGCGGAGTCGTCGGCCCCGTCGGTGTTGTACTTCCAGCGTCCGTGCACCCACTTGGGGACCCTCGGGAGTTCAGCGGCCTCCCCCGGGACGATCATCCGGTCGTACACCCCGACCTCGTCGAGGTCGCCATGGAACTCGTGCGTCCGCGGCCGGGCGCCCGTGCCGATCCGCAGGGAGCCCTCCGCGTTCCATGCCGGGTCACCGGCGTCGGCGTCGGACGCGAGCGTGCCGTTCACGTAGAGCCGGAGCCGGTCGAGCGTCGCGTCGTACACACCGGCGAGGTGGTTCCAGACACCGGGGTGGACGGGCTGCTCGGCGGCCGCCTGAGCGGTCGCCGCGTCGAGGGAGTCGGAGGCCGACTTCACGAAGGCCCAGTGCCCGCCGAGCGACTGGAGCGCGAACGCGTTCCGCCGGCTCCCCGTCGCGGCGATGACCACCGAGTCCCCGTCCCGGGACGGCTTGGCCCAGGCGGTCATGGTGAAACTCTCGCTCGTGTCCACCTGCGGCCGGGCGAACGCGAAACCGCCCGTGAAGCGCGCCGCCGTCCCGAGGCGCCCGGAGGCACCGGTGGCGACTTGCCCGACCACCCGTGCGGTGACGGGATCCTCACCCTCTCTCGTCTCGGCGGCGAGCCGGCCGGCCCCGGCGGGCTCGTCGAGCTTCCAGTGCGCCTTCGGGGCGGTGCCGGCGTTCACCCGGAACTCGTACGTGGTTCCCGGGCTGTTCTCCCCGGCCGGGCCGAAGGACTGCACGTACAAGATGTTGGGCCCGCTGCGCTGGGGCGCGATCGGCACGGTGACCGGCGCTCCGTCCTGCGTCGGAAGGTCGTACTGCCGCTCGCCGTTGACCGACACCTCGTACCGGACCGCTTGCCCGCTCGGGTCCGCGAACGTGAAGTCTCCGTACTCGCCGAGGCCGTCGTGCCATGTGCCGTCGTCCGGGTAATCGGCCGAGGTGACCTCGGGCGCCGGAAGCACGACCTGGGCCCATGCCGCTCCGGCGTTCCCCGCGATGACCATGGGCGCCGCCAGCGCGAAGGCGGCGAGCAGCACCTGGATTGCTTGACGTGGACGCATCCACACCTCCTGTGTACGGCATGCGGCGCGGCGGGGAGGGCCGCCATTCATGCCGATCCGGCATTGAGAGCGGCGATTTTGTCAGCGGGCGGGGCGTTTCGGGGGTGCGGCGAGGTCACGATCTTGACAAGTGCGGGTGGCGGGGAGGCAGCCGGCTACGGCGGCCGTGGCCAGCAGCAGGGCCGCGATCGCGGTGAAGGCGTGGCCGTATGTGGTCGCCAGGTCTGTGGAGCGCCCGGACACGGCCACGAGGGCGGCCAGGCCCAGGGCGGCTCCCGCCTGTTTCGTGGTGTTCATGAGGCCGGACGCCGCGCCGGCGTCGTGGGCGGGGATGCCCGAGGTGACGGCGTTGGTGATCGGGGTGTTGAGGAGGCCGCCGCCGGCGGAGATCAGGACCGCCGGGCCGAGGACGGCGGTGAGGTAGTCGTCGCCGGGGGCCAGGCGGCTCTGCCAGAGGAAGCCCGCGGCGGCGATGAGGGAACCGGTGACGATCAGGAGGCGGTCGCTCGCGAGCTTCATCAGGCGGGGAGTGACGCGCAGGGCGACGGCCATGGTCAGGACGGTGTGCGGGAGGAACCCGAGGCCGGTCTGGAGGGCGTCGAAATGCAGGACGTTCTGCATGGACAGGGTCAGGAAGTACCACATCGGGTTGAGGCAGGCTCCGGCGAGCAGCATCGCGACGTTCCCGACGGCCACCGTGCGGATGCGGAGGAGCCGCAAGGGGAGCAGCGGTGTCCGTGCCCTGGACTGCAGGACGGTGAAGGCGGCCAGGGCGGCCGTGCCGCAGGCGAGGGCGAGGACGTCCCAGTCCTGGGAGATGCCGAAGGTGAGGGACGCGACGCCGGCGGTCGCGAGGACGGCTCCCGAGAGGTCCAGGCGCCGGCCGGTGTCCCTCCGGTCCGGCAGGAGGCGGGTCGCGAGGAGGGCCGCCGCGCCGACCGGGACGTTGATCAGCAGGATCCAGCGCCAGGACAGGGCGTCGGTGAGGAGCCCGCCGATGAGGTTGCCCGCGGTTCCTCCGGCGAGGCCCACCGCCGTCCAGGCGGCCAGGGCGCGGGGGCGGAGGTCCTCGTCGAAGGTGGTGGTGAGGACGGTCAGCGTGGCGGGGGCGAGGACGGCGGCGCCGAGGCCCTGGAGGGCGCGGGCCGCGATGAGGGTCCAGGGGTCGGCGGCGAGCCCGCCCGCGAGGCTGGCGAGGGTGAAGAGGGCCAGTCCGGCGACGACGGTGCGCCGGAGGCCGTAGAGGTCGGCGAGGCGGCCTCCGAGCAGGAGGAGGCCCGCGAACGCCAGCGCGTAGGCGTTCACGATCCATTGCAGGTCGGCCGGGGCGAAGCGCAGGTCCGCCTGGATGGACGGCAGAGCGACGTTCACGACGGAGACGTCCAGCACGACCATGAACTGCGCGGCGCACGCCAGGGCGAGCACCAGCCGGTGGCGCGGTGTCATCCCACCCCTTGATGGTACGGCTGTATCATTATGATACGTGTGTATCACACAGGGTGGGAGAGGATCGAACCGTGCCGAGAACCGCCGACCACGGCGCACGCCGCGCGCAGATCATCGACGGGCTCGTCCGGGTGGCCGGGCGGGACGGGCTGCACGCCGTCACGATGCGGTCGGTGGCCGCGGACGCCGGGGTGTCGCTGCGCCTGGTCCAGTACTACTTCGAGAGCAAGGCTCAGCTCATGAACGCGGCGCTGGAGCGGCTCGAACGGCGGAGCCACGAGCGGTGGGCGGCGCGGCTGGAGGGGCTGGAGGACCCGTCGGCGCGCGAGGTGGTCGAGGCGCTCGTCGCGGAGGCGCTGCCCACCGATCCCGAGAGCCGCGTCTTCCACCAGGTCTGGACGTCCTATGCCGTCCTGGCCATGACCGACCCGTCGATGGCGGCGCAGCCGTTCGTGGAGGGCCCCGACCGCCTGGAGCGGCAGATCGCGCGGGTCCTCGCCGAGGCCGGGGTGGCAGGAGATCCGGAGGCGGAGGCGGCGCGGCTGCTCGCGCTCGCGCACGGGCTCGGGACGAGCGTGCTGGTGGGACGGCGGAGCCCCGAATCGGCGATGGCCATCCTGCGCCGCCACCTCGACGAGCTCTTCTGACGCGCCCGCATGGCCGGGCGTGTTTCGGGCAGGGGTGCACTGGTCAAATAACTGGACCAGCTATCTAATAGAGCCACGCGTCCCCCGGGGGTGGCCATGCGCGCACGTCAGTCCGAACGTCCTGTGGCGCGCCGTGCCGCGCCGCGGCTGCTCCTCGACCTCTGGCTCATCGCGAGGCCCGCGATCTGGCTGGTGTCGCTCATCCCCTTCTACGTCGGTCACCTGCTCGCGACGCGGTGGCTCATCGCGGGGCAGGACGCCTGCGTCCCGCCCACCGGCGCGTGCCCGGCGGAACTGGCGCCCGTGCTGACCGGGCTGGTGGTGTGGGGGCCGCTGGTGTGGCTGGCGGTCCTCGCCGTCAACGACGCGTTCGACCTGGACGGCGACGTGCGCAACCCGCGCAAGGACGGCGCGCCGCTCGTCCAGGGGCGGCTGAGCGTGCGCGGCGCGGCGGTCGCCGCGCACGTGACGGCGGCGGCCGCGCTGCTCGTCGCGCTCACGGTGCGGCCCGCGTTCGCACTGGTCACGCTGGGGTTCCTCGTGCTCGGCTGGCTGTACAGCGTGCCCCCGGCCAGGCTGAAGGACCGGCCCGGGTTCGACGTCGCGACCAACGCGCTCGGCGTCGGCGCGCTCGCGGTGCTGGCCGGCTGGACGGTCGTCCGGCCGATCGAGGGCTTCCCCTGGATCATGGCGGTGGAGGGCGTCCTCGTCGCCACCGCCCTCTACATCCCGACGACCGTCACCGACTACCGGGCCGACGTCGCCAGCGGGTACACGACCATCGCCGTCAGGCTCGGCCCGCGCGGCGCGTACCGGATCGGGCTCGCCGCGTGGACGGCCTCATGCCTCATCGCCGTCGTCCTGGCCGCGACCGGGCATGTCTTCCCGCACCGGACGCTGTGGGTGCAGGCCGCCTTCGCGCCCCTGCTCGTCTGGCTCTACCACCGGTTCCTCGGACGGGCCCGCGAACCCGGGGAGGTCCTGCACGGCATCATCGTCGTGAGCTGGGTGTTCCTCGTCCCCTACCTGGTGTTCGCCCTCATGTACACGGGCGTCCTCTAGGGCGGGGGAGGGAGCTCGCCGCCCGCCTCCGCCGCCTTCGCCAGGCGCTCGCGCAGGGTCCGCAGCAGCTCGTCGCCCTGCTCGGTCAGCCGCTCGATCGCGGGAAGCGCCAGATCGTCGCGGACGGTGTCGGCGAGCAGCTCGTCGTACTCGTGCGCCTTCTCCGCGATGGCCTCCAGGTGGCGCTGGGCGCGCAGCACCTCGTCCGCCGACCTGGCGCGCTCGGCGTAGCGTTCCAGCGCCTCGACGCGGCGCGTCACCGCCTCGACCGACAGGTCGAGCTTGTCGCGCAGCGGCCGCAGCGCCGCCTCGACCTCGGGGATCGCCGCGGCGCCGGCGCTCATCTCCTCGTGCTCGGCGCGCAGCCTCGACTGCTTCGCCAGGACCTGCGCGATCTCCCATTCCTGCCGCGGCAGCGTGACCGCGTTGTCGACGGCGTCCAGCAGCCCCTGCCGGTTGACCTCCGAGTCGCGGACGGCGTCGACCGCGGCCTGGACGCGCCCCAGCATCGCGCGGCCCTCGTCGTCGAAGTCCTGCGGGGTGAGGTAGCGGTCGCGGCGCCGTTCCAGCTCGCGGGCGCGGCGCAGGTCGAGCGAGACCGACGGGGTGCCGAGCGCGACCAGCACCGCGAGCATCCCGAGGCCGACCAGCCACAGCGAGCCGAGCAGCGGGGAACCGAGCAGGCCGAGGGCCAGGACCGACAGCGGCGCCAGCCACAGCAGCGGCCGCCGGCGCGCGACGATCGTGTCGAGGTCGGCGCGCAGTGCCGGATCGGCGACCGGGCGCGGCTCGGCGGGCGAGCCGTCCTCGGGGGCGCGGGGCGGCGCGATCCGCGTCCAGGGAGTGGACACGTGCGTCTCGAACGCGAAGTCGGTCGGCGCGATCTCGATCTCGGTGGGACCCGGGGGCAGCGGCCACGAGCCCACGGGGTCGCCCCCGCCGGGGCCGGCGAAGCGCACCCACCAGCCGCCCTTGCCGTCGTCGCATCGGTAACGGCCCGGGGCCACGTCGATACCGACGAAAAACGTTCCGATCCCCGGTATGGAATCGTTCCACGCGCCACTGGTCACCGGCGACCTCCGACCCGTTTCCTCCGCCGTGCCCCCTCGCCCCGCCGGGCGAGGACCGCCCAGCCCGTAACAGGAACGACGTCCGGGGGACGGTAAGAGTTGCAGTACCCACATCCGACTCGGGAAAGCCGGATCGGGTTTGGAATACTCCACGGGTGCGTCCTGACTATGACCCCCTCGACGATCCGCCATGGGCGATGCAGTTGGTGGTACGCGCCGAGAAGGCCGATCCGCCCAATCACGGCGCGGTCTGCGAGGCGGCGGCGACCGCGGTCGTGCGGCTGCTCACCGATCCGCGCGCGGCCGAGCCCGGCGGAGAATGGCGCGAGGCCGTCCGCGAGTGGGAGTCGCGCCGCATCCGGAAGGTGGCGCGGCGGGCGCGGGGCGTCCGCTGGCCGGAGGTCCAGGCCCTCCCCGGCGTCACCGTGGAGCACGCGGGCGCGCAGGTGCGGGCGTTCCCGCCCGCCCCGGTCTCGGACGTCCCGCCCGAGCTGGCGAAGCTCCAGGTCGCCGGGCTGGATCTGGCCGGCGAGGAGGTGCCCGGACCGCCGCCCGAGCCCCCGTACGCCGCGCTCGCCCTCAACCCGGACGTGACGGTCACCACCGGCAAGGCCGCCGCCCAGTGCGGGCACGCGGCACAACACCTCCTGCGCCAGGGGCGGCGCAAGGACGTGGCCGCCTGGGTCGAGGCGGGCGCCCCGGCCCGCTTGGTCAGGGACGTCCCGTGGCGCCGCTGCGTGAAGCTGGCGACGGTCGTGGTACGCGACGGCGGGTTCACCGAGGTCCCGCCCGGCACGATGACGGCCGTCGCCTGGATCGTCCGGAAGTAGCCGCTCACGCGGTACGGGACGCGGCGTGCCGGACGCCGCCGCCCGGCACGCCGCGGCCGTCATGGAAGGGTGACGGCGACCGGGGTGATCCCGGCCCTCCTGATCAGTGACGGCAGCCTGGCGGCGAACGGGTGGTGGTCGGTGGGCAGGCCGCGCGGGTTGTCGACCACGTAGTGGACGACGCCGCCGCTGCGGCTCTCGGACCACTTCGCGCCGACGGACCTCAGCACCGACGCGGCCTCGGCCGCCTCGGCCCGCTTCACCGAGACGCGGATCGGGGACTCGGGCGACGGCAGCCGCGCCGCCTCCCGGGCCGCCTTGGCGGTGGCGCTCGCCCGCGGGGCGGCCTCCTGCTCCGGATCCGGGCCGAGGATCGCGTTGTGGAGCAGCTTCGCCGTCCCGTCGGTGAGCGCGCGGAAGTTGGGCTCCGCCGCGAACAGGACGGAGCGTCCCTCGCCGGCGGGCTGGTCCACGACCGCGGCGGTGCCGCCCAGTTCGGCCGCGCCGCGCTCGAACCCCGAGACGAACCAGCCGGGCGAATCCGCCTCCGGGTACGACACGGCGACGCCGCTGGACGCCCTCATGACCAGGTCGTAGGCCGTGAAGTTCCAGACCGTCCCGCCGACGTCGTCGGCGAGCGGGCCGTCCTCGTCCACCTTCGCGCGGAACAGCGACCCGGGGATGTCGGACGTCGGCTCCGACAGCGTCGCCGTCGTCAGGCCCAGCCGCGCCGCGAGCTGCGCACCGCCCTGCCAGCCGATGTAGCGGCCGCCGCCGCGCGTCCACTCCTGGAGCGCGGTCCGCCCGGCGTCGCCGAGCGCGTCGTAGGCGGGCGACGCCGGGCCGTCCGGCGTGACCAGGACCTCGATGCCCGCCAGCTTGCCCGCCGCCACGTCCGCCGTGGTCAGCCGCGTGAACGGCAGCCTCCAGTCGCGGTCGAGGCGGTGCCGCAGCCAGCCCGCCGACTCGCGCGCCGACGACGAGGTCTCCGAGAGCTGGAGGACGCCGAGCTTCGGCGCCTTGCCCTCATGGCCCGGACGCGGCGCCGGGAGCGTCCGCACCGGAACGGCGCGCGGGCGCAGGACGGCCCCCGACGATCCGCCCGCCACGTTCGCCAGCAGCGGCAGGCTCCACGCCGTCACGTCGTAGAAGTACGGGAACGGCGTGTAGGAGTCCTCGCCCAGCATGGCCTGGATCCAGTGCTTCTGGCCCTGGGCCATCGAGATCCAGTACGTGCCCGCGGGGAGGGTCGTCCTGGCTGCGGACCGCCCGTACGGCTTGAAGTCCGGGACGGTCAGCGGCCGGACGAGCCTCTCGACGCGCACGCCCATCCGCTGGAGCCTCCGCACGACGGTACGGACCTCCGCGCGCTTGGCCGGGTCGTCGTTCCGCAGGAAGTAGCTCCGCACCCGGCGGTCGGGCACCTGCCTCTCGACCTCGTTCGGCGGGTTGTAGACCTGGTTGGGCTCCAGCTTGCCCGCTTTGCCCTGCTCGTAGGCGTCCACGGTCATCTGGCGCCACTCGGTGAGAAGCCGGTGCCGGTTGCGGGCCGCCTCCGACAGCGTCACCCACTGGGTGAGGTACTGCTCCTGCACCTTGTCCGGGTACGGGCTGGCGTTGCCCTTCTCGAACGTCATCCCGGCGGCGTGGAACGCGCTGGTGGGAACCGAGTCCCCGTACCCCTGGTAGAAGAGGTCGTAGACGTCTCGGTTGAAGAAGTCGATGCCCCGGCGCGTGAACTCGGCGGCCATCGCGGCGCCGTACACGTCGTTGATCCAGCCGATCGCCTGCTCGGGCGTCTCGTGGTAGACCGGGTCGGCGTTCGGCGGGAAGAAGTACGACGTCCCGCCCATCTCGTGCGCGTCGATGTAGAGCGCCGGCGGGTACTGGTTCAGCATCGCCAGCTTGCCGTCGGTCTCGGGCTGGGTCCGCGCGAACCAGTCGCGGTTCATGTCGAAGCCGTAGACGTTCTGGCGCGTCCCCGCCTCGCGTCCGTCCGGGTTCTGCGTCGGCAGGACCACCACGAGCGCGCTGTCGAGGATCGTGCGGGCGGCGCAGTCCTCGCGGTCGCCGAGGTCGCGCAGCACCCTGAGCGCCGCGTCCGTGCCGCTCGGCTCGTTGCCGTGGACGTTGCCGCTGACCCACAGGATCGGGACGCCGCGCCTGGTGATCCGCTTGGCCAGGGCGTCCGGCGTGCGGGGATCGCGCAGCAGGCCGGCCTCCCGCCGCACCTTCGCGAGCCCCGCCTTGGACATCAGCCCGGGGCGTCCCGCGATCGCGTACTTGAGCGGGCGTCCTTGGGCGGACGTGGCCAGCGTCCCGGACACGACGCGCTCGCTCTCCGCGGCGACCGTCTCCAGGTACCGGTCGGACTCGGCGGCGCTGACCTGCCGCTCGCCGAGCTCGAATCCGAGGACCTTCTCGGGGGAGGGGACATCGCCCCGGTAGACCGGTTCGGTCTGCGTGGGATCACAGCCGGCCGCGGGCGCGCCGGGGGACCGCGCGGCGGCCGGCGCCGCGAGCGACGCGGGCAGCGCCAGGGACGCGGCCAAAGCCAGTGGCCACACCAATCTTCGGGCTCTCATGAGCCACAAAGTGACACCGGGCCGGGGCGCCACCAAGGGCAACTTCTGCCAAGATCAGTCCGGCTTTTCGGGGCGCGGCCGCGGACCGGTCAGGGCGGCGGCGCGGTTGATCGCCTGGAGGGCGAACTCCTGGGTCCGGGTGAGCTGCGGCCCGCCGCCGGGCGAGCCGTCCGCACCGGCCTTCGGCGCGCCGGCGAGCTGGGCCTTCGCGCTCAGGCCGTAGGACAGGAACAGCAGGACGACGAACGCCGCCAGGTACAGCAGGTGCTCGATCAGCCCGCCCCAACCGGCCGTGAAGACGTCCAGGACGGCGAACATCGCGAACCCGGCCATCCAGCCGGCCAGCGCCACCACGAGCAGCATGTCCCGGCGGAGCAGCACGCCCGCCGCGGCCGAGGCGACGAGCGCCAGTTCGAGCACCTTGACCAGGACCAGCACGGCCGTGGTGGGGACGGACCCGAAGTAGCCCTCGACCTCGTCCTGCCGGTCGCCCCACAGCAGCACCGCGCTGACCAGGCCGGTCCCGCCGTAGGCGATGAGGAACACGCCGACCGCGTAGTGGAACCGGTGCCACGTCGGCGGCGCCTGCGCCGGTCGGGTCCCCGGCCCCTGTTCCGGGGCGCCCTCGCCCGTCCCGCCGCCCGTCCCGCCGCCCGGTTCGGAACCGGTGGCCGGAGTGGGCCCCGGTTCCGCGCCCGCGCCAACCGTCATCGTCGCCCCCACATTCCGGTTCGTGTGCTGAGCGCAAGATATCCCGGATAAGGTTCCGTGGACCTCCGAACGCGGGCCGCCGCACCGGCCCGCCTCCCGGGCCGTGCGCCGCCGCCACCCGGCTGACCAGCCCGAAGTGCTTGCACACGGGCGGGCGAAGCGGGAGGCTGAGGTCTCGTCGGGCCGCGCGGAGTCCGTGAGGAACTGAGGATGACGCCTGACGATACGGGAACCGCCGCGCCTTCCAAGACGCGGATCGAATATCTGGAAGAACTCGGCGACGAGCTGGTCAAGCGTGGCTTCCGGGTGCGTCTCACCCAGCTGCGCGGCCAGTCGCCGAGCCTGCATGTGATCAATCCGGACGCGTCCGCCCTCACGGAGAACATCCTGGCGGAGCAGGGCGCGGACGGCTGGTGGTACTGGTGGTCGTGGGCCGAGCGGGTCGCGTCCGCCGACGACGTCCCCAACGCGGCCGACAGGGTCGCGCTGGTCCTCGCCGCCCACTGAGGAAGCGCCCACCGGGGCGGAGCGTCCGCCGGCCGGGGTGGTCATGCCGTGCCGCCGCCCCGGCGCGCCCTCGCGCCCTGCCCGATCGGAGAACTGCCCGCCGCCCCGGCCACGGCCGGGGCGAATGTTGAGCCGCCGAACATTCGGCTGCCTCGCGTCTGCGGCGGTCCCGCCTCCACGTCTCATGGCCTTGGTCCCGTGCCGCGCACCGTTCCCCCATGTTGATCTCGCGTTACGTGATTGTTACGCCCGACAACAAATCGGCCGGGCGGCGGGTCTGGCGCGACGGACGAACGCGACATAAGTTGCGGGGCACAACATTCACGCCGGTGGACGTGTGACATCGCTCACCGGTTTGGCGACCCCCCTCGGCCGCGCCACGGCGGCCCACCCCCAGAAAGGACCCGGCCAATGCGCAAGGGGATCCTCAGCCTGATGGCCGTCATGACGGCCGGGGCGCTCAGTCTCACCGCGTGCGGGGACGACGGCTCCGAGAACGCCGGTGGCTCCGGAGAGGTCAAGGGCAAAGTCGGCGTGATCCTGCCCGACACCGCCTCGTCGGACCGCTGGGAGAGCTTCGACCGCCCCTACCTCGAGCAGGCGTTCAAGGCCGCCGGCGTCGAGAGCGACATCCAGAACGCGGAGGGCTCGGCCCAGCGGTTCCAGACGATCGCCGACCAGATGCTCACCAGCGGCGTCACGGTCCTGCTCGTGACCGGCCTCGACTCCAACTCCGCCGCCGCCGTCCAGCGCAAGGCGCAGGCGCAGGGCGTCAAGACCATCGACTACGACCGGCTCACGCTCGGCGGCGTCGCCGACTACTACGTCTCCTTCGACAACGTGAAGGTCGGCGAGGAGATGGGCAAGGGGCTGCAGAAGTGCCTCGGTGAGGAGAAGTCCAACATCGTCTACCTGAACGGCGCGCCGACCGACAACAACTCGAGCCTGTTCTCCCGGGGTGCGCACAACATCCTGGACAAGAACGCCAACTACACGAAGGTCGCCGAGCAGTCGGTGCCCGAGTGGAGCGCCGAGAAGGCCGCCACGATCTTCGAGCAGATGTGGACCGAGGAGCAGGGCAAGATCGACGGCGTGGTCGCCGCCAACGACAACCTCGGCAACGCCGCCGTCTCGATCCTCAAGAAGAACAAGCAGGCGGGCGAGGTCCCCGTCACCGGGCAGGACGCGACGACCCAGGGCCTGCAGAACATCCTCGATGGCAACCAGTGCATGACGGTCTACAAGCCGGTCAAGCAGGAGGCCGACGCCGCCGCCAAGCTCGCCGTCTCCCTGATCAAGGGCGAGAAGGGCGAGACCAACGGCACGACGAACGACCCCCAGGGCAAGCGCGACGTGCCCTCCGTGCTCCTGACCCCGATCGGCGTCACCACGGAGAACATGCAGAAGGTCGTGGACGACAAGTTCGTCAAGGTCGAGGACCTCTGCAAGGGGGCCTACGCGGCGAAGTGCAAGGACGCGGGCATCCAGTAGCTGCCCCCGCTGACCTCGTGGCGGGCCCCGTACCGCTGAGGGCGCCCCGGGTACCCGGAAACCCGGGACGCCCCGGGGGCCCGCCACGGGCATGACGTGAACCTGGAAGGAAACACGTGGCTGAAAACGGAGACCCCGTCCTCCGCCTGACCGGGCTCAACAAGAGCTTCGGTGCCGTCCATGTGCTGCACGACGTGGACTTCACGGTGCGGCTCGGCGAGGTGATGGCTCTCGTCGGCGACAACGGCGCCGGCAAGACGACCTTGATCAAGTGCATCGCCGGCATCCACCCCGTCGACTCGGGCCAGATCGAGTTCGACGGCCGCCCGGTGACCATCGACGGGCCGCGCACCGCGTCCGACCTCGGGATCGAGGTCGTCTACCAGGACCTCGCCCTCGCCGACAACCTCGACATCGTGCAGAACATGTTCCTCGGCCGCGAGCGGCGCAAGGGCATCGTGCTGGACGAGCCGTCGATGGAGGAGGCGGCACGGGAGACCCTCGCACGGCTGTCGGTCCGCACCGTCAAGTCCGTCCGCCAGCAGGTCGCGAGCCTGTCCGGCGGGCAGCGGCAGACCGTCGCCATCGCCAAGGCCGCGCTGTGGGAGTCCAAGGTCGTGATCCTGGACGAGCCCACCGCCGCGCTCGGCGTCGCGCAGACCCGCCAGGTCCTCGACCTCGTGCGGCGGCTCGCCGACACCGGGCACGCCGTCGTGCTCATCTCGCACAACATGAACGACGTCTTCGAGGTGGCCGACCGCATCACCGCGCTCTTCCTCGGCCGGGTGGCGGCGGACGTCGTCCGCACCGAGGTCACCCACGGCCAGGTCGTGGAACTCATCACCGCCGGCCGTTCCGGCGATCTCGGCCTCGCGCCGCAGACCGCCGCCGAGAGCATCTGAAGGGGGACCAGGTGTCCACCGACATCCCCGAGGGCAAGGAGGCCGCCATGAAGCTGGCGGACTCGGACTTCGCCACCGACCGGCGCGAGCACGACATGAAGTCCGCGCTGCTGGACTATCTGAACAGGCTCAAGGCCGGCGAGCTCGGCGCGCTCCCCGCCATCCTCGGTCTGGCCTCGCTGTTCGTGCTGTTCACCATCCTGAAGCCCGGCACCTTCCTCAGCACGGGCAACATCGCGAACCTGTCCACGCAGGCGCTGCCCATCACGATCCTGGCGATGGGCCTGGTCTTCGTGCTGCTGGTGGGCGAGATCGACCTGTCGGCGGGCGTGGCGAGCGGCCTGTGCGCGGCCGTGATGGCCAAGCTCCTCGTCCAGTCCGGGCAGCCCTGGTACGTCGCGGTGATCAGCGCGCTGGCGGCCGGCATCATCATCGGCGCCGCGATCGGCTGGCTGGTCGCGGCACTGCGCATCCCGTCGTTCGTCGTCTCGCTGGCGTTCTTCCTCGGCCTGCAGGGCATCACCCTGTGGCTGATCGGCGAGGGCGGCACCGTGCCCGTCCGCGACGACGTCATCGTGGCCCTCGCCACCAAGAACATGCCGATCTGGCTCGGCTGGACGCTCGCCGCGGCCTGCGCCGCCGGCTACGCGGCCACGCAGCTGCTGCGCTGGCGCCGCCAGCAGTCCCGCAACCTGCACTCCAAGCCGATCGAGTTCGTGCTCGCCCAGTCCGCCGTCGTGGGGGCGGTGCTGCTGGGCGCCACGTACGTGCTCAGCCTGGACCGCGCGCCCAGCCCGCTGATCACGCTGGGCGGGATCCCGTGGGGCGTGCTGCTGGTCGGCACCCTGCTGATCGTGTGCACGTTCCTCCTGGGCCGCACCTCCTTCGGACGGCACATCTACGCGGTCGGCGGCAACGCCGAGGCCGCCCGCCGGGCGGGCATCAACGTCACCCGCATCCGGATCTCCGTCTTCATGATCGGGTCCGGCCTGGCCGCGGTCAGCGGCATCGTGGCCGCGTCCCGGCTCAACTCGGTCGCCACCGACGCGGGCGCCGGGAACACGCTGCTGTACGCCGTCGGCGCCGCCGTCATCGGCGGGACGAGCCTGTTCGGCGGGCGCGGCAAGGCCCGCGACGCGATCTTCGGCGGGCTCGTCATCGCCACCATCGAGAACGGGCTCGGCCTCCTCGGCACCAAGGCCTACCTCAGCTTCCTCATCACCGGGGTGGTGCTGCTGCTCGCCGCGACCATGGACGCGCTGGCCAGGCGGCGGCGATCCAGCGCGGGGCGGTGACCCCATGCCCGCGGTGACCCCCATGCCCGCGGTGACCCCGTGAACACGGCCGGGGACGCCAGGGAGCCGGTGGCCCGCGCCATCGGCTCCCCGGCCCTGCCGGGCGGCCCGGCGGGGCCGTCCGGCGGTTTCAGGCCGATGAACGCTGCTGATAACCTCACTGACCACGACCGCCTGGCGCGCGGCGGCGCGGCACGGTGGGAGCCCCTCGGCATGTCAGTGACGCCAGCCCTGGACCTGCGCGGCATCGAGAAGAGCTTCGGTTCCGTGAAGGTCCTGCACGACGTCGCGTTCTCCGCCTACCCCGGCGAGGTCACCGCGCTCGTCGGCGACAACGGCGCCGGCAAGACGACCCTGGTCAAGTGCATCGGCGGCATCCACCCGTTCGACGCGGGCGAGTACCGCTTCGAGGGCCGGCCGGTGCGGCCGGGCAGCCCCCGGGACGCCACCCGGCTCGGGATCGAGATCGTCCACCAGGACCTCGCGCTCTGCGAGAACCTCGACATCGTCCAGAACCTGTTCCTCGGCCGCGAGCAGCGCCGCGGCCTCACCCTGGACGAGACCGCGATGGAGGAGATGGCGCGCACGACGCTGTCCGGTCTCGCCGTCCGCACGATGGGCTCGGTCCGGCAGCGGGTCGCGACGCTGTCGGGCGGGCAGCGGCAGACCGTCGCGATCGCCCGCGCCGTCCTTTGGGACAGCAAGGTCGTGATCCTGGACGAGCCCGCCGCCGCGCTCGGCATGGCGCAGACCCAGCAGGTGCTGGAGATCGTCCGCCGGCTCGCCGACAAGGGCCTGGCGGTCGTGCTGATCTCGCACAACATGAACGACGTCTTCGCGGTCTCCGACCGGATCGCCGCGCTCTACCTCGGCCGGATGGTCGCCCAGGTCAGGACCGCCGACATCACCCACCGGCAGGTCGTCGAGCTGATCACCTCGGGTGCCAGCGGAGAGCTGGGGCTGCGCCGATGATGAAGGGCGGCCCATCACAAGAGGACATCCGGCGCCACAACCTCGGGACACTGCTGCGGTTCGTGCACCTGCGCGGCCCGGCCTCGCGCGCCACGCTGGCCGAGTCGCTCGGCCTCAACCGCAGCACGATCATGGCGCTGACCGCCGACCTCACCGCCGCCGGGCTCGTCCGCGAGGAGCTGCCGCGCGGTCCCGGGCGCCGCGCCGGGCGGCCGTCGCTCGTCGTCCGGCCCGAGTCGACCCGGGTGTACGTGCTGGCGTTCGAGGTCGGCGTCGACCGGCTCGTCGTCGCGCGCGTCGGGCTCGGCGGCGTGGTCCTGGACCGCCGCGAGGGCGTGCGGGCCCGCGACTCCGACCCGGCCGAGCTGCTCAGCGTGCTGGTCGCGGGCGCCCGGTCCCTCGTGCGCAAGGCCGAGCGCGACGCCGTGTGCGTCGGCGCCACGCTCGGCTTCCCGGGCACCGTCCGCCGCTCCGACGACACCATCATGTTCGGCCCCAACCTCGACGTCGGCGACCTGAGGCTCGGCGACGCCCTGTCGCGCCGCCTCGGTCTCGGCATCCCCGTCTCGGTCTGCAACGACGCCAATCTCGGCGCGCTCGCCGAGCACGAGCGCGGCGCCGGGGTGAACTGCGAGAACCTCATCTACCTGCACGGCGACGTCGGTGTCGGCGGCGGCATCATCGCGCACGGGCGGCTGCTCGGCGGGGACGAGGGCTTCGGCGGCGAGATCGGCCACATGATCATCAATCCGGGCGGGCGGTCCTGCGCCTGCGGGTCGAAGGGCTGCCTGGAGGCCGAGGTGGGGGAGCGGACGCTGCTCGCCCACGCCGGCCGCGAGGAGATCCCCGACCAGCCGGGCCGGGACGCGGTCCGCGCCGTCGTCGCCTCCGCCGACGCCGGCGACATCGCCGCGCGGGAGGCGCTGCACCGGGTCGGCGGCTGGCTCGGCCTCGGCGTCGCCAACCTCGTCAACGTCTTCAACCCGGGCATGGTCGTCTTCGGCGGGACGCTCCGCGACATCTACCTCGGCGCCGCCGCGCAGATCCGCAGCGTCGTGGCGACCGGCGCCCTCGCCGCTCCCCGCGAGAGGGTCAAGCTCCGCACCGCCGCCCTCGGCGACGACACGACGCTCGTCGGCGCCGCCGAGTTCGCCTTCGCCGAGGTCCTGTCCGACCCCGTGCAGGTCCTGACACGGCTCCGGGCACCCGAAGACACGCCCGTCTAACCGCCGGCGCCGCCCGTCAGGGTCTGCGGGTGGGGTTCACGGC
>NZ_SMKK01000122.1 GCF_004348425.1 Actinomadura sp. 7K507
CCGGTGGGGTGGGTGGTGCCGGGTGGTCAGTGCGTGTTGGCGGCGGACTGGACGGCGGTGCGCAGGGCCGCGCGGGTCAGCAGGAGGACGGGACCGTCCGGGTCCTTGCTGTCCCGCACCGCAACCACCGCACCGGCCACGTCCGCCAGCTCGATGCAGTCGCCGCCGTTGGAGGCGCTGCGGCTGCTCTTGCGCCATGCGGCGTTGTTCAGGTCCATTTTTCTTGGACCACCTTTCTTATGAATTCACGTGACATTTCTTCTGTCAGTGCCCGTGAACGTAGGCTGACCAGGGTCCGCGCAACGGCGGACAAGTCTGCGGTGTCGTCCGTCGTAAGGGGGCGGACAGCTGTCTCGATGTATGCGACTTCGCTCCGGTCTTCCATCGTTGCGACCACGAACGCGCCCGTGTTGCCGTCATGTTCACCGCTTCCCAACACTACTTGAACCGTGATGTTGGGCAACATGCTCATGTCCACCAGGTGCTCTAGCTGCTCCCTCATCGTCTCAGGGGTGCCGACCTGCCGGTAAAGCACTTGCTCGTCGATCAGGACTACGTAGATCGGTGAGGAGGTTTCGTCCTGCCTCGGGTCCTTGAGGATCGCCTGGCGGGCGATCCGGGCGTCTGCGGCCTCCTGATTGCCGTGCAGGATCGCCAGTGCGTAGGCCGGTGTCTGGACCAGGCCAGGAATCACCGAGTGCTGATAGGTGATCAGCATTACGGCGTCGGCCTCGATCTTCGGCCAGTCGAACCAGATCGGGACGGGGTGACCGTCCTTGTTGAGGTCCTCCCACAGGTTGATTAGGGCGCCATTGGCCTCCAGGAACTCGTCCACGAACTCCACGAACGAGCGGGTAGCGCGCTTCTTGCCATTCTCGATCTTGCTCACCTGCGGGCCGCTCACCTGCGTCAAGTGAGCGATGGTCTCCTGCTTCACGCCTTTCGCCTCGCGCATTCGGCGCATCTGCCGCCCGAAGGCGATGAGGGCGGGGGACTCACTGGGGCGACGCTGGCGACGTGGAGACATGTCACCTGCCTCTCGTTGGCATCTGCCCTCGGGGGGCATGATCTTCTTCTATCTGCCACCTTCTGACGGCAACCACATCGTAGTCGAAAAGTGCCTCACTGTGTTGCCTACATCACACATGGTGAGGAGATGCTCATGGGCGAGGCAGCCCAGAACGAGATGATGGTGAAGCAGGACCTCAAGGTCGTCGCGGAGGTCCGGGAGTTCGTGCGGCTGGTCACCGGCGAGTACGGGATGGACGACTTCGTGCCGTGCCTGGTGGCCAGTGAGCTGGTCACTAATGCCCTCCAGCATGGGACGTCCGAGACGGGCGACGACGTGATCTTGCGGCTAAGCCGCACCGAGGACGACGCCCTGTGGATGGAGGTCCAGGACGCCGCCTGCGGCCTCCCGCACATGTTGGCGGCCGACACGACCAGCGAGACGGGCCGGGGCCTGTTCATCGTTGACCAGTACGCCCGCTGCTGGGGCATCCGCGCCCTGGCAGACAACGTCGGCAAGGTCGTCTTCGCAGTCATCGACCGCACCTGAAGACGAGCGGAGGGGCGTTCCCTCCCGTCCGCCCCTCCGCTACCTACCGGCCGGCCCGACCCCCTATGTCGAAGCCTGGACCCGGGTGCCCGTCTTCTGGGCAGGCCGTTTCGGCGGGTTCAACCAGTGGATGTCGCGCAAGAAGACGCTCGCGACCGCTCTTCCGCGAGGAGTTTCACGGCTCGCCGAACGGCACTTTGCTGCGTCTGCGGAGGGCTATGGAGATGTGGGTAGGCGGATGCGGGTGAGGATGTCGGCGATTTCGCGGGTGCGTTCGTCGTCGGGGCCGTTGATGACGAGGTGGTCCTGGTAGAGGGACTCGAACACGTTCTCTGCGGCGGCCTTGTCACCGGCGGACAGCAGGAGCATGCCGATGCTGTGCCGGATGTCGAGGGCGAGTTCGCTGGCGTGGCTGTCGGCGGTGGCGACGTCGTCGAGGAGGCGCCGGAATTGTTCGAGCGCGATGGTGTTCTGCCCGAGGTTGGCGCGGCAGAGAGCGGCGTAGCGGCGGGATTCAAGCGCGCGGTCGCTCGACGGCCCGGAGGTGCGGGCATAGGCGTCGGCCAGGGCGTCGAACTCCGGGAGGGCCGTGCGCGAGTCTCCACCAAGGAAGAGGATGAGCGCGCGATGGAAGCGGAGTTTGAGCAGGTCCGGGCTTTCGGAACCCAGCATCCTGGCTGCCGGGCCGATGACCGCTTCCACGACGTCAGCGGCCTGGGCGAACCGGTCGGAGCCGAGGAGCTTGGTGGACTGCTTGAGGGCGTCGTCGATGGCGTTCCGGAGTTGGGTCGGCGGCGTGGTCGGTGCATGCGGCACGGTCGCCGGCGTCGGGGCGGGAGAAGGGCGGCGCGTGCGGCGGCGAGGGGCGTTCGGCTTCCGGTACAGGAGCGTCGGGTCGGGCATCTCGCCGAGCCACCGACTCGTGGCGAGCGCTGGCGAACCGGGGGACGGCAGGAACGGGAGCAGGCTCTCGTAAACGGCGTAGGCGTCGGCCGGTCGCTGCTCGGGCTTCTTGGCGAGCAGGTCCAGGACCAGTTCCTCAAGCGCTGCGGGCACGTCCGGACGCAGCCTGCGCAGCGGCTCGGGGGCGGCGGTAATGTGCTGTTTCCAGAGTTCAAACTGGCTGTTGCCATTGAAGACGGGCGTCCCCGACAGCAGTTCGTGCAGGACGCAGCCCAGCGCGTACAGGTCGCTCTGCGGAGTCACCTGAGCGGCGTTGACCTGTTCTGGGGACATGTAGCGACTGGTGCCCATCGGGCTGCCCGTCACGGTGATCTTGGTGATGTCGCGGCGCAGGATCGCGGCGATGCCGAAGTCGAGGACCTTGACGGTTCCGTCATCGGTCACCAGGACGTTGTCGGGCTTCAGGTCGCGGTGGACGACCGGGATCGCGTGCGCGTGGGACAGGACGGTGGCGATCTGCGCGCCTGTCGCGGCGGCCCAGGCGATCGGCAGCGGGTCGGCCGGGTCGATGTATGAGCGCAGGTTCCTGCCCTCGATGTACTGCATGACCAGGTAGAGGCGATCCGCGGAGTCGGCGTCCAGGACCGCGTCGTACACCTGGGGGACGCCATGGTGCTGGATGCGGGCAGTGACGCGCGCCTCGCGGCGGAACCGTTCGGCCAGGTCGGCGATGTGCTCCGGAGACAGAAGCATGTCGGGGCGGATGGCCTTGACGGCGACCTCGCGGTCCAGGACCGAGTCGTAACCGCGCCAGATCGTGCCCATGCCTCCGGAACCGATCTCCCCGATCAGTTCATAGCGGTTGGCAATGGTCCTGACCGGCATGCTTGCTCCGCGTGCACTCGCCCTGATTCGCCGTGGTCAAGTGTCGCGAGTGCGGAGATCGCCTGTCCAGCCGTCCTCCGATTCGCTCGGGGAACGACCGGATGCGCGAGCGATCAGGCGACGCCGGCCTGTTCGCGCAGGAGTTGCCATGCCGCACGGCGGGCGCGGCTGTTGAGGGACGACTTGAATTCGGGGTCTGAGCCGAAGTACTTCTCGCCGAGAGTGGCGATGGTGTCGACGTGGTCCATCATCTTGTTCTCGAAGACCTTGTCGAAGACGACCCCGAAGTTCTCCTGGTCGTTGTTGGCGACCGCGGCCTGTTTCACCTTGGGGTCGGCCATCGCCTCCTCGAACGGCTGGATGATGTCCTCTTCGGTGAAGTCCGTGCCGAACTTGGCGTTGAACTTCTCGATCAGCTCTTCCAGCGGCGACTTCTCCGGCTCCTGCGCGCCGCCGACGCCGTCCCCGAAGCCCTTGACCACGGTGGCGCCTTCGGGGGTGAGGCTGAGATCGTGCTCGCCGGTCTTCTCGACTCGCATGTGGCTGAGGTCGACCTCGCCGATGTCGACGCCGCCGTCGGCACGTCTGGGAAGCCGGTTGAGCAGGTGCCGCCCGTACAGGTGGAGGCGTTCGAGTTCGGCGTCGCGGTACGGGACGATCTGCGACAGGAACCCGTACTTGCGCACGTAGTCGTTGAGGTTCGCGCGGAAATCCTCGGCAGCCTCGTGGTCGTCGTCATCCTCGCTGTCGATGAGTGTGGTGAAGCGCTGGACGGCCGGGTTGAGCAGCCGGTACAGCTCGGCGTGTAGCTTCTCCCAGCGTGCGGCCGAGCCGCCGGCCTTCTCCTCGGCTTCGAGGTAGGCGCGTGCGAACTCGTCCATTTCCGCGTTGGCGAGAATCTGCGCCGACATGACCCGGCTCTGCGCGGTGTAGAGGAGATTCGGGTCCGAGGGGAGGGTCAACGCCTCCTCGTAGTACGGACGGAACGCGTCCTGGACGTCTTCGGCGTCATTGACGAAGTCCACGATCGCCAGGTCTGTCTGGCTCTTGCGGTCGGCGGTGCGGTTGAGCCGGGACAGCGTCTGGACGGCCGAGATCCCCAACAGCTTCTTGTTGACGTACATCGTCGTCAGCAAGGGCTGATCGAAGCCGGTCTGGTACTTCTCGGCGACGACGAGGATCCGGTACTCGGGCTTTCCGCGTCCGCCCGTCTGCGTGGTCAGGTCGTCGGCCCGCGTGTACGCGAACGCCTTCGGAAGGGCGCTCTCGGGCAGGCCGCCGTTCTCCTTGGACTCGGTGACCTCTTCCTTCTCGTAGGTGAGGGAGCCGGAGAATGCCACCAGGACACCGATGCCGTACCCCATGTCCTCGATGTGCTGCTTGATCGCGCGCGACATCTGCACGGCGCTCTTGCGCGACGCGGTCACCACCATGGCCTTGGCGCGTCCGCCGAGCCGCCCTGCCGTGTGTGCCCGGAAGTGCTCCACGACGATCTTCGCGTGCTGCGCGACCGTCGAGGGATGTGTCACCGCGTACCGGGCCAGCAGCGTGTTCGCCTTGGACGGGTCGACCTCTCGCTCGTCGGGGTTGTTGTTGACGAGCTTCCAATACGTGTCGTAGGTGACGTAGTTGCGCAGCGGGTCGAGGATGAAGCCCTCCTCGATCGCCTGCCGCATCGAGTAGGTGTGGAACGGCCGGTACGTCGGCTTGCCGTCCACGGTGCCCAGCGTCCCGAACAACTCCAGCGTCTTGCTCTTGGGCGTAGCCGTGAACGCAAAGTAGGACAGGTTGGACGCCTGCGAGCGCTGCGCGGCCTTCTGCTCCAGCTTGGCTTCAACCGTCGTGGCGCCCTCGTCCTCGTCATCTGCGTCCAGGCCCAGGTCGCGCAGTGCGGCCTTGACCGCCGTCGCCGCGTCCCCGGACTGGGACGAGTGCGCCTCGTCCACGACGATCGCGAAGCGGTGACCGGCGATCTCGGTCGGGTTGCGCCGCAGGAAGTCGATCAGCGCCGGGAACGTCTGCAGCGTCACCGTGATGATTTTCCCGGACTGCTGCGACAGCGCCTTGGCGAGCTGCTCGGACTTGGCGCCGATCTTCTCGTCGATCTTCACCACGAGCCCGGCTGTCTGCTCGAACGCGCCGATCGTCTCCCGCAACTGAGCGTCCAGGTTCCGCCGGTCGGTGATGACGATGACCTTGTCGAAGACCGGCGTCCCCGGTGCAACACCGTTCGCCACCGCCTCCGGGGCCAGGTCCGCGGCGTTCACTGGCGTGTGGAGCGAGGACAACCGGTGCGCCAGCCACGCGATGGTGTTCGACTTGCCCGAGCCGGCGGACGCCATCACCAGGTAGTTGTGACCGGCCCCGTACCGGGCGGCGTGCGCGATGAGCTTCTTCACCACGTCCCACTGGTGGTAGCGCGGGAAGATCAGCGTCTTGCTTGTCCGGCCGCCTGCGCTCTTCGTCTTCTGCTCATGGACGAACCGCTGGAGCATGTCCAGCCAGGTGTCCGGCTCCCAGATCCGCGTCCACAGGTATGAGGTCGCGTACGTCCCCGGCTCGACCGGCGCCGGGTTGCCCGCGCCGCCGGGCTGGCCCGGCCCTTCGGACCCGGTATTGAACGGCAGGAACCGCGTCTTCTGGCCCCGCAACTGCGTCGCGACGAACACGAGATCGGGATCGACGCAGAAGTTCGCCACAACCCGCTGCCGGAAGATCAACTCGCTCGGGTCGCGGTCGCTGCGGTACTGCTCCTTCGCCTGCTCCACACCCTGCCCGGTGAGCGGGTTCTTCAGCTCCGCCGTCGCGATCGGAATCCCGTTGACGAACAGCGCCAGGTCGAGCCGGTTGCCCTTGTCGGCCTGCTTGGTCGCGTACTCCAGCTCGCGCACGACCGTCAGCCGGTTGGCCCGGTAATCGTCCAGGACGGAGTCGTCCAGCACAAGGTTCGGCTTGAAGTACGCGACGCGGATCAGGACCCCCCGATCCTTCACGCCCTTGCGCAGGACGGCGAGCACCCCGTCCTCGGCAATCGCCTTGTCGAGCCGCCTGGCGAAACCGACCTGCGCGGCCTCTGTGCTATTACCGTAGAGCATGACGAGCCGCTCCCACTCGTCGCCCTGGGTCGCCCCGACGAACGTGTAGAGCTGCCGCGTGTCCACCCCGAGTTCCGGTCGGTAATCGTGCGGATCGCCTTCAAGCCACCCACCCTTGAGCATCGCCGCGACGATCGCGTCCCCGAACGCCCTTTCGTCATGCACAGGACTCATCGCCTACTCCATAACCCCACGACCGGATGCCGTGGAAACATCGAACTGCCCCGTAACCGCCGCCGTAATCAACGCCCGCTGCCTCTCTCGGATCGCGGCTATGAAGCCATCCGTTACCGCATCTAGTGAACGCACCTTTGCTAGATGCTCATCGAGACGTGCGACAACCTTGTCTTGAACAGATTTCGCGGGAAGTGATATATGGAAATCGGCAAGAGTGTCATTATTGATGATTCGCACTCGAGAATACTGAGTCCAGTTCCTTAGTTCATCTCGCGCAACATGTAGCTGCCAGGCGAGAAATCGGCCATTTGTGGTTGAAGTAGGGAAGAGTGCTGTCAGTTGTTGGTTGCCGGTGGCTGCGTGCGTGAGGTATCCGATCTTTCCCAGCGACTCGCCGATTCCAGTTACCAAGATGCTGCCAGCGGGAAACGCTGGTACGTAACCATCGTCTCTGGCCTTCTTCTCTGCAGGGCTAACCTGTAGGACGCCATCCAGGGCGGCTGGTGTATACCAGGGAAGCGTATTAGGTGAGTTATCGCTGCCGACATCCTCAAGGTGCGAAGGGGTGGTGCCCGTCCGAATCATGGTAATAGCGCGCCTGAGTTTAGTCGGAGTGTAGTCAGCATTGGCGTGGAGCGCTGCCCGCCCAGTCGCTTCCTTGGCAACTGCGTCCAGACGTTCCCAGAGGAGGGACAGTTGCTTTTTCCGTACCTTCGCGAGCTTGCCCATCCGACTAACCTCGGCATCGAGGAAGTCGACAATGCGCCGTTGTTCCTCGATGTCAGGGGCCCATATTGAAAGATGAGTGACATCTTCCGGCGACACGCGCTGATGACTTCGTGTCACTGACTGGACTCTTGAGTCAAGTTCCTGTCGTGCGCTCTCCGAGCCGAGTGTATATGTGAGAAATCGCGAATCTATACCAGGAAGTGGTAGCAGGGCAACGAATTCCGTCGAAGCTACGATGGGAAGCTGGTCACGATTGATGTAAATGACTCTGCTCTTCCGGGGGTTAAGCTTGCTGATGAGAACTTCGCCGCCATGGAGGCTCAACTTGGCAGACTTTATCGAATCAACTTCTTCGACCTTTCCTGCCCCGAACTCGTCCAGAGAGGGGATGCTGTAGTGAACTACATGGTCTCCTAGTGTTGCAGGATCGACCACTTTTCTAACTTCGTGTGCTGTTGTCCATAGTGGCACTCTGCCCAGAGATGAGGTCATTCTGTCACCTCGTTAAGGAGAGTCTGAATTTCGGCTTCGAGGGCCTTGAGTTCTGCGTCGATTTCCGGCAGGGGACGTGGGGGTTTGTAGACGTAGAAGTGGCGGGTGAAGGGGATTTCGTAGCCGGTCTTGGATTTGGTGTGGTCGATCCAGGCGTCGGGGACGTGCGGGAGGACCTCGCGCTTGAGGTAGTCCTCGACGTCCTCATCGAGCGGCACGTTCTCGTAGTCGCGGAGGTCGGTGTCGGGTTCGATGACGTCTTTGCGCACGTGCTGGAACTCGCCTTCGGGGTGGCGGACGCCGATGGTGTCGCGGACGGCCTTGGCGAACGGGGCGCCGGGCGGCCACTGGAGGTCGGCATCGACAACCGCGCCCATGAGGGCGTTCAGCATCTCGGGCTTGGTCGGCCAGGTGGTGCCGAGGAGCGGGCGCACCGCGTTGATGAACGCTTCCGCGTAGCCGAGCTTCTGGACCTGCTTGGTCGCCTTAAGTGCCGCAAGGGTCTCGTCGGTCAGCTCGAAGCGGAGCTTGAGAGGGCGTTCGACGGTGATGCGGCGGTAGCCGAAGTCCTGGTTGCGGAAGACCTTCACCTTGCCGTGCAGCGGGTGCTTGGGGTCGTCGGCGACTTCCAGGGCGTCGCCGTAGAGTTGGGTGATCTCGGCGATGTGGTCGGGACGACCGCTTTGACCGTCGCCAATCTCCTTGCGCTTGTCGCCGAGGGACTTGCGCATCTTCTGCCAGTAGCCCCGGGCGTCCAGCAGGATGACCTTGCCCTCGTGGTCCTCGTGCTTGCGGTTGGTGACAATCCAGAAGTACGTCGAGATGCCGGTGTTGTAGAAGAGCTGGTCGGGCAGGGCGACGATCGCCTCCAGCCAGTCGTTCTCGATGATCCACTGGCGGATACGAGATTCACCGGACTCGGCGGTGCCGGTGAACAGCGGGGAGCCGTTGAAGACGATCGCGACGCGGCTGCCGCCGGCCTCCCGCGGCTTCATCTTGTCGATCATGTGCTGGAGGAACAGGAAAGAGCCGTCGTTGATGCGCGGCAGCCCCGCCCCGAAGCGTCCGGACTCGCCGAGCGTCTCGTGCTCGTGCTCAATCTCGTCCTTGACCTTCTTCCACTCGACGCCGAACGGCGGGTTCGCGAGCAAGTAGTCGAACTTGGCGGTGCGGTGGCCGTCGTCGCTGAAGGAGTTGCCGAACGCGATGTTGTCCGGTTCCTGACCCTTGATCATCAGGTCGGACCGGCAGATGGCCCACGACTCGGGATTGAGTTCCTGCCCGTAGACCTCGACGGTCGCGTCCGGGTTGAGGGAGGTGATGTACTCCTGGGTCGTGCTGAGCATCCCGCCGGTGCCGCAGGCCGGGTCCAGCACCTTGCGGACGATGCCGGGGACGCTGAGCGCGTCGGCGTCCGGCGCCACCAGTAGGTTGACCATCAGCTTGATGACCTCGCGCGGCGTGAAGTGCTCACCGGCCGTCTCGTTGGACAGTTCGGAGAACCGCCGGATGAGGTCCTCGAAGAAGTAGCCCATCTGGTGGTTGGACACGACCTCGGGGCGGACGTCCAGGTCGGCGAAGCGCCCGACGACCTTGTAGAGCAGGTTCGCGTCGTCCAGCCGCTTGATCTGCTGGGCGAACTCGTACTTCTCCAGCACCTCCCGCGCGTTCGGGGAGAAACCCGCGATGTACTTGGCGAGGTTCGTCGCCGCGTGCTCCGCATCCCCGGCGATCTTGGCGAGGGTGTAGCCGGTGGTGTTGTAGAACGGGTGGCCCGACGCGCGGCGCAGGAACCGGTCGGTGTCCATGTCCTTGCCCTTGAACCGCTCAACGGTCTCCTGGACGGCCGACCGAGTCGGCTCCAGGACGGTCTCCAGCCTGCGAAGCACGATGAACGGCAGAATGACCTTGCCGTAATCCGACTGCTTGAAGTCGCCGCGCAGAAGGTCGGCGACCGACCAGGCGTGGTTCACCAGTTCGGTGTGCTTGCTCGGGTTCAACGGGTTCCCTTCCGGATGTGACGGCCTGCGGGGCAGGGATTCTCAAGTCTGGGGCATGTACAACAGCCTGCGCTGAGGCTCATGGCAACTCGGCCCCTGGGGGAACCAGCGCGCCGCTGCTGAGGGTGGTGGCTATGAGGTCTGCTGTCTCGTCGGCGCAGTTCGCGGCGTTCCGTGCGGTACTTCGGAGTTCGCCGACCTTGCGGAACGTGTGGCCGTAAGCGGTCTGCTCGCCGATCGGGAGCAGCGGGACGCGCAGCCGGGACGCCGCGAGTTGGGGCGTGGAGCTACCGGTCGTCGCCTGGCTGATGTTGTCGGGCGCGCTGACGAACCCGGCGAGGAACCAGGGGTCGATGCGTGCGGGGTCGGGCCGCAGCAGGAAGACGCCGTTGCCGAGCAGGCATCCGGCATCGTCCTCGCCCGCCACGCGCGTTGCGACGCCCTGCGGGCCGACGATCTGCGTGACCAGAACGTCTCCCGCCTCGATGACGACCGGATCGGCCAGGTGCAGTTCGCGCGTGTCGCCACTGGCGCGCGTCCCGCCGATCAGGTCGCGCGCCCGGAGGACGGGACGATCCGCGAGGTCGGCGGGCAGGGGGTCGGTCGAGGCGGCTCGCGTTCCTCTGTGGAGGGCGAGGGCGCCGCCGCGGGCCAGGTCGGCGACCGTGGCGGTGCGCCAGGTGCGGCTCGCCTCGCCGGCCGAGGACAGCGATCCGATCTCGGTCGCGCCGGCCAGTGCGGAGACGTCCGCTTTGAGGCGCTCGATGAGCTGCGCGACATCGCGCAGGGCCGCGTCCGGGATGATCATCGGTGCGGTGCGGACGTGCCGTGCGGGCGAGAGGTCGACGAGATCGTCCAGGAGGTCAATCGCGGGGACGGCGCGCGCGGTTCCCGGTATCTCGGTGAATTCGGCGCGGCCGGTGAACGCCTTCCAGGTGCTGACGATCGTCTCGTGGAGCTTGCCGCTGCCCGATGCCTTGCCCTGCTCGGTGGAGGCGGCCTCGTCGGAGGCGTCCAACAGCAGGACCAGGTCACGGCCGGGGCGAGCGGCCTCGGGGCCCCGGAGTAGCCACAGGTGAAGCCCGATGTGGTGCGGTACGGCGAGGCCCGCCGGGAGGGCGATGACCCCGCACAGCGCCCCCTGCCGGAGCAGCTCGGCCCGGATCCGGCGGCCGGACGGTCGTGACGCGGTCGCCGGCGGGAGCAGGAGCACGGCGTGGCCGCCCTCGGCCAGATGCGCCAAGGCGTGCTGGACCCAGGCGAGTTCCGGTTCCGAGCGCGGCGGCACGCCGTAGGCCCACCGGGTGTCGAGCGCCAGGTCGTCGTGGCCCCAGTCGCGGTCGCCGTAGGGCGGATTACACACCACGGCGTCCACGTGCAGGCCGGGGAAGGCGTCGTCGCGAAGGCTGTCGCCGGTCTGCACGTCCACCGAGACTTTGGGCGCCGCTTCGGCCAGCCGGGCCCTGGCCTGGGACGCAGTGATGGGACGGTACTCCTGGCCGTGCACAGCCGCGCCGGGCTCACGGGTGGCGGCGACCGCGGCGAGCAGGCGTCCGCTCCCGCAGGCCGGGTCGAGGACGCTGCGGACGCGCGAGTCGCCGGTCGTCGCCAGCGCGGCCATCAGGTCGGCGAGCACGTCCGGTGTCGGATGCGTCCCCCGGATGCCGATCGGTGCCTCGGTGTGCTCGTCGAGGACGTCGAAGACGGCGAGCGGGCCTTCCTGGTGCGTGACCTGCGCCGCCGCTCGAAGGAGCGTTGCGGGGACGTCGGCGTGGCCCGGCTCGGCGGCACCGGCCGACGAGGACGACTCCGTTTGCAGCGCGGTCAACTCGTTGTCGTTCAGCGCTGGGATCGCGGCGCGCTTCCCGGCGTCCAGCCCGGCCAGGTGCGCCGTGAACAGTGCGACGCCCTCGGCTTCGCGCGGTGTGCGACCGCGCAGGTGGGCCCGCAGGTCGTCGGTGGGCGAGCGCGCGGGGAGGCGGCCCCGCGCGTCGAGCCATGCCTCGATCTGCCGCCGGTCGTAGCTCGGGCTGGCCTCCGTCCCGCCGCTGGGCTGCGGAAAGTCGGGGTGGCGCCGGCGCCAGTTGCTCACGGTCGCCCGCGTCACGCCGGCGAGCCGAGAGATCTCGGCGGCGGTCAGCTGCTCGCTCTGCGATGCCATCGGTACTTCCTTGTCAGCTTTCGGGAGCATCGCCATAGTACATCACCCAATCGAGTGATGCCATTTGACAGTGCTTTCACGTCGTGCTCTCATGGTCGTGCTTTCAACGGCTCGGCGCTAGGAGCGACAGATGACGGCTTGGGTGGCGATCGACTTCGAGACGGCGAACTCCCTGCGGGGAAGCCCGTGCTCGGTCGGACTCGTCAAGGTGAAGGAAGGGCAGATCGTCGAGGAGTGGTCATCGCTCATCAAGCCCCCGGACGGACACGACCACTTCGACGCCTTCAACGTCGGCATCCACGGCATCACGGCGGACCGCGTCAGGGACGCCCCCGGCTGGCCGGAGACGCTGGAGCGCATCGCCCAGTTCGCTGGCGACACCCCCTTCGTGGCGCACAACGCGGCCTTCGACATGGGAGTTCTCGCCGACGCGTGCAAGGCGAGCGGCCTGCCCGTCCCGGACCTCCGGTTCGCCTGCACACTCGTTGTCGCGAGGCGAACCTGGACCGGCCTGCTCTCCTACAAGCTCCCGGTGCTCGCCGCCGCCCTGGGCATCGAGCTGCCGCGCCACCATGACGCCGGCGACGATGCGCGGGCGGCGGCCCAGGTGATGCTCGCCGCGCTGAAACGGCAGGGGCCGGCCGCCCTTGTCGACCTCCTCGGCGTACACAGGATCCAGATGGGCTCCTACCGCGGCGGTGTCCGCCAAGGGTGCAAGTACCGGGGAGCCGCACGGCGCACGCCGTTTCCGGACGCCGAGCCCAACGCCGACCCGGACAACCCGTTCTACGGACTCACCGTCTGCTTCACCGGATCACTGCCGAACATGACGAGGACGGCGGCCGCCGAACGGATCGCCGCCCTCGGAGCCCGGACCGTCTCCAATGTCACCAAGTTCGTCGACCTGCTGGTCGTCGGAGCCATCGAACCCCGCCAACTCGCCCCCGGGGTGAAGAAGACGGGCAAGCTCGCCAAGGCGGAGCGTCTCCGCGACTTCGGCCACGACATCACCGTCATCGACGCCGAAGAGTTCTACGAGCTCCTCACGGTCGCCGAGGGCTGAACAGCCCCCGGCGACGGTCCACCGACGTCGCGTTTCCCATGCGCGCCGCGCGCGCCCGACCAACCCAGCACCAGCCGGGCGGCGACGCCCCTCCACTACGACCCCATTCGGCAGCGCGCCGTGCAGAACGCGCCCAGCACCAAGGAGTCCTCATGCGCAAGATCATCATCGGCCTCGTCGCGGTCGCCGTCCTCACCGCCGGCTGCGAACTCGAACAGGACCCCGTCGCCGTCCAGTCGTCCGACCCCGACAAGCCCGCAGGCAAGAGCGGCGCGGCCAAGACCAAGACCTTCCCGGTCAAGCTCGCCGCCAAGCGGGCGCGCGCGAGCAAGAGCGTCCTGAGCGACGGCGGCGCCCTGTCGTGCGTCAAGGTCACCGTCACCAACCAGACCAAGAAGCAGCTCGAGGTCAACCCGCTCTACTTCTCGATCACCGACACCAGGAACACCAAGCACGACAGCAGCTCCGCCCTCGGCGAGTACGAGGGGCAGATCGCCACAACGGAACTCGCCCCGAAGGAGAAGGCGACGGGCCTGGTGTGCGCGAAGGGCAACTTCCGACCCAAGATCGTCGCGATGACCAACCCCCTGTTCGACGAGGCCGCGCGGGCTCAGGTCGCCTCCTGAACGGCAAGCGTCCTGAACGGCAAGCGTCCTGAACGGCAAGCCTCCCGAACGGCAAGCCTCCTGAACAGGAAGCCGCCGCCCGAACAGGAAAAGGCGGCCGGTGGGCCCAGAGCCGCTTCATCTTCGGCCCCTGCTGCCACAAGACAGCTGTTTCGTCACTTTGAGCACATACATCACAACAGCGGGCTAGCGTTCCTCCAGTCCCCTCGCCACAGGACCGCTGGACGCTGCGCTCCGACTGCCACCCGAACGAGGAGACCATGAAGATTCTGCATGCCGCCGATCTTCACATCGACAGTCCGCTGCGGGGACTCTCGGCCTACGAGGGCGCACCCGAGGAGGACCTGCGCCTGGCCACTCGGAGAGCCTTGGAGAACCTTGTCCGGCTCGCGATCGAGCTGCCCGTGGACGCCGTCCTCTTGGCTGGCGACGTGTACGACGGGGACTGGAACGACTACCAGACCGGGCTCTACTTCAGCGGGCAGATGGCCCGCCTCGGGCGCGCCGACATCCCCGTCTACATGGTCTCGGGGAACCACGACGCGAAGAACCTCATGACGCGTTCACTCAGGCTTCCCGACAACGTGCATGTCTTCACGACGCGGAAACCCGAGACTGTCCGGGACGAGAAGGCCGGACTCGCCGTCCACGGCCAGGGGTTCGCTGAGTGGGACCTCACCGACAACCTCGCCACCGGGTATCCGCCGCGAGACGGCGGCCTGTTCAACGTCGGCCTGCTGCACACGGGCCTCGAAGGCGGCTACCGCGAGCACAAGCGGTACGCGCCCTGCACGGTCGCGGACCTCGAAGCCCGGGACTACGACTATTGGGCGCTCGGTCACGTCCACACGCAGCAGATCGTCCGGGACGAGCCGTGGATCGTCTACCCCGGCAACATCCAGGGACGGCACGCACGCGAGACGGGACCGAAGGGCTGCGTCGTCGTCACCGTGGACGGCGGACTCCAGGTCGAATCGGTCAAGCACCATGACCTGGACACCGCCCGCTGGGAGAGCCTCGACGTCGACGTCACGGGCCGCGACGACATCGACCAGGTGTGCAGCCTCGTCGCGCAGCGCTTCCAGGAGATCCCGGAAGAGAGGCTAACCGCCGTCCGCGTCACCCTCACCGGCGTGACGTCCGCACACGCCGCACTGTGGCGGGACCGCGAACGGATCCTCAACGAACTCCGGGCAGCCGCCGGCCAGCACCCGAACCTGTGGCTGGAAAAGGTCAAGGTCTGCAGGTCCAGGGAGGACGGCGGCGACTCCGGCGGGGGCACCTCCGGGATCCTGACCGACCTTCGCCGCACTCTCTCCGTGCTCGGCACCGACCCGGACGGCCTCATGGCCAAGCTCTCCGGCCACCCGCTCATCGGAAGGATCCCCGCCGAGATCAAGGGGCGGGACGGCATCGTCGTGGCCGACCCGGCATGGGTCGAGAGCCTCGCCGACGACGCCTACCGGCTCGTGGAGTCCCTGCTGCAGGAAGCGCGGTGACCGGAATGCGCATCGAACGCCTCGACCTCATCGCCTACGGCGCCTTCGACGGCCACAGCCTGGACGACCTGGGCGCCCCCGGCGTCCACCTGGTCCACGGTCCCAACGAAGCCGGCAAGTCCACCGCGCTCAGCGCCCTGAACCAGATGCTGTACGGCATCGACCACGCCACCCCGTACGCCTTCCTGCATGGCACCCGGACCCGGCTCGGCGCCCGCCTCTCAGCGGCCGGCGGGGTGGCACTGGAGATCGTCCGCCGGAAGAAGCGCAAGGACGCGCTCGTGGACGGCGACGGAATGCCGATCGGCCAGGACGCGCTCGCCCCGTTCCTCGGCGGCGTCGACCGCGACACCTTCACCACCGAGTTCGCCCTGAACAGCGACGAACTGCGCAGAGGCGGGAAACTGCTCGCATCAGGCAAAGGCGACATGGCCCAGCTGCTCGCCGCCGCCCGGTCGGGGATGCGCTTGAAGGCCGTCCTCGAGACGATCGAGAGCCGGCAAGACCGCCTGTTCCTGGTTCGCGGGAGGACGAATCCAAGGATCAACGTCGCGCTGGGACGCTTGAAAGAGCTCCGGCTGACCGCCCGCGATGCGACGCTGCAGCCCGGCCAGTACCGGGATGCCGAACAGGCCGCGGCCGAGGCCGAGAACAACCTCGTGGCGGCCGAGAAGGAACTGAAGGGCGGGCAAGCGCTCCGGCAGGCCAAGCAGCGGCTCCTCGGGATACTCCCCCTCCTAAAGGAGCAGTGCGACCTGGAAGAGCAGATCGCGGAGATCGCCACACGGGGACCGTCCGCCGCCGACGACATCCGCGAGCAACTCGGCGACCTGCTGAGGCAGCAGAGCAACCACCACGCGGTGCGCTCAAAGAACGCACCGCTCGTTGAGGACATCGATCAGCGGCTCGCCATGATGGGCGACGACGGCTCCCTTCTCCCGAACGCCGCCGCGATCGAGCGGCTCTCCAAGGACGTCACGGCGATCCTCGAAGCTGTGACGCAGCGGGACGAGTCGTCCGGGAAGGCTGCGCGCACACGCACCGAAGCCGGATCGCGGCTGCGCACCGTCCACCCGCGTGCGACCCTGGCCGACGAGAACCTCTACCGGCTCCCCGCCGCTTTCCGCGCGACTGGCCAGAACCTGAGGGACGAGGGCCGCAAGCGTCACGACGCCCTCGACCGCGCCCGGGACACGGCCAAGCGACACCGGGAGAAAAGCGAGCGGCTCGGTAAGCAGCTCAGCTCCCTCCCGGCGAGCGAGGACGTCACGCTGCTGAAGAACGCGTACACCGCGGCTCCGCACGACCTGCCGGACAAGCTGACGAGCACCCAGGCCACAGAGAAGAAACTCGCGCAACGGTTCCGCCAGGCGCTGAACCGGCTCGAACTTCCCGAGCTGTCACCCGCAGACGTCTTGGACCTCCAGCTCCCCGAGCTAGGACGAGTCACCGAAGCCGAGGCCGGCCACCGCGAACTCGACAAGGGACATCGCGAACGCGCCGCAGAACTCGACCAGGCTCAACGGCGACTCGCGACGTACCGGAGGAAACTCGACCGGCTCGTCACCGGCGACGCCCCGCCGACCCACGACGACCTCCGCGCTCAGCGCGCCCTGCGAGACGAACTCATCACCCGGTTCCGGGACGACCCGGGCGTCGAAGCCTCCTTCCAGGAGGCCGTGCGGCGAGCCGACACCACCGTCGACCTGATGCTGCAGCACGCGGAGGAGGTGAATAAGCGCGCCGAGACCGAGCGCGAGATCGCCGAGCTGGAACCCACCGTCCCCGAACTCCAGGCGGCAGTGGAGGAGGCGCACGCCGACCTGGTCCAGGCCCGGCAGTCTTGGGACGCACTGTGGGAGGGCCTTCCCGCGGCGCCGCCCGAACCCGACCGGGGATCGGGCATCTTGGACGCCGTCGGCAGGCTCAAGACCGAAGCCCAGGACCTCCAGGACGTCCGCATCGACCTCCGCGAACAGCGCGACCGCCTCCACGCGCACACGGCCCGGCTCAAGAACCTGCTGCGCCTCGACGACGCCCCGCCGTCCACCGACGCCGCCGTGCTGTTCACCGAAGTCCTGAGCACGGCCGGTACCCGCCTCGACGAGCATGACGCAGCCGCCGCGAAACGCGCCGTGGCGCAGCGCGACCTCGACAATGCCGAAGCCGAACTCGCCGACGCGGAGGCCGCCGAGACCGGCGCCGAGAAGGACGTGGACGAGCACGGGAAGCAGTGGCGACAGTTCCTCGACAACGCCGGCCTGCCCGCGGACCGTGACTCCGACACCGCTCTGGCCGAGTTGGACATCCTGCTCCAGGTGGCGGGTGAAGTCGACGCTGCGACCGCGATCGAGAACGCACTCCCGCAGGCCGAGAAGCGGATCTCCGACTTCGAGGGGCTGCTGCGGGAGACGCTGCGTTCCTGCGGCCGGAGCGTTCCAGCATCCACCATCGGCTGGCACCAGGCCATCGAAACCCTGGCACGGGACCTGCAGAAGCAACGGGACGACGACCGTGAGCGCCAGGGCCTGCTCGACCACAAGTCGAAGCTCGTCAAGCAGATCGAAGACGCTTCGCTCGAACTGAGGGAAATTGAGAGCCGCCTCCAGGACTTCCGGGCACGCCTCGGCGTGTCCACGATTGCCGAGATGGAGGACGCAGTGACCCGCGCCCGCGACCTGAGGGAGAAGTCCACCGCCCTGGCGAAGATCCAGCGGGCTCTTCCGTCCGGGGCAGAGCTCACCCAGCTCCGCGGGCATGGGACGTCCGCCGATGAACTGACGGCTGAGCTGGCCGAACTCGACCACCGGATCAGTGAACTCGAGGAGACCAGGGACGGCTGGCTGGAACAGCGGACCACGCGGCGGGAGGCGCTCGGCCGGCTCAACGGCGGCGAGGACGCCGCCCGCGCCGCCGCCGACATCGCCGCGATCTGTGCCGAACTGGCGGAAGACGCCGAGGAATTCCTGCGCCTGGAGGCCGCGAGGGTCGCCCTCCTGGCCTGCATGGAGGAATACCGAGACAGCGACCAGGCGCCGATCCTGGCGCAAGCTTCGGAGATGTTCACCAAGCTGAGCCTGGGTCGCTATACCGGGCTCGAACTATCCGACGAGGAGCGCCCGAGCATCCGCGCCAAGTCGTCCACGGGAACGCTGGCGCCCGCCGCCCTCAGCGAGGGCACCCGCGACCAGCTCTACCTGGCGCTGCGCCTTGCGACGCTCGAACGCCATGCCGCAGCCGGCAACGCCCTTCCGATCGCCGTCGACGACATCTTCATGACATTCGACGAACGGCGCACGGAGGCGGCCCTGCACGTCCTCGACAGCATGGCCGACCGATTCCAGGTCATCGTCTTCACACACCACGAACACGTGATCCGCAGCGCCGCCAAGGAACTGCCCAAGGAACGCTGCCACGTGCACCGGCTGCCCGATTAGCGCGAGTTGCCAGGAGATGGACGGCGCGCTGTGCCGTAGTCTTCCGCCAGCGAATGCTGACGCCCTTCGCCGCTCTACGCCACCCCCGCAAGGAGAAACGCATGCAGGGACCTTCGGATTCGATGGATAATCCCGAACCTGGGGAGAGCGGCCAGATCGACAAGGCCGACTCACCGAACGTGGACGATTCGACACCCGACTCGGACAGCGACTCGACAGCGGCCTCGACAGTCCTGGCGGAGGTGCTCCCAGGTGTTGTCTTCGCCTTCGGCGAGCTCCCGGAAAAGCTCAAGCTCGACCTCAAGCTCGATCCGATCGACTTCGGGCTCCTGTCAGCCACCGACCGCGAGAAGATCTCCACGTTCCTCGCCTCGACCGGAAACGCTGCGAACGTGGGCGGCAACCTCGCGAACGCGTTCGCCAGCGTGGAGGGGGTCTACCGGGTCACCGATGCTACGCAGGCCATACTGAACGCCGGCGGAACGCTTGCTGTCAAGAATGGCGCGAACATCGGGGCAGTATTCCTCAACGGCAAGATCGTTCATCAGGCTCGCTTTATCCCATTCACCAAGGTGAGCACGGCGCAAAAGCTGGCGAACATCGGGTCGGCGCTGGCCATGGTCGCCCTCCAGTTGCAGTTGAGTGAGGTCGCGGGCCTCGTCAGGACGAATATCGCGCTGACGAGCCAGGTTCTCACGACTATGTACCGCGAGCAGTGGTCCACGCTCACGGGACTCGTGAAGGCCGTCGATACCGCATTCGGCGAGGCGCAAGAGATCGAATCGGTCACGCCGAACGTATGGGAGACCGTCGCGACCAAGAGAGCAGATCTACTCAAGGCGCGTGACCAGTACCGACAGAACGTCGGGGGACACGTCCGGGAGATCAAACGACTTGGCGCGCGGGGTCGCCGTGAGTACCTCGAAATGAACGCTGAGGCCATCGTCTTTGACGCATATGCCCTCCGGTCCTCCCTCGAAGCATGGACCAAGTACCAGGTGATCCGCGCCGCGAAGGTGAGTGCCACCGGACGCGAAGACGAAGCGGGGCTCGTCGAAGTCATTGAGCGCGACACTCGTTCGGAGCGCGACTCCGCACTGACCGAGATGAGGAGACTCGTCTACTCACTGAGGCGTGAGCTACGCATCATCGCCGAGCTCCCCGGCCGCGCGACGATGCCGTTGACCCGCAGCCGGAGGGACTCGAAGACCGCCCGCCTGACCTGCGCCCAACTTCTCGACGCGATCGAGCCTCTTGCCGACGCTCTCCATCCACCAGTACCTCCGCTTGAGGCTCCGGACATCATCTGCGCACCTGCATCACTGGATCGCAAACCGTACCTTCGCACCCTGCGATGGATCCTCGAGGACGGTGAAACCCTTCGTGTCCTGAGCTTCCCCGACCAGCTCGAAGTCCTCGGTTCTTTCGGCGCTGCCTCCGGCGGTACGAAGGAGAAGGTGGTGGCAGCGAAGGACAAGGCGGCGACAACCAAAGAGAAGGTGACAGCAGCGATCGACAAGGCGGCAAAGAACCTGGTCGCCGTCACGGACCGCCGGATCATCACGGCCAAGACCAGTGCATTCCGCAAGCACGGCCAGATTGGTCAGGACATCCCGATGGACCAAGTGCGATATGTCCGAGCACCCGCACAGGACGGAAGTGGGCGCTCGGCGATCGACATCATCACACCCGAAGAGAATATCCGATTGATCTTCCAAGCTGACATCGACAATGCGCAAGTGGACGCGCTCGCCGCCGTGCTCGCCGAATCAATGATAATACCGGACGCGGAACGCGATGAGCTGCAACAGCGCCGGCAAGCCGCTCTCGAGGCGGGTAAGAAGGGCGAGAGCATTACAGGGCCGACCTCATCCGGGCCCGTTACCGACGATGTCGATTAATGCTTTGTCTTCATCGTAGCGGCGACTGATCCGATATCCGCGCCGTTCCGCCGGTACCTGCGGGCCCGGATATTCAGGCGTCCGGAATAGCGGCTACCGGTAGTGTTCCCTGGTGAATGTTCACCTCATCGACGAAGTGCCCGATGGCCTGTCCCGACGGGCCCGGTCGTTCGTCGGCACGGATGGCGTCAAGGTCGACGTCCGCCCCGTCGAGGAGAGCAGGCAGTGGTGGCTTGAGCGGGGCATCCCCGCGGCAGTGATCGACCGGATGGCGGCCTTCCAGAAACGGTGGGGCGGTCTGCTCCTGCCACCCGCATCCCGGTACGACGGCGGGCCCCAAGTACCTCGATGCAGACTCCCCCGAATCGGACTCCGCGGGGTGGTGGTTCGAAGCCGGGATGCAGCGAACTGCGGTCAACTGCGGTCAACTGCGGTCCCTGCGGTTTCATGATCAGTCCGTCCGGTGAGTTCGGCATCCATGCAGGCAAGTGGGCGCCTCTCCATGCGACCGTCGAGGGCTGGGTGGAGTCGCTCGCTCTGGCCGACCACGCGTTCAGGTGGGCGAAACAGATCACCAGGCTTGTCGGCGATGACGTCGATGGCATCGAGTTGGACGGCTACGAGCCGGTGCGGGAAGTGATGGGGTTGGCGGACACCTGGTGGAGAGGCCCCGAGTCGCTGGTGGCGCTCTACACGGGGGAGGCCACGGCACTCGACTTCCCCCCCGGGGACGCACCGCCCTGATCTACTCCGGCCTTGGCGACGGGGGACTACGAGGAGGCGTCGCCCCGGGCGATGACTGAACTTTCGGGGTCGCGAGTGCATGTTCTGGATGCCCGTCCTGGGTCAGGTACACCGAGCGAGACGACCGCAGGTCGCCCAGACCACGGCCGAGGAACCGAGGAGCCGGCAACGTGGCTGGGCAGCTTCTGTGTCGAGGTGGCCCCGGGCCTCGTATGTTGATGCTTTTGAAAGATGTTCACGCCATGCTGATGTTTAAAGTAGCTAGCCGAAGTGTGATGCGAGAGGCTGGTTCTCGACGGTCGAGCTGGCTGTGACCGAACCCGGCAAGCCTTGGCGGAGAGGAGTCCTGCATGGTCCCGATACGGGTTGACCAGGAGAGCACCTCCCATGGACGTACTCGAGCATCACAACGACGTGGCCGCTGAGCGGCTCACTATCAAGCTGGACGGGCGGCGTTGCCGGAGCCTGTGGGGGTCAGGCGCAATGTGTCGCCGCTCCTGCCGATGTCCTCGATGCGTCGAAAGGGGGCGACGGAGTTGGCGCCTTCCAGGGAAACGCAAGCCATGCTCTCCGCCGTCCACAGGCCCGTGGACGGCGGAGCGAACGTTTCGGGGCGGCTCAACCACCGACGGTCGAAGAAGCGGCGTCATGGATGAACGCTGTCGCAGTTCGATCAGTGATCGTGGCGGGCCGCGCCGGTGCTGGCCCCGCCTAAGAACTCCTAACAGAATGATCTTCCCCGTATCCATGGGGCGCCAAGATCGTTGATCTTGGCGTGAGGAAGGGTCAGCAACCCCCATGGATCGTGCCGGACGACTTGTGGGAGCGGATCGAGCCGCTGTTGCCGAAGGTCGAGCGGCGGTACCGGCATCCGGGGCGCAAGCGCATCGACGACCGCAAGGCGCTGTGCGGGATCTTGTTCGTGCTGCATACCGCGATTCCATGGGAGTTTCTGCCCCAGGAGCTGGGGTTCGGCTCGGGGATGACCTGCTGGCGCCGGTTGCGGGACTGGCATGCGGCCGGAGTGTGGCAGCAGTTGCACGAGGTGCTGCTGGCCGAGTTGCACGCCGCCGACAAGCTGGACTGGTCCCGGGCGGTGATCGACAGCTCCCACGTGCGGGCGCTCAAGGGCGGCCCAAAACCGGCCCGAGCCCGGTCGACCGCGCCAGGACGGGCTCGAAGCACCATGTCATCTGCGACGGCAACGGCATCCCGCTCGCCGTCTCGCTGACCGGCGGAAACCGCAACGACGTCACCCAGCTGATGCCCTTGATCGAGGCGGTGCCGCCTGTCCGCGGCAAGGTCGGCCGGCCCCGTCGGCGCCCGGACATGCTGTACGCCGACCGCGGCTACGACCACGACAAGTACCGCCGCCTGGTCTGGAGCAAGAACATCAAGCCGCAGATCGCCCGGCGCGGCACCGAGCACGGCTCCGGCCTGGGCGCACACCGCTGGGTCGTCGAGCAGACAGTGGCTGCACTGGTTCCGCCGCCTGCGCATCCGCTGGGAGATCCGCGACGACATCCACGAAGCCTCCCGGACCTCGCCAGCACCACCATCTGCTGGAGCCGACTCAACCACTGATCATTCTGTAGGAGTTCTTAGCCGCGGACGAAGCGAACTCCGCCGACGTCCCGGCCACACCATGTGCACACCAGACCAGGAAAACGGACATCTGAAACGCGACAGGGACTTCGCTCAAGATCGCGATCTTGGACGAAGTCCCTGGCCAGAAGGGCGGAGGATCGGGGATTTGAACCCCGGATGGGCTTGCACCCAAACCGCATTAGCAGTCCCCTCGTTCGGGTAATCCAAGATCTACTTCCGTGATCCACAGTCCGGTACATCCAGATAGGAGTGCGTATGGATACCCGGGGGTCCGGCCCGGTCCTCGCCGCTCCGGCCCCCCACCGGCCCCCCAGCAGGTGCTGATCAAGTTACTCCTTCGCAGCCGGAGCAGGTTCCTCCCAAGCCCCTCGATTGAGCCTTCGGTAGGGACCGGAGCGGTTCTGGGGGCTGCACACGGCTATGAGAAGTCGGGGGCGACGTGGAAAACTGGCAGGGTGCGTGGGCCACGGCGGAGCACCCAAGCCGTCGGAAGGAACGATGGGCGATGTGATCGACATGGTCGGCGAGCTCCGCGTCCCACGCCGGTGGCTGCGTCCGACCGGCGTCGGCCGCGGGATCGTCTGTGTCACCATGTTCGTCCCTGGCCTGGATGGCGTGCATTGCAGCCTCCGGTGCCAGCCGGTCGAGCCACTCCTGACAGGCTGTGCCGCAGTGCTCGGCTTTGTCGTGGAGTCGGCGACACCTCATCGTGTTCTACCCCCGCACGTGGCCAGTGCGCCGTCATTCGACCATTCAGTAAATTGCGAAGAGGTTGGCGCACACCCTCAAAAGCCGGTCTCACCTGCACAAACGTCGCCCCGAAGATCATCTCCAGCACCTCTTCAAGATCGCTTGCGAGGGGGTTGGCGCATGATCTTGCAAACCCGCAGGTCAGACCCCCATAATTTGGGGTACTGTCGCAGCGCTCCACAAAACCGCATCGGATTGAAACCAGATTGTTCACTGGCCGCATCAGGCACCGGTTCTGTCGCAGCGCTCCACAAAACCGCATCGGATTGAAACCCGTTCGCCAGCTTGCTGGTGATGTTCCAGCGGCGGGTCGCAGCGCTCCACAAAACCGCATCGGATTGAAACCTGTAGGGGAGGTCCGTGGCCTTGTTCCGCTCTAGTCGCAGCGCTCCACAAAACCGCATCGGATTGAAACCCCGAGGTGGGGTGTCTGCTGGCTGGCGGACATCACGTCGCAGCGCTCAACAAAACGGCATCAGGTTTACGTCGATCCTGGCGGCGCACCTTTTTTGGTTTGTGCATAGGTGGCGGTGGCGGCGCTGGACCAGCCCGCGTCCAAAAGCGAGCTGAGGGCTGCGGGGATGCTGAGTATCGACGCTCCCCAGATTCGATTTAAGCGGGAGCGATCTCGCTCGTTGACGGCCCCGGTGGAACGCACAAAGGCTCGGCGACCCGCTGGTTGCTGTGGGGCGCCGAGCTTTGGCAGTGCGCTTTCAGAGCGGTTGGTGACAGGGTGTCGCAGTTCTGGAGTCCCGAGCGTGGGTTCAGGTGGGAAGTGTGTCCGGAACCGGTCGTAGCGGTTGTTGGCGGCGTCGTGGTGTAGGCGGTCCAGCGGCCGTGGTCGGCGGCCAGCCGTGCGCCGAGTGCAACCGTGATGGCGACCGGACCGCTCAGGAAGCTGGCGTGCCGACCGGTGCGGGCACCGTCTGGAAGTTGAGTGTCGAACCCAGTGCGGCAGATCTACGTCACCGCGGATGTGAAGCTTTCTGTGTTCCCCGACAGCCGCTCGACCGTGCTGTTCAGGCACAGCAAGTTGCCGACACCGTCCTTTTCGCAGGTCTTGCGTACAGGCGCGAAGCACGCTTCTCCTCAGGCCTGCAAGTCCAGCGCGAGCGCGATCACGGTGGGGCACCACCGTCGATGGTTCCAGGCCCGCCGCCGACCGTGCGTGGTGTGCGTTCTGCTTCTTCAGCCCCAGCAGCACGTCGGGGAGTGGGACGGGTCGCCATCGACGTGGCGCGGCTCGTGCACCATCACTCCTCGTGCGTGGGTGTGGCCGAGCCTGGCCCCGTACCAGAACGTGACGTGGAGGCGCATCGTCGGGATCAGGTCGACCTGGACGGCATTGGGTGCAGTTGCATCCCCATCGCCTCGATCGTTCGGTCGGCGAGGGAACCGACCAGTTCTCGCGATGCGGGGCGGTCCGCTGGCAGCCGCACATCGGTCTTGGCCGATAACCCTGCATTTCTTGCTGGTGTAGGCCTGGGCCTGCGCATCGACCTGACGTGTGTACGCGGGGCTCTTCGCCGGGTCAGCGGCTGTGACTACGATCCCGACCCGCACCTCCTGCTGTGACCGCTCTCGAAGCTGCTTACGCAGCCAGAACCCGAGCACGATCAGTGCGATGCCGGGTGAGGCAGGCGAGGACGAACCACCAGCGCGCAGTGTTGTCACCGGTTGCAAACGGAACAGCCTCGACCCCGAAGGCGCTCCCGATGGCCGCACCGATCGCGATCACGGTGCTGCCGTCCACGGAGGTCTGCCGGAGCGTTAAGTGGTCCTGGGCACCACTGTCGAGGGAGCCGGTCACGGTGAGCTGCGGCTGGTCCGGATGGTCCCATTGTGTGTCACTGCCACCATCTGTCGTCGTGCCGATGCGATGGCCTGAACCGACTTTCACGCGTGAAAGGTGTAAATCGGGCTCGGCCGAAACTTTGGTTTCGGGGCCACTTCAGGACAGGGGACGTCCCGTGCTTTCCCGGTAGAAATCCTCATCGTGTCGATTAGGGTTCCATTGTCAAGGGGCCGCAAAGGGTCGGTGGCCCGAAACGTTTCCGGGTTCCGTAACCGTCTGATGGACGACGCGAGTACCTGTGTCCAGTCGCCGCAGACTGCTGGGGGCACGCCTCGTCCATCAGAACGGGGAGGACGACGACGAACGAGCGCGGGGGACGCATGAGGGTGAATGCCGTGATGATCGGGACGTCCGGCAACCAGCGCTACATCTTCTCCTTGAACAAGCGGCGCGAGAACGTTGGCGCCTCGTACCTGATCAGCCGTGTCGAGGAGCCCTGGCTGAACGAGGTCAGCGGGGGCACCACCCGGAATCATCCGATGGACAAGCGTCCGGCCGAGGAGCATCCGGTGGAGGTCGTCACCGTTGACGCAGATGGGGTCACCGCGCCGACGCGGAACCGGGAAGGGCGCCGGGCTGGTGAACGCGATCACCGTCCGTGCGCTGCGGGCGACCCCCGACTGCGGCGCGGTCGAATGGGGCGAAACGACAACCTTGATCGTTTGGTCGGCGAGCGATACGACCAGTTCCCGCGATGCCATGCTGTCTGCCAGCGGCATGTCGGACTTGGCCGGGATTCGGTCCAGATCTGCTCTCGCCTCATAAGGGCGTCGGACGGTCTTCGGCGGCCTCTTATTCGTCTTCTGCGAGGCCGAAAAACGAATATTACGTTCGATCAGGCAGAAAGTGCGGATGTCTGCCTCCTGGAATGGGTGATATCTCCGGGCCCTGATCCTGACGGGGACGGCGGGGTGCAGGTCGTATGGGTTGGTAGCTCGGGTGGGCAGAACCGGGTGAGTCGGGGTGGGTGGCGATGCCGAAGAAGCAAGTGCCGGAGATCTGCAGCTGCGGGTAGTCCCTTGCCCTGGGTAGTCGCTCCCTGGATTGGGGGACGGTATGTCGGAAGTTCCTGACGGGAATGGCGGTCCGCAGGATCTGGTAATGGTGGTGCTTCCAGGAGTGCAGCTTTTCCTAGTACGGCAGTCGTAGAACGTGATCTGAACGGGCAGGGACCGGCCGTAACGTAGGACAGCCGCCCGATGATCTTCGAGTTGTGACGCAAGAAGAACCTTGGGCGGCTGCTGCCGTCATGGTAGAG
>NZ_SMKK01000123.1 GCF_004348425.1 Actinomadura sp. 7K507
CAGTCCGTCCCCGCCCGGACCATGATGGTCCGCCGTCTGCGGTTCGCCTACCCGAAGGGGGCGATGCGCCGCCACTACGCCGACGACGATCTGATCCTGAGCCACATCGTGGCCGTGCTCTCGGCGACGTTCCCGAAGGGTGAGGACTTCTTCATCCGCTCCGTCCGCGCCTGCTCCGGGCGCGTCACCGACCCCGAGCTGAAGCGGCAGGTGAAGGCGTTCATCGGCCAGGAGGTGGTGCACGGCCGCGAGCACGACACGCTCAACGGGCAGTTGCGCAGCATGGGCTACCCCACCCACTGGGTGGACGCCTTCGTCAAGCGCAGCACCCGGCTCGGCCTGCGGCTCATGCCGCCGCGCGCCGCGCTCGGCCACACCGCCGCCCTGGAGCACTACACCGCGACGCTCGCCGAGTGCCTCCTCACCGACCCGCGCGCCCAAGCGCTCCTGGGCGACAACGAGGTCCGCAACGTCCTGCTGTGGCACGCCTTGGAGGAGTCGGAGCACAAGTCGGTCGCCTTCGACGTCTACCGCGCCGCCGGCGGCTCGGAGCGCCTGCGCCGCCGCACCATGATCGAGGCGTCCGCCGGCCTGCTCGGGGTGACGATCGTCTTCACGATCCTGTCGATGCTCGCCGATCCGGCCACCTACAACCCGCGGCGCCTCGCCGGCAGCCTGCGCGCCCTGCGCCGCTCGCCGTTCCTGGACGCGAAGGTCCGCGCCCGCATCCGCGCCTACCAGCGTCCCGGCTTCCATCCCGACGACTTCGACGCCACCGACATCCTCGCCCGCTGGCGCGACGAGCTCTTCGGCCCGGACGGCGCCCTGCTGGACCGCCTCGCCTGACGACGGCGCCGGAGACCGCCGGGGACCGCCGCATGGAGTTCGCATTCGCTATATTTGAGAATGACGTTTCCGGATTCTATTGACACGTGTCAACGGACGTTCCTAGGGTCGAGAGCGCGCGCCGACCTGGAACCCGTCCCCCGAGGACGCTGGCGAGGAGGCTGAGCCGATGTCGCTGGACGGACACGCCGACGTGGTGATCATCGGCTTCGGTGTGGACGGTGCCGCCGCCGCCCTCGCGGCGATGGACGCCCACACCCGCGTCCTCGTACTGGACCAAGGCGTGCCGACCGATCGCGGGGTTGCCTCGCTACGAGGCGGCCAGCCGCGCGATGCGCTGCGGGCCGCTCTGCGGGCGCGGGCGCGGGCCGCAGGGGTCGAGGTACGCGCGCAGTGCCGCGTGCACGAACTGATCGTGGACGCGGGGAAGGTGTGCGGGGTCGGCTACGCGGCACTGCCCGCCCAGGGCACCGCCACCACAGGGCACCGATGGCTGCGGAGGATGAGCGACCGGGCACCGGGTCGGGCCGCCCCCGTCCTCGCCCGGGCCGCCGAGGCGGTCTGGCGGCCGAACTTCGTCGTCGGCGAGATCGGCTGCTCCAAGGTCATTCTCGCCATGGACCCGCGCCACTGGGAGTTCGTCGGCCCCGCTGTGTGGACCGCGGCGCAGGCCGGGCACTTCGGCGGAACGCCCGCTCCGCCCGAGCGGGTTCACCGGCCGGGCCCGGTGGGCGCGTTGGGCGCGGCGGGCACCGGTCCGGGCCCGACGCCGGAGCTGACCGTCCGGAGGTGGTGCGCGTCGCGTGAGGCGACGCCTCTCGTGCCGGTCCATCAGTCCGAGTTGCAGGTGGACGAGACGACCGGGGCCGTGCTGCTGGCCGACGGACGTCCCCTGCCGGGCCTCTACTCGGCCGTACCGGCACGCGACGCCGGCACCGCGGATCGTGCGGGCGGTTGGAGGACCTACCAGGTCACGAGCCCGACATGGGAGCCGGTGCCCGCCGAGGTGGGCGGGGGCGCCTCCGCCCTGGCCTCCCCAGGGGCGCCGCGGTCGCCCTCGTCCTCGACGGCGGGGAGCGCGCCGGGTGCCAGGGCCCACAGCTCGCCGATCGTCTCCCGCAGGACCTCGCGGCGCAGGGAGTAGAAGTAGTTGCGGCCGCGCTTGCGCACTTCGAGCAGCCCGGCCTGGGTGAGGATCTTGGTGTGGTAGGAGATCGTCGGCTTGGACACCGGCAGCGTGTCCTCGAGCAGGCTGCAGGCGTACTCGTCCTCCTGCGCCACCAGCTGGACGATGGTCCACCGGATCGGGTCGGACAGGGCCTTGAAGACCTCGGTCGGGGTGGCGGAGTCGCGGGGCATCACGGTCCTCCTCTGGGTGGGCCACGCTTCCAGTGTTCGACATACGTAAATCTAGTCCAGCGACGGGCAGGAGAGCCCATCGCCCCCGATAGGGCGGCGTTCGGACGCCGTCCCGCGCCCATCCATCATGACTCGGCCCGGCGGATATTTTGAGACATTGACAAGTATTCTCAGCCTGGTGTTCAGTTGAGGGTCCCGGGCGGTGATGCGAGAGGACTTCATAGATGGAGCTGGCACTCTCGTCGGACCAGAGACTCTTCCAGGCGTCGGCCAGAGGGCTCCTCGAGAAGGAGTACTCGCTCGACCGCATCCGCCGGATGCGCGACGGCGAGCCGCGCTGGACCCGGGACTGGTGGCGGCAGGGCGCCGAGCTGGGCTGGGCCGCGCCCGTCGTCCCCGAAGAGCTCGGCGGCGGGAGCGTCTCCTCCGAGGGCGTGCGCGACCTGAGCCTGCTCGCCGAGGAGTTGGGCGGCGGAGTGGCCCCGGGGCCGCTGCTGCCGGTCAGCGTCGTCCTCGCCGGTCTCGTCGAGGCGCACGGCGACGGGCCCGACCACACCGCCCGGATCGAGGAGCTGGTCGCGGGAGAGAGCGTCGCGACCTGGGCCGTCTACGAACCCGGCCGCGAATGGTCGCCGCTGGAGCCGGCGCTCACCGCGACGCCGGCGGAGGGCGGCTTCGTCCTCGATGGCGTCAAGGACCGCGTCCAGGACGCCGACCAGGCGGACCTCCTGCTGGTCACGGCCACGACGCCGGACGGGGTCGCGCAGTTCATCGTCCGCGCCGAGGCCGAGGGCGTGTCGGTCTCCCCGCAGTGGTCCCTCGACCTGTCCCGGTCGTTCGGCGAGGTGCGCTTCGACGGCGTCCGGGCCGGTGGCGACGCCATGGTGGGCAGGCCCGGCGCGGTTCAGATGCTTGAGCGGCAGCTCCAGATCGCCGTCGTCATCCAGTGCTCGGAGGTCTGCGCCGTCCTGGACCGGGCCTTCGCCCTCACGACGCAATGGGCCTTCGACCGTTACTCCTTCGGCCGCCCGCTCGCGTCCTACCAGGCGCTCAAGCACCGGTTCGCCGACATGCGCACGTGGCTCGAAGGCTGCCACGCCATCACGCAGGCGGCGGCAGCGGCGGTCCAGGAGCGGTCGCCGCGGGCCGCCGAGCTGGTCAGCGCGGCCAAGTCCTTCGTCGGCGGGCGCTCCCTGGTGATCTTGCAGGACTGCGTGCAGCTGCACGGCGGCATCGGCGTGACCTGGGAGCACGACCTGCACCTGTACCTGCGGCGCGCGACCCTCGACCAGGCCCTCTACGGAAGCCCGCAGGACCACGACCGGCGCCTGGCCGCCCTGGCGCTCGGCACCCCGTGACATGGATGGCCGAGGCCCTTGTCCCCAAATATTTTGATGATTAGAGTCCTATCTAACTAATCGAAAGCCGAGGTGCCGTCCACATGGTGAAACCGATGGAAGGCGTGCGCGTCCTTGAGGTCGCCCAATACACCTTCGTGCCGGCCGCCGGCGCCGTGCTGGCGGAATGGGGCGCCGACGTCATCAAGGTCGAGCACGCCGAACGAGGCGACGCGCAGCGCGGCATAGTCAAGGTCTTCAGCCAGAACATCGGCGACGGATCGAGCTTCTCGCCGATGATGGACGGCCCCAACCGGGGCAAGCGCAGCATCGGGCTGGCCCTGGACAAACCGGAGTCCGCGCGGGTCCTGCGCGAACTGGTCCTCGCCAGCGACGTCTTCCTGACCAACTTCCTGCCCCGCGCCCGCCGCAAGCTGGGCATCGAGGTCGACGACATCCGCGCGATCAACCCCGACATCATCTACGCGGCGGGCGTCGGATTCGGGCACACCGGCCCGGAGGCCGACAAGGGCGGATACGACGCCACGACGTACTGGGCGCGCGGCGGCAGCGCGGATTCCGCCACCCCCCGCGACGCCGAGTACGTGACCCAGCAGCCGATCGGCGCCTACGGAGACAACATCGGCGGGATGACCATCGCCGGCGGCATCTCGGCGGCGCTGTTCGCCCGGGAACGGACCGGCGTCGCGACGACCGTGGACATCTCCCTGCTCGGGGTCGGCGCCTGGGCCGCCCAGATGAACGTGAACCTGGCGCTGATGAGCGGCGGGCCCTTGCCGAAGAGGACGCCCAAGGAGATGGGGTCGAGCAATCCGCTGACCGGCCTGTACCGGACGTCCGACGACCGCTGGCTGTCGCTGTCCATGCTCCAGCCCGGTCAGTACTGGGCGGAGTTCTGCCAGCGGCTCGGCCGCCCCGACCTGGTGGAGGACGAGCGCTTCGACTCGGCCGAGAAGCTGATGTCCAGGGCCGCCGAGGCGTCCGAACTCGTGGCCGAGGCCATCGCCCGCCGGACCAAGGACGAGTGGGTCGCGGCCTTCGAAGGCATGGCGGGCCAGTGGGCGGTCGTCCAGAACACCTACGAGGTGGGCAACGACCCGGCCTTGCACGCGATCGGCCAGATCGCCGACGTGGTCGACGCCGAGGGCGTGACCCGGCAGCTCGTCGCGTCCCCCGTCCAGTTCGACCGCGAGGCCCCGCGACTGGAGCGCGGCCCGCTGTTCGCCGAGCACACCGACGAGATCCTCCGGGAGATCGGGCTCACCGACGAGGAGCTCCTGGACCTCAAGGTCGCGGGCGCGGTCACATGACGGGCGGCGGCAGGGCGGGCGGCGGCAAGGCGGGCGGCGACAGGCCGCGCGTCGGGTTCATCGGCCTCGGCAGCCAGGGCGGCCCCATGGCACGCCGGATCATCGAGGCAGGCTTCCCCGCCACGCTATGGGCGCGCAGGCCGGAAACGCTCGCCCCCTACGCGGGCACCGCCGCCGCGACCGCCGGTTCGCCCGCCGAGCTGGGCACGGCCAGCGACATCGCCTGCGTCTGCGTGGTCGACGACGCCGGGGTCGAGGAGGTCGTCGCCGGACCCAAGGGGCTGCTGGACGGCGACGGCATGCGCCCCGGCGGCCTCATCGTGATCCACAGCACCGTGCACCCGGACACCTGCGTGCGGCTCGCCGAGCGGGCCGCGGAACGGGGCGTCGCGCTCATCGACGCGCCCGTCAGCGGCGGAGGCCCGGCCGCCGAGACCGGCAAGCTGCTGGTGATGGTCGGCGGTGACGCCGGCGCCGCCGAGCGCGCCAAGCCGGTCTTCGCTGCGTACGGCGACCCGGTGGTGCACCTGGGACCGCTCGGAGCGGCACAGCGCGCCAAGCTCGTCAACAACGTCCTGTTCGCGGCGCATCTCGGCGTAGCGCTGCAGGCGTTCGCGCTGGCTCAGAGCCTGGACATCGACCCGGCCGGGATGAGCACCGTCCTGGAACACGGCTCCGGCAGGAGCTACGGGGCGGGCGTGGTCGCGGGGATGGGCTTCACGCTCGACCCGCTGGTGGACATCGCCGGCCCCCTCCTCCAGAAGGACGCGCGCCTCGTCGCCGAACTGGCCCGAGCCGCCGGAACCGAGCCCGCCGGAACCGAGCCCGCAGGAACCGAGCCCGCCGGAACCGAGCCAGCTGGCACCGAGGCGGGGAGCATGTTCGCCGCCGTGGACGACGCACTGAGATCCCTGAGGCATCCCCGATAGCCGGCCTCCCTTCCAGCCACCCACCGATAGGAGCCGACATGAAGACCCACGGTGAGCGCCTGCTCATCGACGGCGAGCTGGTGGCCGCCGGCGCCGCACGCACCTTCGACAACGTCAACCCGGCGACCGAGGAAGTGATCGGCACGGCGCCCGACGCCGACGCGGCCGACATCGAGCGCGCCATCGGCGCCGCGCGGCGGGCCTTCGACACCACCTCCTGGTCGACCGACGTCGACCTGCGGCGCCGCTGCCTGGTGCAGTTGCGGGACGCGCTGCGCGCGAACGCCGAGGCGCTGCGTCCCATGTACGTGGCGGAGACGGGCTGCCCGGTGGCGCAGACGCAGGGCGTCATGTTCGAGGCGTCGATCGGCTTCATCGACCACTACATCGGGCTGCTCGACGACTACGAGTGGGAGCGGCATCTCCCGCCGAAGAACGTCATGGGGATGCCGTCCGCGCGGGCGGTCCGACGGGAGGCGGCCGGTGTGGTCGCCGCCATCACCCCGTGGAACGTCCCGTTCTACCTGAACATCTGCAAGGTGAGCGCGGCACTGGCCGCGGGCTGCACCATGGTCCTGAAACCGGCGCCGGACACCCCGTGGACGGGGCTGGCGCTCGGCGCGATCGCCGCCGAGCACACCGACATCCCGCCCGGCGTGCTCAACGTGGTCACTCCGGGGGACAACGGCGTCGCCGAGCTGCTGGCGACCCATCCGGACGTGGACGCCGTCAGCTTCACCGGGTCGACGCTCACCGGCCGCAGGATCCTCGGCGCGGCGGCCGGCACCGTGAAGCGGGTGACGCTGGAACTCGGCGGCAAGTCCGCCGTGGTCATGATGGACGACGCGCCCCTCGAACTCATCGTCCCGCCGATGTCGGGCGCGGTGTGCGTCCACGCCGGCCAGGCGTGCGTGGCGCTGACCCGCATGCTGGTGCCGCGCGCCCGCCTGGACGAGGCGGTCGACCTCGCCAAGACCGGCATGGGCGGCATCTCCTGGGGCGACCCGACCGACCCGCGCAACATCATGGGACCGGTCATCAACGCCCGGCAGCGCGACAAGGTCCTGCGCTACTACGAGATGGCCGGGCGGGACGGCCGGGTGGTCCTCGGCGGCAAGCCCACCGGCCGGTTCGACCGCGGCTACTACGTCGAGCCCACCCTGATCACCGACGTGGATCCGAAGGCGCCCGTCGCGCAGGAGGAGATCTTCGGTCCCGCGCTGGTGATGCTGCCCTACGACGACGATGACGACGCCGTCAGGATCGCCGACGGCACGATGTACGGACTGTCGGGCGCGGTGTTCGGCGCCGACCAGGACCGGGCGATGGCCATGGCCCGCCGTTTCCGCACCGGGACGGTGTCGGTGAACGGCGCCCAGTGGTTCGACGTGGAGTCGCCCTTCGGCGGCTACAAGCAGAGCGGCCTCGGCCGCGAATGGGGCACCGAGGGCCTTGAGGAGTTCCTCGAAACCAAGACCATCGCCTTTCCCCCCGCCGCCGAGTGACCCCCCGGGGCTGGAGAAGCTCGCATGAGTACTGACGAAGCACAGGCAGCCGACGCGGAACGCGAGAAGTACGTCATCAGCCTGAACCGGCATTCGATCCGGTACCGCACCGAGTTCGTGGAACTCGCCGACGAGTTCCACGAGAAGTGCCCCGTCGCGTGGAACGACACGCACGGCGGCTACTGGTTCGTCAACGGCAACCAGGAGCTGTTCGACCTCGCCCGTCGCGCGGACCTGCTGTCCAACGACAACGACGTGGACGGTACGCGGCGCGGCTACGGCGGGATCAGCATCCCGTACGAGCCCGACCCCGAGAAGCGGACGCGGGGCGGGTTCCTGGAGATGGACCCGCCGGACCAGCGGTACTACCGGCAGGCGCTCAACCCCTACCTGTCGCCGGCGGCGGTCGAGCGGTGGAAGCCGGTGGTCGAGGAGCTGACCCGGGCGTGCCTGGACGAGGTGATCGAGACCGGCCGGATCGACTTCGTCGACGACCTGGCCAACGTCGTGCCCGCGGTGCTGACCCTGGCGCTGCTCGGGGCGCCGCTGAAGGACTGGGACATCTACTGCGAGCCCATCCACGCGCTGGTGTACACCTCGCCGGACTCGGAGGACTTCCCGCGGGTGCGGCAGCTGCTGTACCGCATGGGCGAGCGGATGCTGGGCACCGTCCACGACGTCCGGGCCGACCCCCGTCCCGGACTGATCAACGAGCTGGTGACCGTCGAGATCGACGGCCGCCGTCCCGACGACATGGAGATCCTCGGCGTCATCAACCTGCTGATCGGCGGCGGCTTCGACACGACCACCGCGCTGACCGCGCACTCGCTGGAGTGGCTGTCGGAGCATCCCGGTGAACGAGGGCGGTTGAGCCGCGAGCGGGAGACGCTGCTGGACAGCGCGACGGAGGAGTTCCTGCGGTTCTACACCCCGGCGCAGGGCGACGGGCGCACCGTCTCCCAGGACTGCGAGGTCAACGGCACGAGGTTCCGGGAGGGCGAGCGGCTCTGGCTGTCCTGGGCGATGGCCAACCGGGACGCCGGCGTCTTCGAGGAGCCGCACCGGATCCGCCTCGACCGCAGCGGGAACCGGCACAACAGCTTCGGGCTGGGCATCCACCGGTGCATCGGCTCCAACGTCGCGCGGGCCACCTTCAAGATCATGCTCACCGCGGTGCTGGACCGCATGCCCGACTTCGCCTGCGAACCCGGAGGCGCGGTGCACTACGACTCGATCGGCGTCATCAACGGAATGAAGAAGCTGCCCGCCACCTTCACCCCGGGCGAGCGCCTGGGGCCCGGCCTGGACGAGACGATCGAGCGGATGCAGCGCGTCTGCGACGAGCAGCGCCTCGCCGAACCCGTCACCGTCCGCAAGACCGGCGCGAGGCTCGACACGTGAAGCGACCACTGCCGCTCGTCACCCCGTGGAACGAGTTCTATTGGACGTCCGGCGCCGACGGCCGCCTGCGGGTGCAGGAGTGCGGGTCGTGCTCGGCGCTCGTCCACCCGCCGAAGCCGTTCTGCCCGCACTGCCAGGGGTCCGGCATCGGCATCAAGGAGACCTCCGGTTTCGGCACCCTGTTCGGGTTCACCGTCAGCCACCGGTTCCAGCTTCCGGGCCTGCCCGCGCCGTACGTCATCGCCCAGGTCGCGCTGGAGGACGACCCGCGCGTCAAGCTCACCACCCGGCTGGTGGACTGCGCCGAGGACGACCTCCGGCTCGGCATGCGGATGGAGGTGACGTTCGAGCAGGTCGAGGACGTCTGGCTGCCGCTGTTCCGCCCGGCGGCCGATCAGCCGGAGCGACCGGCGCCCCTGCCCGAGGACGAGGTGACGCCGCAGCGGATCCGCGCGATGGTGCGCCCGCCCGCCCGGCCGGGCCGCAAATTCGAGGACGACGCCGTCCTGTCGGGCATCGGCCGGTCGGCGATGGGCCGCCGTCTGATGACCGACCCGCTCGCGCTGACCGTGGAGGCGTGCCGCGCCGCCGTGGAGGACGCGGGCCTGACGATGGACGACATCGACGGCCTGTCGACCTATCCCGGCGGCGGCCTGGAGCACGGCATGGGGGAGGGCGGGGTCACGGCGCTGGAGGCGGTGCTGCGCGTCCGGCCGTCGTGGTTCAACGGCGGCGGCGAGACCTTCGGCCCCGGCGGATCGGTGATCGCGGCGATGCTCGCGGTTTCGGCGGGCCTGGCCCGGCACGTGCTGTGCTTCCGGACGGTCTGGCAGTCCAGCCACGACCTCCTGCTGCGGGAGGGGAGGTTCCGCGCGGGCGGTGGCGGCGGGCGCATCGGCGGTGACATGGGCTGGGCCGTGCCCTTCGGGGCGACGTCGGCCGCGCACACGCTCGCGCAGACCGCGCAGCGCTACTTCCACCGCTACGGCGCCACCCGGGAGACCCTCGGCTGGGTCGCGCTCAACCAGCGGGCCAACGCCGCCCTCGACCCGACGGCGGTCTACAGCGACCCGATGACGATGGACGACTACCTGAACGCGCGGATGATCACCACGCCGTTCGGGCTGTACGACTGCGACGTCCCCGTCGACGCCTCGGTCGCCGTCGTCGTGTCGGCCGCCGAGACCGCCGGTGACCTGCGCGTCCGCCCGGTCCGCGTGGAGGCGGCCGGCACGCAGATCGTCGAGCGGCTGGAATGGGACCAGAGCACCTCCACCCACGAACCGCAGGTCTTCGGGCCCGCGGCGCACCTGTGGACGCGCACGACCCTCCGGCCGGACGACGTGGACGTCGCGCAGCTCTACGACGGCTTCTCCTTCAACTGCCTGTCCTGGATCGAGGCGCTCGGCTTCTGCGGCATCGGCGAGGGCAAGGACTTCCTCGACGGCGGCAAGAACATCGCCCGGGACGGCGTCCTGCCGCTCAACACCCACGGCGGGCAGCTCTCGCACGGCCGCACCCACGGCATGGGGCTCGTCCACGAGGCGGTCGCGCAACTGCGCGGCGACGCCGGAGCCAGGCAGATCGACGGCGCCCGCGTGGCGGTGGTGAGCAGCGGCGGCCTCACACCCAGCGGCGTCATGCTCCTCAGAGCCGACGCCTGACCGACACCGAGGAATGGGATCAATGGGCGAGTACGAGTTCATCACCACCGAGTCGCTGGACGGCGGCGCGATCACGCGGATCATGCTGGACCGGCCGAAGCAGCGCAACGCGCAGAACCGCGGGATGCTGGTCGAGCTCGACCGGGCGTTCCAGGAAGCGGAGGCCGACGACCGGGTACGGGTGGTGATCCTCGGCGGCATGGGGCCGATGTTCTCCGCCGGGCACGACGTGGGCTCCAAGCAGGCGATGGCCGAGAACATGCCCGGCCCGGGGCAGCACGAGACCTGGAGGCTCAACGGCGGGACCCGCAGCGCCAGCGAGCGGCTCTTCTTGCAGGAGTGGCACTACTTCTTCCAGAACACCAAGCGGTGGCGGGACCTGCGCAAGATCACCGTCGCTCAGGTGCACGGCAACGTGATCTCCGCCGGGCTGATGCTGATGTGGGCCTGCGACCTGATCATCGCCGCGGACGACACGGTCTTCACCGACGTCGTGGGGCAGCGGCTCGGCATGTGCGGCGTCGAGTACTTCGCGCACCCCTGGGAGTTCGGCCCGCGCAAGACCAAGGAGCTGCTGCTCACCGGCGACTCCCTGGACGCCGAGGAGGCGCACCGGCTGGGCATGGTGAGCAAGCTCTTCCCGGAGGCGGAACTGGCCGACCGCACGCTGGAGTTCGCCCGGCGGATCGCGCGGCTCCCGACCATCACGTCCCTGCTGATCAAGGAGTCGGTGAACCAGACCGTCGACAACATGGGCTTCCACAACGCGCTGAACGCCTGCTTCACGCTGCACGAACTCAACCATGCGCATTGGGCGGCGATCCACGAGGATGGCTTTCCGATCGCCCGCCCCGAAGACGGCCTCCCCGACTGGCGCAGCCCCGCGTCGGGCAAGCCCGCCGAGAGGTAGCCGGAGGGAGCGGCGGCCCGAGCGAAGGGGGTCCGGTGGACCTGCTGGTCAAGGACAAGGCCTACGTGGTGGTGGGCGGTAGCGCGGGCATGGGGTTCGCGGCCGCCCGGCAGCTCGCGGAGGAGGGCGCGCGTGTGGCGGTTGTCGGACGCGGCAGGGAACGCGCCGAAGCGGCCGCCACCGCGCTGACCGAAGCCGGCGCCGGAGACGCCTTCGCCCTCACCGCCGACGCCGCGGGCGGCGTCGGGGGCGGGGCCGCAGCCGGGGACGTGGTGACCGCAGCCGCCGAACGCCTCGGAGGGCTTGACGGCATCGCCGTGACCACCGGCCTGATCGGGCACGAACCGTTCGACGTGGACGACGAGCGCTGGACCGAGGTGTTCCAGGACGTCCTCCTGGGCACGGTGCGCAGCGTCCAGGCCGCCCTGCCGTTCCTCGAACGAGGCGGCGGCACGGTGGTGACCACGGCGGCCTACGGCATCCGGTCACCGGCCATCGCGCGGCTGCCCTACGCGTCCCTCAAGAGCGGTGTCGCGACGTTCACCAAGGGCATCGCGAAGGCTTACGGCCACGCCGGGGTGCGCGCCAACTGCGTCTGCCCGGGGGCGATCGAGACCGGCGGCCTGGCGCGGCTGCGGCGGCGGGTGGCCGAGGAGCGGGGCATCCCGGCCGAAGGCGCCCTGGAGAAGGTCATGCTCGAGGAGTGGCACATGGACGTCGCCCTGGGCCGTCCGGGCAGGCCGTCCGAGGTCGGCGAGCTGATCGCGTTCCTGCTCTCGCCCCGGGCCGGGTACCTCACCGGCGCGCTCATCAACATCGACGGCGGGACCGACTTCTGACCAGGCCCGAGCCGCTGACCAGGCCCGGGCCGCGGGAGGTGTCAGCGGCCGAGGAAGCGCGGCTTCCTGTTCTCGTGGACCGCGGCGACGCCCTCGTGCAGGTCGGCGGTGGTCATCGTGACCGGCTGCGCCATCGACTCCCACACGAGCGCGGACTCCAGCATGGCCACCGACGACTGCCCCAGCCCCGTCTTGGTCAGCTGCGCCGCGATCGGGCCGGCCTCGGCGATCCGCGCGGCCACCGACAGCGTGTGGTCGAGCACGTCGTCGGCGACCCCGGTCACCAGCCCCCAGTCCAGTGCCTCGGGGGCGTGGACCTCCCTGCCGGTGTAGAGCATCTCCCTCGCCCGGGAGAGCCCGACCGCCTCCGGGAGGAGCCAGGTGACGCCCATGCCGCCGTGCGTCCCGAGGTAGATGAAGGGCGTCTGGAAGTAGGCGCCCGTGGTCGCGTAGCGCAGGTCGCAGGCCAGGGCCAGGCAGACCCCGGCGCCGATGGCCGCGCCGTTGACGGCGGCGAGGACGGGGAAGGGCAGCTGCCGGAGCCGGAGCCAGCTGCGGTAGAGAGGCAGCAGCCGCTCCCGCATGGGGACGATCGCCATCTCCTCGGCGGGGGACTCCCGGTTCAGCCACGACAGGTCGGCGCCCGAGCAGAACGCGCTGCCCTCACCGGTGACGACCAGGGCCCGGGTGTCGCGGTCGGAGGCGATCGCGGTCAGGGCCTCGTCCCAGGCCGCCGTCATCTCGCCGGTCATCGCGTTGCGCACGTCCGGGCGGTTGAGCGTCAGCAGCCGGATGCCCGGCCCCGGCTCGGTGACCTGGACGGCATGACCGGCGTCCGTCGCCATCGGTGTTCCCCTTCGTCTCGCTCTGCTCGGCTGCGTCGGCAGGCACCCACGGCCTCCCGCCGACCTAGACTATCGGGTGACAGTTCGATAGATTGACATCTCTCTATGGCATAGCGAAGGGCCGGCCGAGATGACCGATGGTGCGGTGGAGAGCGTCGAATCGTTCCGCGCGCGGGCGCGGGAGTGGCTGGCCGCGAACATGCCGCGCGCCGAGAAGGACGGGCAGCCGGTCCGGGAGGACGAGGAGGAGTGGGCCCGTGCCCGCGAGCTGCAGGGGAGACTCCACGGGGGCGGCTTCGCCGGCATCTGCTTCCCCGCCGAGTACGGCGGCCTGGGCCTCACCCCGGCCCACCAGCGGGCGTTCAACGAGGAGACGCGCGGCTACGAGATGCCGGTCCGGCTGAACATCCCGACGTTCAGCATCTGCGCCGCGACCCTCCTGGACATGGGCAGCGAGGAGCAGAAGCGGACGCACATCGCCGCCGCCATCCGCGGTGAGCACGTCCTCTGCCAGTTCCTCTCCGAGCCCAGCGGCGGCTCGGACCTGGCGGGTCTCATCACCCGCGCCGAACTCCAGGACGACGACACCTGGCTCCTCAACGGCGCCAAATGCTGGAGCACGTGGGCCTACGCCGCCGACTACGCGCTGTGCCTGGCGCGGACCGACTGGACGGTCCCCAAGCACCGCGGCCTGACGATGTTCCTCGTCCCGACCCGGGCGCCGGGTGTCACCCTGAACCGGGTCCGCATGGTCGACGGCACGCAGGAGTTCTGCGAGGAGTTCTTCGACGACGTGCGGCTGCCGATGTCGGCGGTCGTCGGCGAGGTGAACGGCGGCTGGGCGGTGGCGTCCCGGCAGATGTTCCACGAGCGCAACTCCATGGGCGGCGGCTCGCCCTACGCCAGCGGCGCCAGCCGTCCCCGCCGGGTGGGCAGCAGCACACCGGTCGAGGTGGCGCGGGCAGCGGGCAGCACGGACGACCCGGCGGTGCGGGAGCTACTCGGCCGCTGGCTCGCCCTGCGGGCGGTCTGCGACCAGACCGTGCGCCGGGTGTCGCAGGCGATGACCGACGGCACGCTCCCCCCGGCCGCGTCGTCGATGCTGCGGCTCCTGGAGGCCGAAGCGACGCACCTGGGCGCGGACCTCGGCCTGCGCATCGCCGGGACCGGCGCGGTGATCGGTGCCGGGACCGGCGCGGTGGTTAGTGCCGGGACCGGCGCGGTAGTCGGTGCCGGGACCGGCGCGGTGGTTAGTGCCGGGACCGGCGCGGTAGTCGGTGCGGGGACCGGCGCAGCGGTCGGCGGGGACGCCGAACCCGGCGTGCTCGGCCGGGTGGGCATCGGCTTCCTGGGCCGCCAGAGCGGCAGCCTTGGCGGCGGCACCACCGAGATCGCCCGCAACGTGATCAGCGAGCGGGTCCTGAACATGCCGCGCGAGCACGCCGCCGACCGGGACGTCCCCTTCAACGAGGTCAAACGCGGCCGCTGAGCGAGCCGGCGCGACGAGCGCCGTAGCCGTACGCGCATTAGGCTTCCTGCCACGGGCCCGACCTGCCACGGCCCGACCATGGAGGCTGTGTGGCTGACGTCAGGCGCGCCGCAGGCAGGCCGCGCGAGAAACCGCACAGGATCGCCGACGAGCTGCGCCTTCTGATCGCGTCGGGCGAGCTGGCCGAGGGGGAATGGCTCGGCCGCGAACCCGAGCTGATCGAGCGCTTCCGCGTGTCCCGGCCGTCGCTGCGGGAGGCGCTGCGCATCCTGGAGGCCGAAGGGCTCGTCAGCATCGTGCGCGGTGTGCGCGGCGGCGTCGTCGTCCACGCGCCCCACGAGCGGATGGCCGCCCGGACGGCGGCTCACATCCTCCAGGCCGACAACGTCCCGCTGGCGGACGTGTTCGAGGCCCGAGCGCAGCTTGAGCCGCTGGCGGCGCGGGAGATCGCAACGACGCCGGACCGGGACGGCGCGGTCACCGAGTTGCGCGGCGTCGTGGAACGGCAGCGGGCCTGCCTCGACGACCCGGAGCTGTTCCGTCCGGCCAATGCCGCGTTCCACGAACGCCTCGTGGCGCTGGCGGGGAACCAGACCCTCGCCGTCGTGGCCGAGATGCTCACCGAGATCCTCGTCCCCGCCGTCACCGCGTTGGACCGCGCGGGCGCCGGCTCGCTCCCCGCCCGGCGTCGCGGCGCCCGGTCCCAGGAGCGCCTGCTCGCGCTGATCGAGGACGGCGACGGGCCGGGCGCGGAGAAGCACTGGCGGTCCCACATGCAGGCCGTGAAGCGGGCCCTGCTCGGCGACGAGGCCGCGACCGCGGTGCGCGGGACGGTCCAGGTGGTCGCCGGCAAGCAGGGCAAGCCGCAGCAGATCGCCGACGAGATCCGGGCGTCGATCGTCGGCGGCGAGCTGGACGAGGGCGACTCGCTGGGCCGCGAGCCGGAGCTGGTCGAGCGCTTCGGGGTCTCGCGGCCGTCGCTGCGGGAGGCGCTGCGGCTGCTGGAGGCGGACGGCCTCATCACCGTCGTCCGGGGCGTCCACGGCCGCGTCGTCGTCCACCGGCCGGACCAGCGGATGACGGCGCGGATGGGGTCGCTGCTGCTGCGCGCCCGCAACGTGCCGCTGGCGGACGCCTTCGCGGCCAGGGCGCTGCTGGAGCCCCTCGCCGCGCGGTCGGTCGCGGCCCGGCGGGCCCGCCGCGCAGCCGTCACCGGACTGCGCGCCCTGATCGACCGCGAAGACGAGGCGATCGAGGACCCCGAGAGGTTCGCGGTCGCCAACGCGGCCTTCCACGAACGGCTGGTGTCGCTCGGCGGGAACCAGACGCTCGCCATGGTCAACCGGATGCTGAACGAGATCGTGGTCCGCTCGGTCACGGCGGTGAGCCAGGCCGGAGACGTCGTCGGATCGCTGGCGACCCGGCGTCGCGGCCTGCGCTCCCAGCGGCGCCTGCTCGAACTGCTCGAAGCAGGCGACGCCGCGGCGGCGGAGGAGTTCTGGCGAGACCACATGACCGTCGTCGGCCGGGTCATGCTGGGCCAAACGGCGTCCAACGTGGTGGACCTCCTCCTCCACGACGCCTGACTACGGCTCGGAGGCTTTCACCGGGTGGCGGGCCCTCTGGAGACGGGCTGGACCCCCGCCACCGGGACGCTTCTCCGCGAAAGACGTCGCGGTGGAACCGGCAGGAAGCGGACCCCGTCTGTCCGATCATGGATCTTGCGGCCGGAGACGTCATGACGATCCCGCGGTCGTGGTCGGAGCATCTGCATCCGCGCCGCGACCTCGGGCCCGTTCCCCCTGTCGAACTCGGCGGCGACGCCGCCCGCCGCTGGCGTTCCCGGCTGGACGACGAACGCGCCGAGATCGAGACGGTCCTCGCCGCGGTGGAGGGCGCCGGGCCGGCGGACGCGGCCCGCGCCTATCTGGACGGCGCCTCCGATCCCCTCGGCGCGGCGGTCGTCACGGTCGCGGTCCTCGGCCGCGACGGTGACCTGGTGGGTGCGAACGAGGAGGAGGCGGCCGCACCCTACGCGGAGGTGGCGGACGCGTGGGCGGCCGAGCACGGTGTCGCCTTCGCGGCCTGCGCGTTCACCGAGATGCAGGGCATCATGGTCCGGCGCGTCCTTCCGGCGGGGCGGCAGCATCAGCACGCACTGCGCTACCACCGGTTCGGGCGGATCACCGGCCTGTGGGCCGAGCGGCCGAACGATCCGGTGGACCGGTATCTGCCCGGCCGGCGTGCGGGTCGCCGGATGCGCGCCCTGCTCGCCGCCGCCTCCGACGACGACTACGGCTCCGCGGTGGAGCGCCTCGGCTCGCTCCGCACAACCCCGGTCCGGCGCGCGACCGCCGCCTACCTCGTGCCCACCGAGCTGGGCTGGGTGGACCAGTGGTGCCGGGAACGTCCGGACGATCCGGCCCGCGGGACAGGCGCGTGGACCATGCGGTTCTGTGCCCTGAGCACGCCGGAACAGCTCGCGGCGATGGGGGACTCGGCGGTCCTGAGCCGCGAAGCTCTCGAACATCCGGTGCTGACCACGATGGCCGTGGCGCTGGGGGACGCGCTCGCCCCGCTGCTCTCCAAGGCTCTCGAACGCTACGACGACGTCCCTCTCGAAGCCCAGCTCGGAGGCGGATCCCGGCTCGCAGGCGGATCCCGGCTTGCAGGCGGATCCCGGCTCGCAGGCGGAGCGAAGCCGGTCCGGCTCGGTGCGCGCCCAAGCATCCAGTACGTCGGAGGCGACCATGCCCGTGCGGGTCCCCTGGGACGCCAGCCGGGCCGTCTGGCGCAGCGTCCGTGCCGGGTAGCGATGCAGCGCGTCGCGCAACAGGCCCGCCGCGGGACGCTGCTCGCCTGCCCGCAGCAGCAGACGGAACGAGGCGTCGCCGGGGATCGCCGCCAGAACCCGAGGCCCGGGAGCTCATCGCGTCCCGGCTGGAAGGAGCCCGGCCACGCCCCGAGGCCGGCGCCGACGTACTGCCCGGGGTCCTGGTCGCGCCCGCTTGGACCCGCCGGTCCGAGAGCGCCGGACCCGTCACCGTCCGGGGGCTGAAGCCCTCGGACGAGGTCACGATCCACTGGACCGACGGCATGCGCCAAGCGTGGGCAGAGGCCGACATCAAGGAGTGGGCCGGCCACTTCGGCGTCAAGCCTGACTGGGACGGGATCTGGCGTCCCGGTGACTGGCGGGACAGCGGGATCGTCCTTCCCCTGGTGTTCGCCCAAGCTCCCCTGGATGTGGCACGACCCTTGCTCGCCGAGTGGGACACGACCGAAGGGCACAGGGTGCCCGACGCGATCAAACGGACGGTCGCCCGGTTCGAGATGGAGGTCTACCCGCACGTGCTGCGGGGCGCCCGGCACAACCCCCGGTCCTACGGCGAGTTCCTCCTGCCCTACTGCGGCGCCGAAGTCGCCGCGCTCATGGCGGACTGGCTGATCCGGCTCAAGGCCGGCCGGACGACCGCGGCCGCCTGGCTCGAATGGCACGGCGCAGGCGCCGCCCGGATGCTGGTGCCGGCCGCGCTCGGCACGGCCGGCCCCGCCCGCCGGGCGGCCGAGGCCGCACTGCGGCACATCGCCGGCGTCCACGGCGACGAGGCGGTGCTCACCGCCGCCCGCGACCACGGCGAACGAGCCGCGGCCGCGCTCCGGACCTTCCTGGCCACCGATCCCCTGGACGTCGTCCCGCCCACGGTCCCCGCCATGCCCGGCTGGCTGGACCCCGCGTCGCTTCCGCAGGTGGCGCTGGCCGACCGCCGAGCCCGCCTGCCCGGCGACTCGGTCGTGCACCTGCTCACGATCCTGGCGCTGTCACCGCTCGACACTCCGCATCCGGGCCTGCGGATCATCCGCGAGACCTGCGATCCGGCGTCCCTGGCCGCGTTCTCCTGGGCGCTCTTCCGCGCCTGGCAGTCACACGGCATGCCGGCGCGCAGCAACTGGGCGTTCACTCAGCTGGGCCTGCTCGGCGACGACGAGACCGCACGCCGCCTCACCCTCCTACTCCAGGACTGGCCGGGCGAGGGCGGGCACGCCCGCGCGGTCACCGGCCTGGACGTGCTCGCCGCGCTGGGCACCGAAGCCGCGCTGGTGTGCCTCGACCAGATCGCGCAGCGGGTCCGCTACAAGGGTCTGAAGACCAAGGCCGGCGAGCGGATCGAGAAGATCGCCGAGCGACTCGGGCTCACCGCCGACCAGCTCGCCGACCGCCTCGTCCCCACACTCGACCTGGACTCCGACGGTGCCCTCTCCCTGGACTACGGCACACGGACGTTCACCGTCGTCTTCGACGAGGCGCTCAGACCGCAGGTGATCGACCAGGCGGGCAAGCTCCGCAAATCCCTCCCCAAGCCCGGCACGAACGACGACGCCGAACTGGCGCCCGCCGCCTACCAGCGGTTCTCCCAGCTCAGGAAGGACGTCCGCGCCGTCGCCGCGACGCTGGTCCCGCGGCTCGAACGCGCCATGGTCGACCGGCGCCGCTGGACCCCCGAGGAGTTCACCGAAGTGTTCGCGCGGCACCCCCTGGCCCGGCACGTCGCCCGCCGCCTGGTCTGGCTCGCCGTCTCCGGCGAGACCACGCGAACGTTCCGCCTCGCCGACGAACTCCCCCTCGTCGACGCCGCCGGCGCCGCCTTCACCCTCACCGCCGACGCCCGGATCGGCATCGCGCACCCCCTCGACCTCGGCGCCGACCTCGCGACGTGGAGCCGGGCCTTCGCCGGCCTCGGGATCGTTCAGCCGTTCCCGCAGCTCGACCGCGACACCCACCGACTCACCGAGGCGGAGCGGAAGGGCTCCAAGCTCCGACGGTTCGAGCAACTGACGGTCCCGACCCGCGCGCTTCTGAGCCTGATCGACCGTGGCTGGGAACGCGGCGACCCGCTGGACGCGGGGATCGAGCACGCTTTCCTCCGCCCCCTGCCCGAGGACCGGTACGTGCTGCTGTACCTTTCTCCCGGATTCCTCGCGGCCGACGCCCACACGTTCGAGGAGCACACCCTCACCCACGCCTTCGTTTCCGACGACCGGCTCGGATCGGCGCTCGGGAACACGGTCCGGCTCGGCGACCTCGACGAGATCACGGCATCCGAGCTGCTCCGCGACCTGACCGTTCTCAAGGACGCCACGTGAGGCCACGGGCATGTGTCCCGGCCGTCGTCGCGGTGGACCTCCTCCACGACGCCTGACTACGGCTCAGGGATCTCGAAGTGCTCGTCGCGGAGCTGGAAGGCCCGCTTGGTGCCGTGCTGGGCGCGGGCCTTCACGAAGTTGAACTCGTCGTCCTCGAACTGGAGGTTGGTGCCGTAGGCGTGGAAGAGGTAGCTGGCCACTTCCTCGCCCTGGTACGCCTGCGACTGCTCCACGAGGCGGAACGCCTCCTTGGCCATGACGAGGCCGTCCGCCGGCATCCTGGCCACCTTGCGGGCGTACCAGTCCGCGCGGGCGGCGACGCGGTCGTCGTCCAGCACTTCGGTGAACACGCCCAGGTGCTCGACGTCGGACGCGGGGATCGTGTCGCCGGTGAGCAGCATCCGCCGCGCGAGGACCGGCCCCAGGCGGTGGAAGAACAGGTGCAGCGAGCCCAGCGCCGGGCCGAGGAGGCGGGTCGCGGGCATGCCGATCTTCGTGTCCCGTGCGACCACGGCGATGTCGGCCATGAGCGCCAGCTCGAAGCCGCCGCCGAGGGCGTAGCCGCGCACCTCCGCGACCGTGGCCTTCGGGTACCCCATGAACTGGTGGTAGAAGGCGAACGTCTTGCGGTCGACGCCCAGCCGCCGCCGCTGGCTCGGCCGCCGCCGCTTCGCGCCGTCGTCTCCCTGCCCGTCCTTTTTCTGCCCGTCCTTGCGCGTGCCGTCGCCGTACCAGGCGTAGGCGTTGTTCATGTCGGCGCCGGTGCTGAAGACGCCGTCCGAGCCGCGCAGGTGGACGACCTTGACGTCGTCGTCCAGCGCCAGCTCGTCGAGGTAGGACGCCATCTGCTCGCGCATGGCCGGATCGTAGGAGTTGCGGCGTCCGGGGTTGTCGAGCGTGATCCGCGCGATGCCCGTCTCGCCGTCCCGTTCCAGCAGCACCCGGCCGTCGCTCACGCGCCACCTCCAGATCGGATCCGCGGCCCGAGACTACGCGAAACCTCTAGATGTTTCTAGGTGTAAATATCTAGACGTATCGACGGTAGAATCGCCGGGTACGCCACGAGGGGAGACGGTGTGGGCAGTGGTTCGTTCCTCAGCGCGCTGGGGATGCGCATGCTGGCACCGGACGGAGAGTCCTCCCGGGCGACCGCCGTGCTCGGCCCGGGGATCTGGGCGGCGGGGACGCGGCGGCCCCGCATCGGCGCGGTGGCCACCATGGTCGACGTCGTCGCAGGGCTGCGCCCGACGGGCACGCTGTGGCCGACGGTGGACCTGAGCGTCCAGCTCGTCGCGCCGCTCCCCGCGGAAGGCAGGATCGACCTGGTGTGCCACCCCCTCAAGACGGGACGCCGCCTGTTCGTGGGCGAGGTGCTCGTCCATCACGAGGGGGCGCCGCTGGCGCGGGCCGTCACCACGTTTCTGAACCAGGAGTACGCCGGTTCGTCCGGGCAGCAGCGGGAGGGCGACGTGGCGCCGCCTCACGACTCCTCCGCGCCGTTCGACGACTGGCTGAACCCGAAGGACGCCGACGAGCGGACGATCCTGGTCCAGCGCGCACCAGCGATCATGAACGGCTCCGGCACCATCCAGGGCGGCGCACTGGCCATCGCGGCGGAACTGGCGGCCGAGCGAGCGCCCGAACCGAAGGGCACGTGGGCCGCCGCCGAACTCGACATCCGCTACCTCGGCCCGGTGCTGGCCGGACCGCTCAAGGCGACCGCCGATGTGGTCGCCGTCCAGGACGACCGTGCCTTCGTGTCCGTCCGCCTCACCGACGCCGGCGCCGACGACCGCCCGGTCGCCTACGCGACAACAGTCTGCGTCCCCGCGTAGGCGTCGATGACGGCTGGGTGGGATCGGCTCCGCACAGTGCCCTGTACTCGATCGGAGTGCGCGGACGCGGTGCCGTCAGGCGGGCACCGGCGCACGTTCCACCGACGTCCGTCGCCGGTGATAGGCGTACGTGGCCACCGCCAACAGCGGCCCCCACGCCACCACGGGCAGGTAGGCGGCGCCGCCGGCCACCCCGAGGTCGGTGACGTCGTCCGGGCGCTCCTCGCCGATGAGCACCGGCGCGGCCCCGGGCTCCACAAAACCGAAGAAGTGGTTGAGCAAGCCGTAGGTGAAGGCGAGCGTGAGCGCCGCCGACACCACGGCCGCCGGAACGACCACGGTGCGCACCGCGAGCGTCCGCCCGCCGGCGAAGGGCACCCAGTCCGGCACCGTCTCGCCCCAGGGGCGCACCAGCCCGACGGCGAGCAGCGCGAACGCGAACGACACGATGCTGAGCCCCGGAATGTAGATCTTCTCCCCGATGGTGGCGTCGTCGGGGACCAGCGTGAACCGGTAGAGCGTGGACGGCAGGATGGCCAGCGGCACACCGTAGGCGGCCCAGCGCGCCCAGCGCGACGGCGATGAGGTCATGTCCGCTCCTTCAAGAGATCGACTCCCCAACGCTCACCGAAGCCGCCGTCCCATCCATCCCTCGAGAGGCCAGACCGCCTCCCCCGCACGGTGGAGATCATCGCCAGAACCGGCCCAAGCTGCGTGACGGTGTCCTGAAGCGCGGCAACAGTCGGCGTTCCCGCGTAGGCGTCGGTGGTCCGGGTCAGCGGGCTCGCCAGACCGGTTCGCGCTTCTCGTTGAAGGCACGCGGGCCCTCCAACGCGTCCTCGGTCAGCTTGACGCGCTCGCGGTACGCCTCGGCGAGGATCTCGCCCTCGTGCAGGGGCAGGTCCAGGGTCTTGTGGATCGCGAGCCGGGTCCCGCGCACGGCGAGCGGGGCGTTACGGTTCACCAGGGCCGCCACCTCGCGGGCCCGCTTCAGCAGATCGTCATGCGGGACGACCTCGGTGACCATCCCCAGCTCGTAGGCGCGCTGGGCGCCCATGCGTTCGTGCCGCCCGGTCAGCGCCATGCGCAGCGCGACGGTGCGGGGCAGCACCTTCGCCAGCCGGACCGACTCGCGCGCCGCCACCAGGCCGATGCTCACGTGCGGCTCGAAGAACTCCGCCCGCTCGGAGGCGATGACGATGTCGCAGGTGGTCACCAGGTCGAGTCCTGCGCCGCAGCACAGCCCGTTGACGGCGGTGATGATCGGCTTGGTCATCGTGCGGAAGGGCGGGGTCGCCTCCTGCGGCGCCTCCCAGTGGTCGTACTTCGACAGGAAGGGCTCCGGGGCGATGCCCTTGCCGTCCTCGGGGATGTCGGTGACGCTGGCGCCCACGCAGAAGGCCCGGCCGTTCCCGGTGACGATGAGCAGCCACACGTCGTCATCGGCCTCCGCCGCCTCGTACGCGACGGCGAGCTCGGCGATCATCTGGGGAGTGATGGAGTTGAGCTTCTCCGGCCGGTCGAAGGTGATCGTGGCGACGCGCTCGGCCACCTCGTACTGGATCGTCTCGAACTTCAAGAAAGGTCCTCTCCTCTGGGGCCGGACAATCACGGGACGATCCGCATGACGGCCGAGGCCGACGTCACCCGGCGGTCGCCGTTGCCTTCGTCGTGGAGGGTGAGGCGGACGCCGACCTTGCCGTCCGTGCCGTGCGCCGCCTCCCCTTCGACGCGGAAGGGGCCGGTCTTGCCGCGGGCAAGGAACATGACGTGCCAGGTCTGCATCTGGAGCCGGTCGGTGCCGGTGGCCTCGGCGGCGAGGTCGATCGCGGCGGTCTCCAGCAGGACGTGCTGCGGCCCGATGTGCAGGGCGGCGTCGGGTGAGGCGAATTCGGCGGCGAGTTCGGGCAGGGCCCAGTGGCCGTCGTCGCGGCGGAAGGCACCGAACGCCTCCCACAGCGGGGGAAGCTCGGGGGAGTCGACGATCTGGAGTTTCTCCTCCTCCATCTTCTCCAGGCCCTCCGGCACCGAGCCGATCCGGACGCCCTGCCCCTCGGTGAAGGCGATCACTCTCGCGGGATCGTCCGCGTCGACGATCTTGGAGCGGCTGTAGCCCATCCGGGTACCCGAGTGGAGGAGTTCCGACTCCACGACCTCGATGCGCTCGACGTCGCGGGCGTCGTCCAGGAGCTGGCAGGAGTGGATGACCGGGTTCGGGACCGTGACCAGGTCCGAGCCGACGTCGCCCTCGGGCGCGCTGATCGACAGCGGCGCGACGAGCAGGCCGCCGGCGGCGTTGCGCATGTCGCGGCGCAGGGTGACGGTGTCGTCGGCCGGGCCGGTGTTCATCGCGCCGTGGTTGCGGCCGATGTACCGGTAGCTCAGCAGGCCCGTCCAGCGCCGCCGCAGCTCGGCCTGGTACTCGCCGGGGTCGTCCTTCAGTGTCCGGATGTCGATCGGCATCAGGCCCGCACCTCCAAGGAAAAACCATGTTACCATCCATTCGTCCGCACCGAAAACACTGTTACCAGTCCACTGGAGGATGCGGTGTCCCGACGGCTTGATTTCCCTGTGTTCGATGCCGACAACCACATGTACGAAACGACGGACGCGTTCACCAAGTACCTGCCGGACGAATTCTCCGGACTGGTGAAGTACGTCCAGCTCAACGGCCGTACGAAGATCGCGCTCAAGAACACGATCAGCGAGTACATTCCGAACCCCACCTTCAACAAGGTCGCCCCTCCCGGCGCGCAGGAGCTGGAGTTCAAGCTGAAGAACCCGTCGTCGAAGACCAAGCCGGGAGACATCGAGGTCGCGCCGCCGCCCAAGTACATCGAGGCGCCGCCCGCGTTCTTCAATCCGGCGGACCGGCTCCGGCTCATGGACGAGCTGAGCATCGACCGGGCGATGATGTGGCCGACGCTCGCCAGCCTGCTGGAGGAGCGGCTGGCCGACGACCCGAAGGCCACGCACGCCGTCGTCCGCGCGCTCAACCGGTGGATGCACGAGCACTGGACCTTCGACTTCGAGGACCGGATCTTCCCGACCCCGGTGATCACCCTGCCGATCGTGGACGAGGCCATCCGCGAGCTGGAATGGGTCCTGGAACGCGGCGCCCGCGCGATCCTGATCCGTCCCGCCCCCGTGCCGGACGTCCAGGGGCGGCGGCGCTCGTTCGCCCTGCCCGAGTACGACCGGTTCTGGAAGATCGTGCAGGACGCCGGCATCGTCGTCGGCCTGCACGCCTCCGACGACGGCTTCGTCCGCTACCTCAACGAGTGGGAGGGCCGTTCCGGCGAGTACACCCCGTTCAAGAGCGCGCCGTCGCCGTTCTCCGCGCTGGTGAACTCCGAGTACCGGACGATCAAGGACCTCATCTTCTCGATCGTCGGGCACGGCCTGGCGACCCGGTTCCCCGACATCCGGTTCGTGCCGGTGGAGAACGGCAGCGCCTGGGTCAGGCCGATGATCGCGACGTTCAAGAAGGTCTACGGGCGCAAGCCGGACATCTTCCCCGAAGACCCGCTGGTCGCCCTGCGCCGCTCGGTTTACGTCCACCCCTTCCACGAGGAGGACGTGCTCGGCCTGGTGGAGGCGGTCGGCGCCGACCGGGTCGTGTTCGGCTCGGACTACCCGCACCCGGAGGGCCTGTTCGACCCGGTCACCTGGGTCGACGAGATCGACGCGCTGCCCGCCGCCGACCAGGCCAGGATCATGGGCGGCAACCTCGCGGAGATCATGGGCGTCGACCCCGCCAAGAGCGCCCTCCCGGCCCTGTCCGCCTGAGCCGCCGACCGTGCCGGGTCCCCCGGCGGGGCCGTTAGATTGAGGTGTCCTGCCCGGCGCGGCCGCCGGGGGAGTCACGGCACGCGTGGGAGATGGAGGCGCAGTGGGTTCACCGGCCCGGACGCAGACCCGGAGCGAGCGGGCGGTGCTCCAGGTGGTGACCGGGCTGCTGGAGACCGAGGGCTACGAGGCCGTCCGGATCCGGGACGTCGCGGCCCGCGCGCACGTGTCGACCCGGACGATCTACGAGAGCTTCGGCAACCGCGACGAGATGATCGTGACGGCGCTGCAGCAGTGGATGCAGGAGAACGTCAAGGACCCGGTGAACGCCATCGAACCGGTGCCCGGCGAGCCGATCGACGACGGGCTCATGCGCCTGTTCCGGCAGATCTTCGAGCCGTGGGAACGCCATCCCCGGCTGCTGATGGCCGTAGATATCGCGCGCCGCGGCCCGGGCGGTGAACGGCTCGTCACTTTCGGCAGGCACGCGTTCCAGCCCGCCATTCACAAAGTGCTGAAGGACACCGATCCCGAATACGCCAGGGACGTCAGCGAGATCCTTTACCACGTCGTCGTCGGGCTGCTCGGCCAATTCCGTGACCGCGACCTGCCGATCACCTCCCTGCTGCCCGTCATCGAGCGGGCGGTGCGCCGCCTGACGGAGTCGCGCGCCGCGCGCCCGGCGGGGTCGTCCGGTGGCCACGGGTAGCGTCAGGCCGCGACCGAAACATCTAGATATTTAAGATCGTCTGTTCTACGCTCCACGCGTGAGCGCGTTGGACGAGGAGGCCCCGGGCTCGCCGAGCCTGTGGGGCCTGGTGGAAGCGGCTGCGCGGCTGCGCCCCGACGACGTCCTGCTGGCAGACGATCACGGCCGGTCGCTGACGTCGTCCGCGTTCCGGCGCGCGGCGGAGCGGGCGGCGGCCGGGCTGGTCGAACTGGACGTCCAGCCGGGCGACGTGGTGGCGTGGCAGCTGCCGACGACGCTGGAGGCCGCCGTGCTGATGGCGGCGTGCGCCCGGCTCGGCGTCGTACAGAGCCCGCTCATCCCCGTCCTGCGCGAGCGCGAGGTCGGCTTCATCGTGGACCAGGTCGGGGCCGCGCTCATCGTGGTGCCCGAGACCTGGCGCGGCTACGCCCACGGCGAGATGGCCAGGGCACTCGGCCCGAAGGTGCTCGCCCTCGACCTGGAGGGCCCGCCCGGACCGGGCCTGCGCCTACCGGCCGGGAGCGCCGGCCTCCCGCCCGCCGGCCTCCCACCCGCCGCCACCGACGCGTCCGCCGACTGCCGCTGGA
>NZ_SMKK01000124.1 GCF_004348425.1 Actinomadura sp. 7K507
GTGGCGGACCTCGGGGAGGTAGGGGTCCAGTTCGCCGGGTTCGAAGCGGCACATGCCCACGGCGTACCAGAATTCGGCGGTGGCGTTGCCCTCCCACTTGTAGCGGCCGTCGGGGGAGAGGGCGGCCCAGCCTTCGGAGAGGCCGAGGAGGGTGGCGCGGCGCGTGGGGGCGGCGTCGCCGCCGGCGTCCCAGAGGATGATGGCTCCGTCGTCGCCCGCGGTGGCGAGGAGGGTGCCGTCCGGGCTGAACGCGGCCGACCAGACGCGGCGGGTGTGGCCGGTGAGAGTGTGGCGGAGGCGGCCGCTGGCCGGGTCCCAGAGGCGGACGGCCATGTCGTCGCCCGCGCTGGCCAGGAGCGTCCCGGACGGGTGGAACGCGGTCGTCCACAGGCGGCCGGTGTGGCCGGTGAGGGTGTGCAGGGGTTCGCCGGTGGCGGGGTCCCAGAGCCGGACTGTTCCGTCGTTGCTGGCGCTGGCGAGGGTCTCCCCGGAGGGTGAGAACGTCACCCGGTAGACGCGGTCGTCGTGACCGGCGAGTTCGGCGGTGAGTTCCCCGGTGCGGGGGTGCCACAGGCGGACGAGGCCGTCGTCGCAGCCGGTGGCGACAAGGGTGCCGCCAGGGTGGAAGTCGATGGAGCGGACGCGGCCCCGGTGGTCGGCGAGGTTGACGATCTCGCGGCCGGTAGTCCAGTACCAGAGGCGGACGGTGTCGTCGTCGTTCGCGGTGGCCAGGACGTCGCCGGCGGGCGCGAACGCCTGCGCCCAGACGTGGTCGGTCTCCACGTTCAGCTCGCGTTCGAACGTGCCAGTCCCCGCCTGCCACAGGTGGACGCCGCCGTCGTTGGTGGCGGTGGCGAGCTGGGAGTCGCGGGTGTTGAACGTGGCGGAGGTGAGGTTGTCGGCCGTGCCGCGCAGCTCGCGGATCATCCGGCCGGTGCGGGGGTCCCAGAGGCGGACCAGGCCGTCGTTGCCGCTGCCGGCGAGCATGCCGCCGTCCGGGCTGAACGCGACGCCGGTGACGCGGCGGCCGTGGCCGCGCAGCACGACTCGGCACTGCCCGGTCTCGGCGTCCCACACCCGGGCCGTCCCGTCGTTGCTGCTGGTGGCGAGCTGCGCGCCGTCCGGGCGGAACGCGAACGGCCACACGGCGCCGCGGTGCCCGGCCAGTTCGAGGCGCTGCCGCCCGGTCGCGGGGTTCCAGAGGCGGACGGACCCGGCGCTGTCGGCGGTGGCGAGGCGGCCGCCGTCGGGGCTGAACGTGGCCTGGTAGATGCCGCCCTCGTGGCCGGGGAGCGTGGTTCGGTGGTGGCCGTCCTCCCAGATGCGGACGGAGCCGTCGGTGTCGCCGGTGACGAGGAGGTCCCCGGACGGGTGGAACGCGATGGCGTAGACGCGGCCGGTGTGGCCGAGGAGCTCCTGCCTGATCCGGCCGGTGCGGATGTCCCAGAGCCGCACGACGCCCGCCTCGTCCCCGGCGGCCAGGAGGGAGCCGTCGGGGTGGAAGACCGCGCGGAACACGGCGCCGCGGTGGCCGGTGAGCTCGCGCAGCAGCGCGCCGCCGCCCGTGTTCCCGCCCGCGTCCCCGCCCGTGTTCCCGCCCGTCAGGTCCCAGACGCGCAGGGTGCCGCCCGCGTCGCCGGTGACCATGAGGGAGCCGGCGGGGTCGAACACGGCGGTGTAGACGGGCGCGGTGTGCCCGGACAGCTCGTGCCGCAGGGCGCCGGTCGCGGCGTCCCACACGCGGACGGTCCCGTCGGCGGCGCCCGCCGCGACGAGGTCGGCGCCCGAGGGGGACCGCCCGCCGAGGACGACCGGCCACACGCCGTCCGGGTGGACGGTGAGGGTGTGGGCGGTGTGCCCGGTCGCGAGGTCCCACAGCCGGACGGTGCCGTCCGCGGAACCGCTGGCCAGCAGGTTGCCGCCGGTGTCGAACGTGACCGCGTAGGTGCGGTCGGTGTGGCCCTGGAGGGTGCGCAGGGGGGTCCCGGTGACGGCGTCGCAGACGAGGACGCCGCCGTCCTCGCCGCCCACGGCCAGCACGGAGCCGCCGGGGCTGTAGGCGAGCGGCTGGGGCAGGCGGCTGGTCTGGAAGTGGAAGCCGTACGGGACCCCGATCCCCGCCGGGGCGACCTGGATGTCGATGGGGCGGCCGGGCGCGATCGCCGCCTCCCGCAGTTCGGGGGCGGCCGCGATCCGCTGGGGGAGCGCGGCGTCGACGAGGGCGGCGCGGGTCCAGCGGCTGCCGTCGACGGTGATGTCCCGCAGGTCGGCGCGGGCCAGGCGGGCGCGTGACAGGTCGGCGCCGCGCAGGTCGGCGCCGGTCAGCCTGGCCTCGTCCAGGCGGGCGCCGGCCAGGGACGCGTCGCGCAGGACGGCGCGGGACAGGTTGGCGCCGACGAGCTGCGCGTCGGTGAGGTCGGCGCCGGTCAGGTCGACCTCCTGCAGGTCGCGGTAGGACAGGTCCTCGCCCTGCAGGCGCGCCCCGCGCAGGTCGGTGTGCGCCGGGGTGCGCAGCCGTGTGGTGATGCGGATCGCGTTGGCGCGGGCGATGTCGTCGGCGCCGGGGTCGGCGAGGACCCCGGCCGCCCACTCCTGGCAGGCGCGGGTGTCGGCGAGGTCGCAGAGGAAGTCGACGATGAGCTGGCTCATCGCCCGCCCGGCCAGCGCGGCCGGGGCCTCGCCCCGGGCGAACTCGTCCGCGATGTGCCGGGCGACGAGCCACTCCATCACCGACGTGTGGATGAAGCCGAACAGGCCGTCCGGGGTGCGCACGAGGAGGCTGCCCGCGCCGACGGCGTGCGTGACCTGGTGCGGCGACATGCGCCCGCCCGACAGGCCGGTGAGGGCGTCGGCGACGTCGGTGAGCTCGGCGAGGCGCAAGAAGTCCTCGTTGCCCTCCCACAGCCGCAGCGCGAGGGTGCCGACGGCCCGCCACAGGTCGTCGGCCTTGAGCCCCGACGGGCCGCCGGAGCCGCCGACGCGGTCCGCCTCGTAGGCCAGCCAGGACGACAGGATCTCCTGGTAGAGGTCGGCGGGGCTGACGGCCCGGCGGGCCTGCGCGACCGCGCGGAGCCGGTCCTCGGGCAGGTCGGCGATGAACGACAGCATCCGCGGGTTGGACGTGAGCGCCAGCAGCTCCTCGATGCCGGAGAGCAGGCTCAGCCGCGCCTCCGCGGCGTCCTCGTCCCCGTACCGGTTGACCAGGTACGAGCGGACCTGCGGGGGCGTGAACTCCTCCAGCCCGAGGACGCGGCGGTGCGGCAGCACGCCGACCTTCTCGCCGAGGGCGGTCAGCACCTGCGCCTGCGACTTGAAGTGCTGCGTGCGGCTCGCCACCACGATCTTCGCCTTGTCCTGGGCGGCCTGCAGCAGGGTGTCGAGGTGGTCGGCGGCCTGGTCGTAGGTCATCCGCGTCACCAGCTCGTCGAACCCGTCGAAGAGAAGGACGATGCGCCCCTGCCGGAGCATGTAGTGGAACGCCTTGAGGTCGATGAGCTCCTCGCCGTGGTTGGCGAGGTGCGCGGCGACCAGGCCGTCCACCGAGTGCGCCTTGTCCAGCGCCCGCAGCTCGATGAGGATCGGGATGACGTGGGGCAGCTCCTGGGGGATGCGGCGGGCCAGCTCGCGCAGCGCGAACGTCTTGCCGCGGCCGAAGTCGCCGAGCAGCAGCAGGAACCGGCCGTGGTCGGCGGCCAGCAGGCGCAGCATCTCGCCGACCACGTCGTCGCCGCCCGCCCCGCCGGACGGGGTCTCGGCGCTCAGGCGGTCGAGTTCCCGGTACCGCTGCGGCACGTAGAGGGCCGGCGGATACAGGCCGCCCCCGGAGAGCCGGCCCGTCTGCGCCGTCACGTACTCGGACAGGTCGACGAGGCCCTGGAACTCGGTGAGGCTCCGCACGCGGATCCCGCGCCGCAGGGCGTCGTCGCGCAGCGACCTGGCGGGCGCGTGCCCCAGGTACACCAGCTCGGAGCCGTGGTCGGTCCCGTCGGCGTGGACGTGCCGGACGAACGCGTCCACGTCCGCCTCGGTCACCTGGCCGACGTGGGCGCCGATGCGGTACTGCCGGACGAACCCGTCCTCCATGTGGGTGAGGAGCAGGTGCGGCGGATCCGACCGGCCGTCCTCGCGCGGGGGCGGCACGATCCGCCGGATGGTCGCGCGCTCGAAACGCGTCTCGCACGCCTCCGTCAGGCGGTCGAGCAGCCGCGCCGCGGGGTCGGGGACCGGGTCGGCGGCGCCGCCCGCGCCGGGGCCGAGTTCCGGGACGGGCGGCGCCGGCGGCGTCTCCGCGCGCGGCGCGGGGAACGTTCCGCCGACGCTCGTCCAGGTCTGTTCGAGACGTTCCGGGCCGCGCCGTTCGGCGTCCTCGGGGATCCACCGCTCCAGGCCGTCCCGCCGTACGACGACGATCTGGTGGCGGCCGGGCCCTAGGGCCGGGACGGACGGTACGCCGCCGTCCAGCAGCGGGACGGCGCCGAACTCCGACTCCGTCCCCTGGAAGAACAGGTTGACGTGGCCGCCGAGCAGCGTCTCCACGGTGTCGGTGTCGCGCAGCGCGCCGCTCTCCCCGGAGATCGGGGTGTGCTCGATCGCGCCCAGGCGGAGCCAGCCGTCGTCCTCGTAGTGCCGCAGCCGCTCGTTGAACCAGGCGGCCTGCGCGCGGCCGACCCGCCCGTAGCGGTCCTCCTCGCGATGGGTCTGCGGCAGCGTGGAGTTGAGTCCGGCGACCGCGACCCGCAGGTCCGGGACCGGGAACAGCGTCCACGGCTGGGCGCTGTCGAAGATCAGCGCGTCGATGCCCTGGTAGAACTCCTTGAACAGCCCGGCGTAGTGCCGCCACTTCGGCCAGTACGGCGGCTGCGGCTCGATGTCGTCGGCCTCGCAGCTGGAGAAGTACGCCTGGCACGCCGCGCGGGTGACGTCGTGGGTGCCGGGGACGACCACGACGCGCTGGGCCTCCAGGCCGAGCAGCGCGCGCAGGCTGGTCAGGAACGACAGCGCCTCGGCGAACTCCCTGCGGCTGCCCGAGTGGGTGATGTTGCCGGTGACGACGAGGAGGTCGGGGCGCGGTACGCCGGAGTCGGCCAGCCGCGTCACGTCGCTCCAGATGCGGTCCTGCAGTTCGGTGGCGGTCGTGGGCTCGCCGGGCTCGGCGAGCGTCCGGCCGAACCGGGGGCCGGAGACGTGCAGGACGCTCAGTTCCGCGCGCGGCACGTCGCCGCCGCCCGCGGCGGGGAACGCGGGCGCGGCCGCGGGCGCCCGCCGCGCGGGCCGTTCCCCGGCCGGATCCGGCCGGTCCCCGCCGGTGTCCTCCAGGCGGCCCGGGAGGGGCGCCCTGTCGCCGGGGCCGCCTCCGGGGCGGCCTCCGGGGAAGCCGGGGCCGTCCTGCGGGCGCGCGTGCCCGGCGAGGGCCTCCCCGATGCGCCGCATCAGCAGCCCGCGCGCGTCGTCGGGGTCGTCGACCCCCACCAGGTCCACGTAGGTGATCGTGGACAGCAGCCCGTCGATCGGGCAGTCCTCGATGCGGACCGTGACCAGCTTGCGGGCCGGGTCGTCCGGGTCGGCGCGCAGCGCCGCCATCCACTCCATCCGCCCGTACCGGGAGCGCAGGTAGTTGCGCGACAGCACGGCGACCACGGCCTTGGCCTCCGACAGGCCCCGGTCCATGAAGTCGATGAAGTTGGTGCCGGGCACGAAGTCCCAGGCCTGCATCATCGTCCGGTGCCCCGCAGCCTCCAGCTGCCAGGCGATCCAGGACGCCCACCGCTCGTCCGCGGGGGAGTAGCTGATGAAGAAGTCGGTCGGATGCTCCTGCCTGGGGTGGCCGCCGGGGGTCGTCATGCCGCCAGTATCGCGCGGCGCGGCGACGAAAACAGCGCGCGGGAACGCCTATGGGATCATGTCGCGCGTGTCATCCCGGACCGAGATCCTGCGCCGAGCGGCCGGTTCGCTGGGCGTCCTCGACTGGATCCGCATCGGGGTGCTGGTCCTCGGCCTGGTGTTCGTCGCGACCGGCCTGCTGCCGGCCGCCACGGCGCGTTCCAGCGTGGAGCGGATCGCGCCGCTGCTGCTGTTCCTGTTCAGCGTCATCGTCCTGGCGGAGCTGACCAAGGAGGCCGGGGTCTTCGACGCGATCGCGCAGCGGATGGCGCGGGCGGGGCGCGGGAACTACGGCGTGCTGTTCCTGCTGTGCGTGGCGTTCGCCTCGCTCATCACGATCTTCCTCAACCTCGACACGACCGCCGTTCTCCTGACGCCCGTCATGCTGGCGCTGGCGGCGCGCGCGCGGATCGCGGCCCTTCCGCTGGCCATGACCACGGTGTGGCTGGCCAACACCGCGAGCCTCCTGCTGCCGGTGTCGAACCTGACGAACCTGCTGGCGGCCGACCGCGTCGCGCTGGGGACGCGCGCGTTCGCCGCGCGCATGTGGGTCCCGCAGCTCGCGGCGCTGGCCGTCACGATGGTGCTGCTGTGGGTGTTCTACTGGCGGCGGCGGATGCGGGGCGCGGACACCTACGACCCGCCCGAGCCCGCGCCCGTCCGGGACAGGGTCCTGTTCTCCGCCACCGGGCTCGCGTGCCTGATGTTCATCGGCGCGATCCTCGCCGGGGTGCACACCGGGATCCAGCTCGGGATCGCCGCCGCCATCGCCGCCGCCGTCGCCGTGGCCGCGTTCGCCGTGCGGGACCGGGCGAGGCTGCGTCCCTCGCTGATCCCGTGGCAGCTCCTGGTGTTCGTCACCGGCCTTTTCCTGGTCGTCCCCACGCTGGAGCGGTTCGGCCTGGACGACGTGATGCGCGCCATGGTGGGCGGGGACGGCGGCGTCGCGGGCGCGTTCCGGGCCGCGTTCGGCGGGGCGGGCCTGTCGAACCTCCTCAACAACCTTCCCGCGTATGTCGCGGGGGAGTCGGCGGTACCGGCGTCGAACAGGGATCAGCTTCTGTCGCTTCTCATCGGGACGAACGTGGGGTCCGTCATCACGCCGTGGGGGTCGCTCGCCACGCTGCTGTGGTTCGAGTGGTGCCGCCGGTGGGACGTCCGCGTGCCCATGCGCAAGTTCGTGCTGACGGGGACCGTCCTGGCCGTGCTGGGCTGCGCGGCCACCGTCCCTGCGCTGCTGCTGACCGGCTGAGGCGGGCTAGGCGAGAGAGTCGGGGCCGTCCCGGGCCGTCATTTTCGCCGTGGTCTCCAGGAGGCGGTCGAGCAGTTCGGGGCGCGCCGCCACGAAACCCAGCTCGGACGCCGGGAGGTCGATGCCCATCGCGTACGGCCGCCCGTCCAGGCGGCGCAGCTCGGCCCCCGCCTCCGCGGCCAGCAGCGCCCCGGCGGGCAGGTCCACGATCTCGGGCAGGTAGCCGACGATCCCGTCGATGTCGCCGCGCACCAGCATCGTCCACGCCACCAGCGGTGCCCACAGCTGCAGCATCCGCGCGCACTGCCCCTCCAGGGACGAACGCAGGCCGAACGCCACGGGATCGTCCGGCGCGACCTGGTGCCCCTGCGTCCACGCCAGGACGGGGTTCTTCTCCCGGCCCGGCCGCGGACGGTCGGCCAGCGTCAGCGGCGCACCGTCCGGCCCCTGGGCTCCCCTCCCGCGCACCGCCGACCAGGTCCGCCCCGTCACCGGGTCATGGACGACGCCCAAGACGGGCTCGGCGCGCGCGCACAACGCGAGACCCACCGCGTACACGGGCATGCCGATGGCCACGTTGTTGGTCCCGTCGAGCGGGTCGACGAGCCAGACCATCTCCTCGCCCGGCTCGCCTTCGAGGACGCCGGACTCCTCGGCGATGATGCGGTGCCCCGGGTACGCGGCCCGCAGCCGCCCGACGATGAGCTCCTCGGCGGCCGTGTCCAGCTCCGTCACCACGTCCCCGTTCGCGCCCTTCGGGCGGGCGTTCAGGGGCCCGTCCACGCCGGCGGCGAGCAGCGTCCCCGCCTCCGCCGCCGCGTCCACCGCCACGCGGCGGGCCTCGGAGAGATCGACCGGATGGGCCGGTGACGGGGTCGTGGATCTCATCGGGCCTCTCCAGTCGGGTCCGGCGGCGGGACTACCGGTGCGCCGAGCGGCGCTGCCGCGCGTGCGGATCAGCGGGCGGGTGCTCGCCGGGCCCGGCGGCGGCCCGCGCGGGCGGGGGATGCGCCGCGGCGATCCGGCGGGCGGAACGGCGCAGGGCGAGCACGGTCTCGGCGTGGTCGGAACGCGAGCGGCGCACCCGGTGGGTCGGGATGTCCAGCGGGCCGAGCGACAGGTCGCCGCCGCCGGGCGCCTGCCGCCCGAGAGCGACCGTCGCCGCGTCCCCGCCGTCCTCGATGAGCGTGGTGTGGAACACCCCGGCGGGCAGGGTGTACGACTCGCCGGTCCGGTGCGTGCTGGACCGGCCGGGAGCGTAGCGGACGGTGCGTCCGGTCGCCCTCAGCTCGTCCACGCCGCCCTCGCTGAGCACCTCGAAGACCTGCTGCGCCCTGTCCGCGGACGTCTCGGCGGGATCCCCGCCGGATTCCCCGGCGGATTCCCCGGCGGATTCCCCGTCGATGTCCATCCGGACGTTCCGCACCGTCCCGTACAGGACGAAGCTCACCAGATCCCAGCTGTGGCAGTGCACCGGCGACGTGGTGGACGGGGCCGGGCGCACCTCCGGCGTCCAGATGTGCAGGCACACGCCGAAGTCCCCGGAGCGGTCCACGGGAAGGCACACGAACCCCAGCGGGTGGCGCACGGCGGGAACGGGCGAGCGGCCCGCCGCGACGTCGCCCAGGACGCGCTCGGCCCACACCGGTAACGTCCGCGCCGCCGTACCGGCCCGGATCTCCTCGCGGATCTCCTCGTACCTCACTCCGGACACCCCATCGCCCGCCCTCATTCGTAGGGGTCCTTGGCCCGCAGCGCCTTCCGGATGATCTCGATGACGTCGCGGTCGGTGTAGCCCTGCGCGAGGTCGACCCCGATCACCTCGAAGAGCTTGCGGACCTCCTCGACGGTCGGCTCGTCGTCCAGCGGCGCCAGCCTCGCCTGCTCGACGGGGACGCGGCGCGCCTGGTCCAGGCTGGTCTGCAGCTCCGCGCTGACCCAGCTGTAGTAGAACTTGTCGCTGTCGATGACCAGCGCCTCGCCGCGCGGGTCGTCGCGGGTCACCACGATCCGGGTCGCCGCCAGGTCGTAGCGCAGCGTCGTCATCGTCCGCGCCAGGCCGATGTCGATGTCGAGCATCGCGAACCGCTGCTTGTGCCAGCACGACGCGAGGATCGTGGCGTACGCCTCCTTGCGGGTGCGGTCCAGCGTCCACGGCTCGCCCGTCGCGTCCGGGCCGTCCGACACCGAGCGGCGGTGCCGCGAGTACGCCTCGCACACCTCCACGTCGGCGGGGTCGAGGATCTCCAGGCGGACCAGCAGGGTCCGGCGCTCCCTGCGGGCGGCCGCGACGCACTCGGGCAGCGTCCGCGCGCGGATGTAGGTGCCCGTCCCGCCCTTGAAGAACCACCGGTCGGTGTCGCGGCGCGCCTCCTCGAGGACCTGCGCCACCTCCGCGCCGCTGATGACGCGGACGACCGTGCTCTCGTCCAGGGCGCGCTTGGTCTCGGACAGGACGCCCTCGAACCCCTCGATGTGGGTCAGCCTGCCGCTCAGGTCGTCCAGCGTGGTCGAGGACGCGCGCAGCGTGTCACGGACCTCCGCCTCGACCGGGATGCGGCGCGCGCGGTCCCGCAGCACCGCCGTCGCCAGCAGGCCGATGACCGCGAGGATCGCGCTGTTGGTGATCTCCGCCTCGTTCGGCAGCTTCACCCCGACGCCGAGCACCGCGACGGTGATGGCGAGCACGAGCGCGATCACGGCGTCGGCGTTCTTCCCGAGCCAGTTGGCGAAGCGGGTCATGTTCTGCGGTTACCCCGTCCTGACGTCGGCGCCGAGGCGCCCCGGGAGGCGCGGGGGGTGTCGCCCCCTTCGGACGGCACGATCGGCGCCGTCATCGTAACCACAGCACCCGGAGCGCGGAAAAGCCCCGCAGGGCGGGTGATTCGCGTTTCCCGGAGGGATGGCCGCCCTCACCTTCGCCACATGTTCGACCTTGGTGCGCCGCCGTCCGCTATAGGCTCGGCGCATGCGCGTTCGGGGCTGGTGGTCGGCGGCGTGGCCGACACGCCGTTCACGCGCGCTCGACGTCTTCCTCGCCCTGGCCGTCGCCGCCGGCGACGGCGCGTTCCTGTGGTTCGTCGACCAGGAGTTCTGGCTGCCGCCGCCCGTCACGTCGGGGTGCAGCGTCGTCCTCGGCCTGGCGGTCGTCGTGCGGCGCATCCATCCCGTGGGTCTCGCGCTGTTCCTGCTGGTCTTCGGCACGATCACCGGCGCGGGCGCGTTCTCCACGCTCGTCATCCTGTACTCGCTCGCCGCCTACACCGCGTCCCGCCGGACGGTGGTGATCATCGCGGTCCTCGGCTACGTCGCCTCGCTCGTCGTCACCGCGCCGACCTCGGCGACGGACCCCTTCGTCGCGCAGGCCATCTTCGGCGTCGCGTTCGTCGCCGTCCCGGTCCTGCTCGGCCTCTACATGGGCGCGCGCAAGCAACTCCTCGCGTCGCTCCAGGAACGCGCCACGCGGCTCGAACGGGAACAGCACCTTCTCGCAGAGCGCGCGCGGGGAGAGGAACGCACCCGCATCGCCCGTGAGATGCACGACGTGGTCGCCAACAGGATCAGCGTCATGGTCGTGCACTCGGGGGCGCTCAAGGCGACCGCCGTCCGCGACCCGGTGCGGGCCGCCGAGACGGCGGGCGTCATCGGGGACATGGGACGCCAGGCGCTGGAGGAGCTGCGGCAGGTCATCGGGGTCCTCAGGCGGGGCGAGGAGGCCCTGCCCCACGAGGCGACGGACCTCCTCCACGTCCGCGAGCTCGTCGAGCAGTCCGGCGCCGCCGGGCTGCGCGTGGACCTGTCGATCCGCGGCGACGAGCGTCCCATGCCCGCCGCGGTGGGGCGGACGGTCTACCGCCTGGTCCAGGAGGCGCTCACCAACGTGCACAAGCACGCCGGAGCCGCCGACACCCGCGTCGACCTCGGCCTCCTCCCCGGGGCGATCGAGGTGGAGGTCGCCAACGACCCGCCCGCCGCCCGTCCCGACCACCGGCTGCCGAGCGGCGGGAACGGCCTGGTCGGCCTCCGCGAGCGCGTCACGGCCCTCGGCGGCACGTTCGAGGCCGGCCCGCGCGGCGGCGGCTACGCCGTCCAGGCCACGATCCCCCTGCCGGCGCCCTGATCGGCTTCAGGCCCTCCGGCCTGCGGAAATACCGATTGTCGTAGGCACTGCATACAGTGGCAGGGCAGGGGTGCAGTCCGGACCATGGGAAGAGGCGACGATGCGGCCGATCACTGATCTGCGGCGCCGCGTGGCGCCGTTCGAGGTCGTCACTGAGATGACGCCGTCGGGCGACCAGCCGGCGGCGATCGCGGCGCTCGCCGCCCGCATCGAGGGCGGCGACAAGGACAACGTGCTGCTCGGCGCCACCGGCACCGGCAAGACCGCCACGATCGCGTGGCTGGTGGAGAAGGTGCAGCGGCCCCTCCTGGTCATGCAGCCGAACAAGACCCTCGCCGCCCAGTTCGCCAACGAGCTGCGCGAGATGCTGCCGCACAACGCCGTCGAGTACTTCGTCTCCTACTACGACTACTACCAGCCCGAGGCGTACATCCCGCAGACCGACACCTACATCGAGAAGGACTCCTCGATCAACGACGAGGTCGACCGGCTGCGGCACTCGGCGACCAACTCGCTGCTCACCCGCCGCGACACCGTCGTCGTCGCGTCCGTCTCCTGCATCTACGGCCTCGGCACCCCGCAGGAGTACGTCGACCGCATGGTGCGCCTCAGCGTCGGGCAGGAGATCGAACGCGACGACCTGCTCCGGCAGCTCGTCGGCATGCAGTACTCCCGCAACGACCTCGCGTTCACCCGCGGCACGTTCCGGGTCCGCGGCGACACCATCGAGATCATCCCGCAGTACGAGGAGCTCGCCGTCCGCATCGAGATGTTCGGCGACGAGATCGAGAAGCTGGCCACCCTGCACCCCCTCACCGGCGAGCTGATCACCGAGGACGAGGAGCTGTACGTCTTCCCCGCCTCCCACTACGTCGCCGGTCCCGAGCGGATGGAGCGGGCCATCCGCGACATCGAGGCCGAGCTGGAGGACGTCCTCGGCGTGATGGACCGCCAGGGCAAGATGCTGGAGGCGCAGCGCCTGCGCATGCGCACCGCCTACGACATCGAGATGATGCGGCAGGTCGGCACCTGCTCCGGCATCGAGAACTACTCCCGGCACATCGACGGCCGCAGTCCCGGCAGCGCCCCCAACACCCTCCTCGACTACTTCCCGGAGGACTTCCTCCTCGTCGTCGACGAGTCCCACCAGACCGTCCCGCAGATCGGCGCGATGTTCGAGGGCGACGCGTCCCGCAAGCGGATGCTGGTCGAGCACGGGTTCCGGCTGCCGTCCGCGATGGACAACCGCCCCCTGAAGTGGGAGGAGTTCCTCGACCGCATCGGCCAGACCGTCTACCTGTCCGCGACGCCCGGACCGTACGAGATGAACCGGGTCAAGGGCGACGTCGTCGAGCAGGTCATCCGCCCCACCGGACTCATCGACCCGGAGATCGTCGTCAAGCCCACCAAGGGCCAGATCGACGACCTCATCCACGAGATCCGCGAGCGCACCGAACGCGACGAGCGCGTCCTGGTCACCACCCTCACCAAGAAGATGTCCGAGGACCTCACCGACTACCTCCTCGAACTCGGCATCCAGGTCCGCTACCTGCACAGCGAGGTCGACACCCTGCGCCGCATCGAGCTGCTCCGCGAGCTGCGCGCCGGCGAGTTCGACGTCCTGGTCGGCATCAACCTGCTCCGCGAGGGCCTCGACCTGCCCGAGGTGTCCCTGGTCGCGATCCTCGACGCCGACAAGGAGGGCTTCCTGCGCTCCGAGACGTCCCTCATCCAGACGATCGGCCGCGCGGCCCGCAACGTGTCCGGCCAGGTCCACATGTACGCCGACACGGTGACGCCGTCGATGGAACGCGCGATCGACGAGACCAACCGCCGCCGCGCCAAGCAGCAGGCCTACAACGACGAGCACGGCATCGAGCCGCAGGCGCTGCGCAAGCGCATCGCCGACATCCTCGACTCCCTCGTCCGGGAGGAGGCCGACACCGAGACCCTCATCGGCGGCGCCGGCCGCCAGCAGAGCCGCGGCAAGGCGCCCGTCCCGGGCCTCGCGTCCCGCACCAGGGAGGTCGGCCGGCACGCCGCCGACCTGGTCGGCGAACGCCCCCGCGAGGAGCTGGAGGCCCTGATCGAGCAGATGACCGCCCAGATGCACCAGGCCGCCGCCGACCTCCAGTTCGAGCTCGCCGCCCGCCTCCGCGACGAGACCAAGGAACTCAAACGCGAACTCCGCGACATGAAGGAGGCGGGGGTCAGGTAGCCCGTGCCCCGCGGTGGCCCGTGCCCCGCGGTGGCCCGCGGGCGGTGCCCCGCCGACGGCGGGCCGCGTGTCAGTCGAAGGCGAGCATGACGCGGTCCTCCACCGGCCGGTAGCCGAGGCGCTGGTACACGGCGTTGCTCGTCGGGTTCGCGAGGTCGGTGAACAGCACGACCTCGGTGGCGCCCGCGTCCATCGCGGCCTTGCTGGCCTCCGCGGTGACCGCCGCCCCGTACCCGCGGCGGCGGTCACCGGCCGGTGTGTACACGGCCGAGATCCGGGACATCCCGGCGACGACCGGGGACCATCCCGCCATCGACACCGGCCGCCCGCCGGCCTCCCACAGCGCGATGCGGCCCGCGTCGAGCCTGCCGTCCAGCACCACCGTGTTCACCGCACCGTGATCGCCGGCGTCCCGTGAGAACCCCGCCGACCACTCCAGCATCAGCGCCCGGTCGCCTGGGCCGGCGACGCGCCCCGCGCCCTCGGGCGGCGGGTCGGGCACGTGCAGGTCGCCCAGCCGGTAGAGCCGCTGCCGCATCGTCACGCGGCTGGCCGTGCCCGTCCGCCGGGTCCACGCGTCCGCGAACACCTCCGTGGCGGCGAGCGAACCGCTCGCCCCGCCCGCCGCCGTGCCCCGTTCCGCCAGGGCGTCCGCCAGCTCCCGCGCCGCCCGTCCCGGCATCGCGCTGAGCAGCGGCGGATACGCGGCGGTCCGAATGACCGTCCCTTCGACGCCCCCGCCCGGCGCCCACCATCCGAACAGGACGTCCTCGTAGACGCCGGGTCCCTGCTCGCGCATGTTCTCGGTGACGGTGAGCGCCACCGTGTTCCGTACGGGGTCGTCCCTCAGAAACCCGCCGGTCATCGCCAGGAACTCGTCCAGATCGTCGCTCAGTGTCCAGCCCATATCCGATCATGACCCTGCCCGCCGTCCGCCCGCACCTCGTTTTCCGCACCGCCCTGAGTGCCCGGACCCCGCTTCCGGCGGAGGTAGTAGGCGACGGTCGCGGCGCCGAGGAGCGGGCCCCACGCCAGGAGCGGCCCGTACGACGCGACGAAGACCGCGAGCTTCCACCCTTCGAGGTACACGGTGGTCCCGTCCGGTCCGGTGAACTTGTCGTACCCGGGCACGAACGAGAGCGTCCCGACCGTGAGGACGAGCGCGCCCGTGGCCGCGGGAACCACGGCCGCCAGGGTCGGCACCCTGCGTCCGCCCAGGAACGGGATCCAGCGCGGGAAGACCTCGCCCCACCGGCTGACCAGGCCGATCGCCAGGAACGCCAGCGCTTCGCTGAGGACGCTCAACAGGATCGTGTACGACCACATCGGCATCCAGCCCGGCAGGTCCCCGCGCGCTTCCTCGATGTCACCCGTCACGGGACCGATCGGCGCGCCGAAGCCGAGCGCGATCCGCCAGACGCAGGACGGCAGCACCACCAGACTCGCACCGTACGCCGCGATCACCGCCCACCGGGGGACCCCCTCGACGGTCGGCCCGTGCATTCGCCGGACGACCGCCGCCGCATTCATCGCCATGCCAGGCCCCTCACTCTCGGCTTCCCTTGGTTTCCTGAGTGCAAGTGAAGGGCTCACCCCGTCCGGTGGGCGTCCCTCCCGCGGGCGATCCGCCTCCCCACCGCGAGGGAGAACCCCGCGTCCCGCGTACGGGCGGTCAATGGGACGCCGTGGTCCGGGAGGCGTTTTACCATCGCGGGATGGACTACGAGGTACGTCCGGCGCGGCCGGGGGATCTGCCGGGCCTGCCGGCGATCGAGAATTCGGCCGACGGGATGTTCGAACAGGTCGGGATCGTGTTCCCTCCGGGGCCGACCGTTGTCGAGCAGATGGCGGAACTGGAGTCGGAGATCGTCGTCGCCGGTGATCCGCCGGTGGGCTTCGCGGCGGTCCAGGAGGTCGACGGGGCGACGCACCTGGAGCAGATCGCGGTGCGCGGCGATCTGGCGGGCCGGGGGATCGGCGTCCGGTTGCTGGAGGTGGTCATGGCGCGTGCCGCGGAGACCGGCTCCGCCGGGGTCAGCCTGCTGACGTTCCGGAACGTCCCCTGGAACGAGCCCTGGTACGCCAAGCACGGATTCGCCGAGCTGCCCGAGGAGCGGTGGGGACCTGGGATCAGGTCCTACTGGGAGGCCGAGATCGAGGCCGGTCTTCACAAGCTGGGACCCCGGCTGGTCATGTGGGCGCGGATCGGGCGCCCGTGACCGGTTTTGATCTACATTGTAAAGGCGGGAACCCGGGACGGCCCGTGGACGTCTGCCCTCATGGACGCGGAGGAGGATGATGGTCGGCCCGGTGGCATGGGTACGGAACCGTTTCGGCGAACGCGGCGTCGCCGTCGCCCTTCTGCTGACGCTGCTGGCGCTGGCCGTGGTCCCGCTGGTGGCGCTGCCGGCGGCGCGGTGCAAGATCTTCGGCAGTGGGTGCCACGAGCCCGGATCCGAGCCCGGTGCGCGCGCGGATCCGGTGGCCACCGAGAGGGCACTGTCGCCGATTGAAGCCGCCACGTGGGGCTCTTATGTGGCGCTGGGGGATTCGTACTCGTCGGGGGTCGGCTCGGAGGCGACCGTGTCCGACCACAATCCGCTCGACCGGTGCCACCGGACCTCCAAGGCGTACTACCACGAGGTCTCGAAGGCGTTCCAGTTCGCGAAGGACAGCGGCTTCTGGGCGTGCTCCGGCGCGACGACGGCGGACGTGCTGACCGGCAAGGGCGGGGAACCGCCGCAGATCAACCGCATCGGTCCCGAGACGAGCCTGGTCACGCTGAGCATCGGCGGCAACGACGTCGGGTTCTCCAAGGTGCTCGCCGGATGCGTCGTCAAGCTGCCGTGGAGCAAGGACTGCACCCGCCAGGGCGAGGACATCGCCGCCCGGATGGCCGAGCTCCGCACGAGCCTTCCCGATCTGCTCGACAAGATCACGGCGAAGGCTCCCCGCGCGCGGGTGATCGTGATGGGCTACCCGAAGGCGTTCTCCGAGGTCAGCGGCGTGGACGGGGACAACATCACGGTGTCCGACCAGCGCTGGCTGAACGGGCGGGCCCACGACCTGGGCAAGCTGATCCAGCAGTCCGCCGTCGAGGCCGACGCGCGGATCGCCGCCCGGAACGGCCGGGGCAGCGTCGAGTTCGTCGACGCCTACAGCGCGTTCGCCGGCCATGAGGTGGGCAGCGAGGAGCCGTACATGAACGGCCTGGCGCTGAACCTGTCGGCGCTGGAGGCCGAGCCGCGCAGCTACCACCCGACCGCCGCCGGGCAGCAGGCGCTGGCCGGCCTGTTCGTCGAGCAGATCAAGAAGGGCCCGGGGCGCCCGCTGTCCTAGCGTTCCTTGTGCCGTCCTAGCGTTCCTCGTGCTGTCCTAGCGTTCCTCGTGGTGGACGGCGCGTTCCACCGCGACCGCCACGAGTTCATGAACGTCGTCGTCGGAGAACACTCCCGGAAGGGTGAGGTGCTCGACGATCAGCCAGTTGAGCGCGAGGTAGAGAAGGCGGCCCGAGGTTGCGTCGCCGGGGAGGCCGGAGTCCAGGTGGTAGGTGATGTTGGCCTCCACGTCCTCGCGCACCCGCTCGGTCAGGACGGCGCGCAGCTCGGGCCGTCTCGTCGCCTCGAGGCGCAGCTCCAGGAGCGCCAGGTAGCCGGTGCGGAAGTCGGCGATCCGGCCGACGATGCCGTGCATCAGCTCGGTGACCTTGGCCAGGTCGCGCGGCCCCTCGATGACCCCCGCGAGGGTGTCCGCGTCCGGCTGGAGGCGTTCGTAGATCCGTCCGCCCACCTGCATGAACAGGTCGTCCCGGTTGGCGAAGTAGTTGGACGCGGTGCCGACCGGCACGCCCGCCCCGGCGTCCACGGCCCGGAACGTCAGCCCGCGCGCCCCCTCCGCGGCCAGGACCTCGATCGCGGCGTCGACCAGCGCCGCCCTCCGCTCCACGTTCCGCCGCATGATTGACACCACTCCAGCCGTAGTACTACATTCAAACCACTGCAGACAGAGTACTACGAACGGAGTTCCGATATGCGAAAGCTCGTCTACTACGTCGGCGTCAGCATCGACGGCTACATCGCCGGTCCCGGCGGCGAGTTCGAGTTCTACCCGGTCGCAGACGACATGGTGTCCTGGATCACCGAACGCTATCCCGAGACCGTGCCCACGCACATCCGGTCGCAGGTCGGCCTGGAGGACGCGCCTAACAAGCGGTTCGACACGCTCGTGATGGGACTCGGCACGTACAGGCCCGCGCTCGACATCGATGTGACCAGCCCCTACGCGCACCTGCGGCAGTACGTCGTGTCGACCACGCTGGACGAGATCGCCGACCCCGGAGTTGAGCTGGTCAGGGAGCCGCACGGCATCGTCCGCGAACTCAAGGCCGAAGAGGGCGGCAAGGACATCTGGCTCTGCGGCGGCGGCGAACTCGCCGGCGCCCTCCTGCCCGAGATCGACGAACTGATCATCAAGAGCTACCCGGTCGTGGCCGGCGCGGGCGTCTCCGCGTTCGCCGGCGGGTTCCGCCCGACGCTCTTCACGCCGACCGACCGGAAGGAGTTCAGCAACGGCGCCCAGGTCACCTGGTTCACCCGCACCCCGTGACCGGGGAAACCTGCCGATGTCGGGTAGGTGTGGGTCTATACGCTGCTGATGGGGGGGGGACCGGATGGCCGTTACGGTGGCGCTCGCCGGTGACACCATGCTGGGCCGCGGCGTGGCGGACGAGATCGCCGCGTCCGGTCCGAACGGCCTGTTCTCCGACGACGTGCGGGAGATCTTCAGCGGCGCGGACCTCGGGCTGGTGAACCTGGAATGCTGCGTGTCCGGTCGCGGCCGGAAATGGGACGCGCCCGGCAAGCCCTTCCACTTCCGGGCGCCGCCGGCCGCGGCGGAGGCGCTCGCCGGTCTCGGCGTGGACTGCGTGACGCTCGCCAACAACCACGCGCTCGACTACGGTCCGGAAGCCCTTGCGGACACGCTCCGGCATCTGGGAGGGGCGGGCATCCAGGTCGTCGGTGCCGGCGCGAGCCCCGAGGAGGCGCGGGAGTGCGTCGTCCTGGAGGCCGGAGGCCTGCGGATCGCGGTGGTGGGCGTCACCGATCACCCGGTCGACTTCGCCGCCGGGCACGGCCGTCCGGGTGTCGCCCATGCCGAGTTGGAGAAGGGCGTCCCCGGGTATCTCGTGGAGCAGATCCGGCGGCTGCGGGAGAGCGATGACGTGGTGCTCGTCCTGGCGCACTGGGGGCCGAACATGACGCGGGAGCCGCTGCCCTACGTCCGGCGGGCGGCAGGAGAACTGGTGGACGCAGGGGCGACGCTCGTCGCGGGGAGTTCGGCGCACGTCTTCCACGGCGTGGCCCTGCCGGTGATCTTCGACATGGGCGACTTCATCGACGACTACGCCGTGGACGGGAGGCTCCGCAACGACCTCGGGCTCCTGTTCCTGGTCACGCTGGACGGCGCGGGGCCGTCCCGCGTCGAGGCGGTGCCGCTGCGGCTCGCCTACAGCCACACCCACCTGGCGGACGACGCGGGCCATGCGTGGATCGCCGAGCGTTTCACCAGGGCGTGTGCCGCCTTCGGGACGAGTGTGAAGGCCGAAGGCGGCCGTCTGGTCGTCGAAGCGCCGCCCTAAAGCGGATCTCCGAGCGGGCCGTACTCGTCCACGAGGGCGTCGGCCCAGTGGGCGGCGAAGTCGGGCTGCGTGCCGTCCACGTCGGTGAACCCGTACTCCTCGTACAGGCCCCAGGTCGCCAGCGCCCGTCCGGTCTTGGTCATGACCTGGGGGTCGGCGGCCAGCGCGGCGACGGCCCGTCCCAGGTAGGCCGGGGTCTCGGAATGGGCGAAGTGCGGGTCCTTGGCGATGGCGTCCCGCCAGTTCGCCTCGGTGACCCCGAAGTGATCCAGGACGGCCTCCGAGCGCAGGAAACCGGGGGTGACGGCCACCGCCGCGACCCCGCGCGGCTTCAGCTCGGCGGCCTGCGCCACGGCCAGGCGGATCACCGCGGACTTCGCGAGATCGTAGAAGAACGAGCCGCGGTAGCGGGCGGTGTTGCCGTCGGTCACCTCCACCACGAGGCCGCGTCCCCGCGCGACCATCAGCGGGAGCGCGAACCGGCTGGTGATCACGTGGGTCTCCACCGCCTGCCGCAGGAGCCGCAGGCCGGTGTCGAGGTCCTGCTCCCACAGCGGATGCTCCCAGTCGGTGAGCGGGTCGCCGCCCCACACGGAGTTGACGAGGACGTCGAGCCGCCCGTCCTGCTCCGCCGCGATCCGCTCGGCGAGCGCCTCGACCTCGTCCGGACGGCTGTGATCGACCCGCACCGGAATCCCGGTTCCACCCGCCGCGGTGACCTGCGCGGCGGTGTCCTCGATGGTCTCCGGCCGCCCGAGGTCGGAGCGTCCCGAGCCGCTGCTGCGGCCCGTGACGTACACCGTCGCCCCGGCGGCGCCGAGCTGGACGGCGATCCCTCGCCCGCCCCCTCGCGTGCCGCCCGCGACGAGGGCCACCCGGCCGGTCAGTGGACGTTCCTCCATCATCATTCTCCCTTCCTGACGTGCGGTGACAGGACGGTACCGATCTCCCGTGCGAGGCGCTCCCGCAGCGTGCCCTGCCGGTCGAGAGCCCAGTTCAGCCCGGCTCCGGCGATGACCGCCTGAACCGATCCGGCCAGCGCCGCGACGTCCGTACTGGCTTCCAGTTCGCCCGCCGACACCGCCTCGCCGAGCAGCGTCCCGATCACGCGGCCGTTCGCCTGGTGGACGGCCAGGGCGTGCTCGCGGAGCTCCGGATCGGTGAGGTCCATGCACAGGAACGCCAGGTGGTTGGCGTACGCCTCCGGTGTGGCCACATCGGACACCGACCGCGCCGCGAACTCCCGCAGCGCCGCGAGCGGCGACCCGTGTCCGTCCCTCGCCTCCTCGTGCAGGGTGTCCGCGTCCTGGACGGACCGCGCGGCCAGCGCCAGGAGCAGCCCCCGCTTGGACCCGAACCGCTGGACGAGCGTGCCCGGCACCAGCCCGACCTCGTCGGCGACCGCGGCGAGCGTGAGCTTCGCCGGCCCGAGCCGCCCGATCACCTCGACCGCCGCCCGCAGGATCACCGAGTCGTCCACACCCCGGGGCCGTCCCGCCATCGCGCGTCCTCCACTTAATAAATGAACAGACATTTATTAATACATCCTCGCGCCCCGCTGTCAACCGGATCGCAGGTCGCGCGCCCGTGCCGTAGTTACAATCCGCGCCCATTGGGTAGCCGAAAGTAGTGCCAAGCAAGCCTGAGCCCGCGCACGGCGTCTCCTATCCGGTCACCGGATTGATGATGGTGGCCGTCTTCTTCCTGAGCGCCGCCTTCATCGCCTCCTACCTGGGCGGCCTTCACGCGCCCCGTCCCCACCGCGTGCCGGTGGCGGTGGTCGGCGCGCCGGAGGCCACCGCGCGGATCGACGCGACGCTGAGCGGGCAAGGCGAAACCTTCGACCTGCGTACCTACCCGACCCCCGCGGCCGCGCAGCGCGCGATCCAGGACCGGGACGTCTACGGCGCCTACGTGTCCGGCGAGGCACGGCTGCTGATCACCTCTGCCTTCGGGCCGACCGCGAGCGGCCTGCTGCGCGACACCTTCGGCCCGGTGGCCGCCGCCGGCGGCCGGACCCTGTCCGTGCAGGACGTGGTCCCGGCCGACCCCGGCGACCGGGAAGGTCTCGTGCCGTTCTATCTCGTGATCGGGTGGATCGTCAGTGCCTACCTGGTCGCCGCGATCGTCGGGCTGTACCGCGGCATGGCGGCCGCGACGTTCCGCGACGCCGTCGTGCGCCTGGCCGCGTTCGCGGTCTACGCCGCGGTCACCGGCGCCGCCGGGACGCTGATCGTGGAGAACGGCTACGGCTACCTGTCCGGCAGCCCGTGGCTGCTCACCGGGATCGGCGCCCTGTGCGTGTTCGCCGTGGCGGTGACGACCGCCGCGGCCGAGAGCCTGCTCGGGATCATCGGGACGGCCCTGGCGATCCTGGTGTTCGTGGTACTGGGCAACCCCTCCGCGGGCGGCCCGTGGCCGCTCGAGTTCCTCCCGCCGTTCTGGCGGGCGATCGGCCCCTGGCTGCCCAACTGGGCCGGGACCGAGGCCGTGCGCGACGCCGTCTACTTCGACGGCCACGACCTGGCCCGCCCCCTGATCGTCCTGGCCGTCTACGCCGTCGCCGGCGCCGTCCTCTTCCTGCTGCTCGCGGGCCGCAGCAACCCCGTCCAGCGCTTCCCGGGCACCCCGCACGCCGCCGGCCCCAGGTGACGTTCCAGCCCGAGTCCGGCGCGGCGGCGTCATGATCGCCCAGCCGCCCGTGCGCCTCGCGGCATCCGTGCAACCGGATCATCGGCATACGTCGGAACCAGAACCGTCCGGCCAGCGTCGATAACTCCATCTTGCCCCCCACGACGCATAGGTGACCTGACCATGCCGCACTACGACTACATGGCGGAATTCGCGGGTCTTGCGACCATTGACTTCCCGTCGAAGGAAAGCAGCCCCGCAACGCCCTCGGCGTCCGAGGACGAGCGGCTCGCCGCGGCGAAGGCCGATCCGGGCGCGTTCGCATGGCGGCTGCGGCTGCAGCCCTTCGGGGACGAGGAACATTTCCGGGACTACCTTGAGCGCTTCGTCGCCGAGGTCGACACCACGGCCGTCACCGCGTTGATCATCGGCAACTGCTGGGACCCCGGGCCCGCCAACGACGACGTCGACGGCGTGCGAGACCTGCTGGCCGCCCGGGCGGCGGCGTTTCCCGCGCTGACCGCGCTGTTCTTCGGGGAGGTCACCAGGGAGGAGACCGAGATCTCCTGGATCGCGCAGACCGACGTCTCACCGCTCGTCACGGCATTCCCCGGGCTGACCGAATTCGGCGTCCGCGGCGCCAACAGAATGAACATCGCGGGACGCGACTACAGGCTCGCGTGGGAGGTGTCCCATCACCAGGCATTGAGCCGCCTGACGTTCCAGACCCACCAACTGGATCAGGCGGTGGTCCACGGCGTCCTGGGCACCGAACTCCCCGCCCTCGAAAGCCTGGAACTCTACCTGGGCAAGCGCACCACTCCAGAGGACCTCGCGCCTCTTTTGTCGGGCTCGGCCTTCCCCGTCCTGAAGCATCTCGGCCTGCGCAACGCGAAGAACACCGACACCCTGGTCACCGCCCTGGCGGACGCCGCCGTGACCAGCCGCCTGAACACCCTCGACCTGTCCTTGGGCACCCTCACCGACAAGGGCGCCCGCGTCCTCCTGGACACACCGGCCTTCCGCGACCTGGATCGCCTGGACCTCCACCACCACTACATGTCAGAGGACATGGCCGAACAGGTCCGCGCCCACTTCACCGAAGCGGGAGTCGACCTCGACACCGACGACCGGCAAGAAGTCGAAGAAGAGGAGTGGGACGAGGAGGACGACGAGGAGGAGTGGGAGTACGAAGACCCCGAGTACTACCCGGCGATCACCGAGTAACGGCCGTCCCAGCGGCGGCCCCGCCGGAAACGGAGTCGAGCCGGGAGACCGTTGAATGGCATCCTGACCAGGCAATGACGTCGTTCACGTACTTCCGGAGCCCCACCCTTGCTGCGCCTTCATGAGATCGCCGAAGCGGATCATCGCATCCTCAACCCGTTCACCGAGGAGAAGCTTCTCCTGCTGGGCGAGGTGAGCCGCGTCGGGCTCGGTACCAAGATCCTGGATCTGGCCTGCGGCAAGGGCGAGATGCTGTGCCGATGGGCGGTGGAGTTCGGTTCCACGGGCCACGGCGTCGACCTGAGCGAAGTGTTCCTTGCCGCAGCGCACGAGCGAGCCGCCGAGTTGGCCGTCGCGGAGAAGGTGAGCTTCGAGCAGGGCGACGCCGGCCGCTACCGCGCACCTGGACGCTTCGACGTGGTGGCCTGCCTCGGCGCGACCTGGATCGGCGATGGCCTGACCGGGACGATCGAGCTCATGCGTTCCGCCGCCGCAGACGATGGCCTGCTGCTGATCGGCGAGCCGTACTGGACCGACGAGCCACCCGAAGCGGCCTACGCGGCATTCGGCTTCTCACCGGACGATTTCGCTTCGCTCACCGGCACTCTCGACCGCTTCGAGGCCGCCGGGCTCGAACTGGTGGAGATGGTCCTGGCCGACCCCGACAGCTGGGACCGGTACGTGGCCTCCCAATGGTGGACGATCCACGAATGGCTCAAGGCCAACTCGACCGACCCGGACGCCCCCGCTATGCGCGAGTTCGCCGACACCTCCCGCCGTTCCTACCTCGCCTACAACCGCAGATACCTCGGCTGGGGAGTCTTCGCCCTCCGCCAATCCAGGAAGCCGACCGCAGTGCTCACAGCCTGACGAGTCGCACCCGGGACAACGGGCGAGCGACGGCGCGTCAGGGCGTCATGCGGAAGGTGTAGTAGTCGACGCGCCAGCCCTCTTTGACCAGGTCGTCGTGGGCCACGACCGCCGTCTTGAAGCGTTGTTCGTCGGCCAGCCTGCGCAGGTGACCGAGGTCGCCCGAGGTGCCGAAGAAGATGAGCATCCTGCCGGTGAGGCGCAGATACCGCCGGGCCTGGTGGAAGAAGGTGGTCATGGCGCGGTAGTCCTGGTCGGCGGTGGCGGTCTCGCGCAGGTCGCGCGGCGCGAACCAGCGGAACGGCGGATCGAAAATGATCAGGTCGAACTCGCCGCTGACGTTGCTGAAGACGTCGCTGTGGCGCACTTCGACGCGCTCTGCGACGCCGTTGGCCTCGGCATTGCCGCGGGCGGCCTCCAAGGCGACGGGGTTGGTGTCGACGGCGACGACCCGCCTGGCCTTCGATGCGGCGAGGATGGCGTTGACGCCACTGCCGGTGCCCATGTCCAGGACGCGGTCACCCTCGCGCACCTCGGCTAGGACGGCCTCACCGAGGAGGCTCGAAACGGGCGCGATCGGCTGGACATCAGGCGGAACCGTCAGTGTCAGGCCCAGGTAATCGAAGGTGTGGACAGCGGGGGACTCGCCGGCGCGGCGCGCGTAGGCGTCCTCGTGCCAGCGGCGGATACGTTCAACCTGCTCCGCCGAGACGGTCGGAGTGTAATCGGGGTTCGCTTCGGCCATGCGTCACGCTCCAGACCTCCAGACCTCCAGACCTCCAGACCGATCGTCTCACCCGCCGGAGGACTTGGGAATATGCGCCGGCCGTCTCCGGGTGGTCCTGAGCCATTTCAGCGGTTCGGATATCGCTGCTGGTCGGTGCGGTGTGGGGCGCCGCGCTTCGCGCGGCGAGAACTGGCGGCGATGGCGAGGGTCCTGGGTGAAGAAATGCGGTGACATAAATATGGCGTGTCTGGATTGTCCGGGGGTGTTGTTGTGATCTTCCACTAGAATTGGGGTAGTGCACTTTGGTTGGGGGTGAATCTTGTGTCCATGCCGCTTGAAGTCGTTGAGGGGCCTGAAATCGTCGTCGGTGCGCGTGAATGGGAAAATCGGGAGTGGTTCCCGCCCGGCCCGCAACTGGCCATCTGCCTGTCCGGCGGGAAAGAACGCCTGGCCGATCTGACCGACGACGAACTGTTGCAGGTCGCGGCCGCCGCCCGGCGGCAGACCTCCTGGGCCCAAGCGCGGGAACTGGCCGCGATCGCCGAACTCACCCAGCGGCGGACCAGCGCCGAGGCCGACGGCGATCCTGACTACCGGATCCTGTCCGCGCACGAGTCGGTCACCGAAGAGGTCGCCGCCGCGCTGACCGTCACCGGCAATACCGCCGCCACCCTGGTTCACCTCGCCGAACAGCTGACCGGGCCGCTTGCGGAGACGGGGGCGGCGTTGGAGGCCGGACGAGTCGACATGGCCAAGGCCCGCGTCATCTGCGACATCACCGACTCTCTGCCCGACCAGGTGGCCCAACGGGTCGAGTCGGCGGTGTTGGAGAAGGCGTCCATTCAGACCGCCGGGCAACTGCGACGCCGGATCAAGCGGGTCGTCCAGCGGCTGGCCCCGGAGGCGGTGGAGGAGCGCAAGCGCGAAGCGGTACGGCAACGGCGGCTGGAGCTGTGGGAGACCGCAGCCGGGACCGCCGATCTGGCTCTGTGCGACCTGGCCCCCGAAGACGCCCACGCCGTCTTCAACAAGATCACCGCCGCCGCGCACGGGATCAAGGCCGACGGCGACACCCGGCCCCTCAACCTCATCCGCGCCGACCTGGCCACCCAACTGCTCAACGGTGCCGAACTCCCCACCGCCGTCCAAGTCCTGCTCGCCCAGGCCGAGGACGCCGAGCCCAGCGCTCCCACGCCCGCGCAGGTCCCCGACGACGACAACGGCGACACCACCGACACCACCGACACCAGCGACACCACCGTGACCGCTTTGGCTGCACTGCTCGGTCAACGGCTCGCCCACCTGCGCGGTCGCACGCCCGCCGCCGAACTGCCCGCCGCAGTCGACCAGGCCGTACACCGCCTCACCCAGCGGTTCGCTCAGCGGCGTGACGAGCTCTGCCAAGGCGACGACGACCAGCACGGTCGGCCCGGCTACCGGCCCCCGGCAAGTCTGCGGCGGGAGATCGAGGCACGGCACGCCACCTGCGTCTTCCCGAGCTGCAACCAGCCCTCACACCGCTGCGATCTGGACCATACGATCCCCTGGCGGCCCGGGGTCACCTGCCGCTGCAATCTTGCGCCGCTCTGCCGCAGGCACCACCGGCTCAAACAGACCCCGGGCTGGAAACTCCACCACCTCTGGCCCGGCCTCCTGGTGTGGACCACCCCGGCCGGAGCCTGGTACATCATCCGCCCCGACCGCCAGTAAGGTCTCCCCAGCCTGAGTGATCCGGACAGTCGAGCCTTCCGGGCGGTGGCGGTGACGTTCGAGTATCCCGGCCCCTGCCATGTTCGACGTCCCGAAGGGAACTGGTTGAGCTTCCCCCCGGAGCACGGACATCTGATCTGAGGTCACCGGCGATCATCAGGAAGGATGTCCGCCATGCCCTCACCACACCCGCCCGAGTTCCGCCGCCGCGCGGTCGAGCTGGCCCGCCAGGG
>NZ_SMKK01000125.1 GCF_004348425.1 Actinomadura sp. 7K507
GCTACGAACGCGTCAGCGAGGCGCGTCTTGCCGTCGTCCGGTTGCTGCTGGGCATCGCGTTTCTGACGGCCTGGACGTTCGTTTTCGGGCCCGTGGCGGACGAGATCGGAGGCACCTGGCGTGCCGCTGAGGGGAAGGGCAGGCCGGGAACGTTCACCGCGCAGGGGGTGGTGTGCCCGAAAAGAGATTGTTCCTGGCACGGCACGTTCTCGGACGGCAGCACCTTTCAAACGACGCACGAAAGGGTCGAACTGAGGGGCGCCGACTACCGTTCCATCTACGCCGGGGACACGGTTCCCGCCCTCGACGTCGGTTCCCGGAACTTCGTCCAAAAACAGGGCGGATCACCGGAGTGGGGGCTGCCGGTCAGCCTGGGGGGCATCGCCGCTTTCCTCGGAACCTTCGGGGTGGCGGGCGTCGCCAGTGCACTGCTGGGCGTGTCCCGGACGCGGCCTTCGCGCGCGGCGCGCGAGCGGGAGGCGGGAGAACGCGGGCGGTTCGCGCTGCGCGACCTCGCCGACCGGGACCGCTGGGGATGGCCGGCGCGGCCCCGTTCCTCCACGATCAGGGTGAAGGTGGCCAGGTCCAAGGCGCTGACCGCCGCGGGGGCGGCCTGCCTGGTTTCGCTGCTGGCGGTGGTGCCGCTCATCGGCGTGATCTGGTACGCCGTCCAGGACGAGACCACGGTGGGCGAACTGATCGCCGGTTCGTGGCTGCCGCTCCTCGCCCTCGCCTTGGCCGCCGTCACGATCCAGACGCTCAGGCTCCTGCTGGTACGGCCGCGGATGTGGGTGACCGACGACGAGATCGTCATCTGGGATGCGCTGCTGCTGTGGAAGGCGCTGCGGATCCCGCGCACCGACATCGCGGCGGTCGTCGGCTACGGGGACGCGCCTGGCCGGTCTCGGAAGGAGACCGACGTGGCCAGGCTGACGCCGTTCCAGGAGGATCTCAACCTCGTCCTGCTGATGCGGGACGCCTTGTCCCTTCCCGCGCGGCGGCTGCGTTGGGGGAACTGGTTCTGGGTGATGCTGTCCATGGGCCGCGGGGACCCGCAGCCGGGTATCCCCCAACGCGGACGTCGGGTCCGCAGGGTGCGCCTGCGGGTGAAGGAGCCGCGCAGGGTGGCCACCGAACTCGACCGCTGGCTGGCGAAGGACGGTACCGCCTCGGCACCGGAGCCCGCGCCGGTCCATCACGCCCACTACGGCATGGCCCGGACGTACCGCGATGTGGGCGGTAAGCGCGTCAAGATCAGGGGACGCATGCCCGAGCCGGTTCTGGCCGAGTTCGTGAACGAGGGCCCAGGGACGCTGCGGGCCTGGCTTCGGCGTACGGAGTTCGGCCGCGGGATCACGGTCATCGTGTGCGATCCCGGCGCCCCACCCGCCACCGTCGTCCTGGACGATCGCCGCATATCCGACCAGGCGCTTACCAAGAGGTACTTGCAGGTCGAATCCGGAGGCCCGTGGGTCGTCACGATCAGCGGTCCGGAACGCGCACGCGGCTTCACTGGCGCGACCTCGGGTCACGGACCCGAAGTGCTCGCCTACGAGGGGCCGGCCGGAATCGCCGTCCTGACGTGCCCGGGCGGGGACCACCACGAGGTCCGCCTGCACGGACCGAACCTGACCGCGCTCCACGGCCGCGATCCGCTCGTGTCCGCCGGCGTGCTCGATCCGACGGGACCAGGGGCCCCGCCGAGCCGCAGCACGTTCGCCGTCCCAGCCCAGGCGGTGCTCCAGGTGAAAACCGCCGGGGCGGAGTGGCGGATCGGCGTGACACCCCTGGACGAGGCCGATGTGGACGCCGTTCCCGTGCCGTCCAACGGCCGCGTCCGACCGTTCGAGCGCTCCGTAGCGGGTTACCGGGCCGCAGTGGTGCGCTACCTGGGTCCGCCGGGCCCCGTGCTGTTCCGCAGCGGAGACGCATTCGGCCTCCTGGAGCTCGACGGCGCCCTCACCCCTTCCAGGACCCTCGCCCGCCCCGACGGTGACCAGGTGATCGAACTCCGCTCCCACACACTCCTCCAGGTCACCGGAGGGCACGGTACCTGGTCATTGGAAGAGGCCCCGCCGCAACCGGCGGCGCGCGTCAGCGAGCGGCGGCAGGCGTAGCAGCGGAAGAACCAGCCGTCCTTACCCAGGTCGCCGCGGGCTAGGCTCCATGCCGCGCGGAGTCAGGAGATGCCGCGGAAGAAGGTGCGGATGTCGTCCGCGAGCAGCTCCGCCTCCTCCATCGCGGGGAAGTGACCGCCCTCGGTGAACTCGCTCCAGTGGCCGATCGCCTTCCACGGGTCCATCGCGCGGCGGATGAGCGGGTGGGTGTCGAACACGACCCACCCGGACGGGACGCCGGAGGCCATGAGCAAGTCGACTCCGGAGTGCTCGGCCTCGTAGTAGAACTGCGCGCTCGACGCGCCGCTGCGGGTGAACCAGTACAGGCTGATGTTGGTGAGGAGCTGGTCGCGGTCGACCGTCTCGTCCGGCGTCCGGTAGGCGCCGCCGGTCCTGGTCTTGAACTTCTCGGCGATCCACGCGAGCTGACCGACCGGCGAGTCGGTGAGCGCCGCGCCGATCGTGTCGGGACGGTGGTTCTGCATCTCCAGATACCCGCGCTCGGCCGCGTACTCGGTGCGCACCGCCTCGATCTGGGCGGTCTCGTCGTCGGACAGGCCGTCGGGGTAGGGGAACTTGTCGCCGACCAACCCGAGCAGCGCCGGGTCGCATCCGATGTGCGTGCCGATGACGCGCTCCGGGTAGAGCGCCGCGAGGCGTGCGGCGGTACCCGAACCGATGTCGGTGCCGTGGGCCGCGAATCGCTTGTGGCCGAGACGCGTCATGATCTCGGCGTAGGCGTCCGTCGTCCGTGCCAGCTCCCAGCCGGTCCCTGACAGCGGGGTGGAGAACCCGAAGCCGGGCAGCGACGGGATGACCACGTGGAACTCGTCGGTCAGCAGCGGGATGAGTCGCTGGTACTCGACGAACGAGCCCGGCCAGCCGTGGTTCAGGATCAGCGGGGTGGCCTCCGGGTTCGTCGATCGCGCGTGGACGACGTGGAACGTCTGGCCGTCGACGACCGTCGTGAACTGTTCGTGCTCGTTGAGCTTCTCCTCCTGCGCGCGCCAGTCGAACCCGTCGCGCCAGTACTCGGCGAGCTCCTTCAGGTACGCCGGCGGGATGCCGCGGCTGAAGTCGGCGCGATCGTCCCGGCCCGGCACGGGGATCGGCCAGCGCGTGTGTGCCAGCCGGTCGCGCAGGTCGTCGACGTCGGCCTGCGGGATGTCGATGCGGAACGGTGTGAGTGCGTTGTTCTCGTTCATGCCACCGACGTTCCCAGGCAATGCGGCAGGTTAGCTTCCGCGATTGCTGGGATGATGCAGAACATGCTGGAGACCTCGGCCCGCCTGCTCGAACTGCTGTCCTTGCTCCAGCTCAAGCGCGACTGGACGAGCTCCGAGCTCGCCGGCCGGCTCGATGTGAGCACCAGGACCGTGCGCGCCGACATCGGCAAGCTGCGGTCGCTCGGCTATCCCGTGGACGCGCGCCCCGGCGTCGCGGGCGGGTACCGCCTGGCCGCCGGGACGGCGATGCCCCCGCTGCTGCTCGACGACGACGAGGCCGTCGCCGTCGCGGTCGGACTGGGTACGGTCGCGACCCAAAGGCTCGGCGTCGAGGAGACCTCGCTCACCGCGCTCGCGAAGCTGGAGCAGGTGCTGCCCTCGCGCCTGCGCCGCCGCGTCGAGGCGGTACGCGGGGCGACGAGCGCCGTTCCAGGGGCTCGGCCGCCGCTCGATCTCTCGGTTCTCGGCGCGGTCGCCGCCGCGATCCGCGGCCACGAACGGCTCCGGTTCGGCTACACCAAGTCCGGGGGCGGCGAAGGGGTCCGCCACACCGAACCGCAACGGCTGGTGACCTGGGGGTCGCTCTGGTACCTGCTCGCGTGGGATCTCGACCGTGACGACTGGCGGGTCTTCCGTGTCGACCGCATGGTTCCGCACGCACCGACGGGCGCACGGTTCCAGCCGCGCGCGATCCCGGAGGGCGATGCCGTCGAGTACGTCGTCGGACGCGTCCGCGCGGCGGGCGGCGCGTCCACGACGTGAATCCCGGCTGTCGGACCTGATCTGTATTGTCGGCGACGTCGGAATCAGGCGGGTTGCGACATCGGGTGATCGAGAGGCTGGAATGGCGGAGCACCGTACGTACCTTGAGTTGTCCGAAGACAACGCCACTGCTCACAAATACTACGAAGTGGTCCGTTCCGGCACTCGAGTGACCATTACCTACGGCAGGATCGGCGCTTCCGGCCAGACGAAGGTGTCCGATTTCGCGACCGAGGCCAAGGCCGAGGCGGCGGCCGCCAAGAAGGTCGCGGAGAAGACCAGGAAGGGGTACGCGCCGGCGGTACGGGGCGTACGGCAGGCCCGCCCGGTCAGCAGGCGGACCATCGTCAGCAGCAGGTCGACCGCGCGCCAGGCGCCCGTGCTGTGGCGGCTGGCCACCGGCGCCGCCGCGTTCGGCATCTTCGTCGACCAGGAGCGATGCTGGGTCGGCAACCAGAACGGCGACGTGTACACCGTCACCACCGACGGCAGCGTGACCGGCCGCTACCGGCTGCCCGACGGGGTGAAGTGCATCGTCGCCGACGACTTCTGGATCTACGCCGGCTGTGACGACGGCAGGGTGTACGACCTGAGCGGCAAGGTCCCGCACGTGGCCTACGAGATCTCCGCCGATGTCGACATCTACTGGCTGGACATCGACGACGCGATCCTCGGAGTGTCCGACCGCAACGGCGGCGTCACCGCCGTCGACCATGAGGACGAGTACCAGTGGTCGCGCAGCGTCGCGGGCGACTCGGCCTGGATGGTGCGATGCGACGCCGGGAGCAACACCGTCTTTCACGGCCATTCACGCGGTGTGGCCTGCTATTCGGCCACCGACGGCAAGCCGGTCTGGCAGACGCCGGTCGGCGGCGCCGTGCTGTTCGGCTGGCAGGAGAATCGTTCGGTCTATGCCGCGACCAGCCGTAACGACGTGTACCGGCTGGCCAAGGGCAATGGTGATGTCGAAGCGGTGTACCGCTGCGACGCCGCCGTCTTCTCCTGCGCGGCCTCGCCCGACGGGCGCTATGTGTTCGCGGGCGACAACCACTCCTCCATCTACTGTTTCGATGAGGACGGCACCCGTCTGTGGAAACTCGGTACGGGTCACGGCTCGGCCTATTCGATGCAGTTCCTGGATGAGCGGGTCTACATCGTCACCACCGATGGTTCGCTGGTCTGCATCGACGCCTCCGAAGCGGCCATCCACGCGGCCCAGCAGGGCTCGATCCCCGAGCCCGTCGATGTGAAGATCGCCGCGTCGCTGCCGACGGCCGAGCCGGTGGCGGTGCTCGAGACCACCTCCCACCCCGGTGACGCCGTCATCGTGGAGTGCTACCAGGACGGCTCCCGGCACCGCGTGCGAGTCATCAGCGAGGGCTACGAGCAGGGTTGGAACGTGCAGTTCCCCAAGGAGATCCGCCAGCCCGGCGCCCGCTACGCCGTCGAAGGCGTCCGCACCTCCGGGCGGGGCGGCTTCTACCGCGCCTACGGCGAGATCAGGCGTCTCCTCTGACACGCCGACCAGACCGGTCAGGAGTCAGGAAGCCCGCGCCCGCTGGTATCTCAAAGGGGGCCGGTGCCCGGCTACGCCGAATCCCAGCGCTGCCAGAGCATTTCCAGCCCCAGAGCGATGGCGCACAGCACGCCCACAGACCCGGGGACGGCCACGAACGCCACGTGGATCGGGCTGCTCTGGTCCGGCAGGAACAGGTCGGCCCACCCCAGCGCCAGCGCCAGCGCGGTGGCGATCCCCCCGATCCGGGAGGCCCATTCGAAAAGGTGCGCATGCCACGGCTTCGAATTCGCCGAAACCCTCGAACGCACATCGATGCTGAAGAAAATCAACAAAACGGCGAGAAACGAGATCAAGCTGACCATGTCGGCTGACGGCATCGGACGCATAACGCGACCCTAGTTCCGCCCTGGCCCGATCACCCGAACCATCACGGCCATAAACCACCAGAACCTCCAACGCGTACTCCGCCATCACGGCGGAGAATGCCGCGCGGTGGTGATCGGCGTCACGAGCAGAGGCTCGGCGCGATGGTGAAGGATCGTCACCAGGAGCACCGTCATGACGAGGAGGGCGTCGGCAGATGCGGATAGTGATCGTCGCAGTGGGGTCGCGCGGGGACGTGGCACCGTACACGGGTCTGGGCGCACGCCTACAGGACGCGGGCCATGAGGTCGCCATCGCGGCGCACGAACCGTTGGGCGAGCTGGTGCGGAAGTGCGGCCTGGAGTACCGGCCGCTGCCGATGGACCTGCGCGCCGAACTGACCTCCGCCGAGGGCGGGCGCGTCCTCCGTACCTCGCCGCTGGCCCTGGCGCGGTTCGCCCGGATGTACGCCCGGCACTGGTCGCAGATGGCCGATGCGACCCTGGCCGCGGCGCAGGGCTCCGACCTGCTCCTCCTGTCGACGATGGGCTGGCTCGGCATCCACGTGGCCGAGGGGCTCGGCATCCCCAGCATGGGCGTCTACCTCCAGCCGATGGACCCGACCCGGGAGTTCCCGCCCGCGGTGCTCACCACCCGGTCGCTGGGCCACGCCGGCAACCGCACGGCCATGCGGACGATGCGGGTGGCGGGGCAGATGCCGTTCCGCTCGGTGGTGAAGGACCTGCGCAAGCGCCTGGACCTCCCGCCCATGGGCCCCGCCGCGCTGTTCCGGCGACTGGACCGCACGGGCTGGCCCGTTCACTACGGCTTCAGCCCCCTGGTGGTGCCCCGTCCCGCCGACTGGCCGTCAGGACGGGACGTGGTGGGCTACTGGTGGCCGGAGTCCGTCCCGGATTGGCGACCGCCCGAGCACCTGACCGACTTTCTCGATGCGGGCCCTCCGCCGGTTTTCGTCGGCTTCGGCAGCATGAACGTGGGCGATGGGGCCCGCATGGGCGAACTGGTGGCGTCCGCCCTCCGCCGAGCCGGGATGCGCGGCGTGATCCAGGCCGGCTGGGGAGAACTCGCGGCCGGTGCGCACGACGACGTCATCAGCATCGGGGACGTCCCGCATGACTGGCTGTTCCCGCGCATGGCCGCGGTCGTGCATCACGGCGGCGCCGGGACGACGGCCGCCGGGCTGCGCGCGGGCGTACCGACGGTCATCGTCCCCAGCGCCGCCGACCAGCCGTTCTGGGGCGCACGCATCGCGAAACTCGGTGCGGGCTCCTGCACCGGCCCCCTGCGGCGGCTGAGCACCGGCGAGCTCACGCAGGCCCTCCGCGACGCGCCCTCCCACCGCGACCGAGCCCGCGAGATCAGCCAGGGCATCGCCGAAGAGGACGGCGCCGGCCAGGTGGTCAAAGCCATCGCCCGCCTCTGACCGCCATCCGGAAATCCCGCCGAGTACGCGTTTCGATGTGCGTGGTCGCCTTTGTGTCAGTGAGCTGGCTGGAGGTGGTGGTGGCGTAGTGGGTGTGAGCCGCACCCGGCTCACGAACCGTAGGGCGCTCGTCGTCAACCACCTACGCTCGTTGCAAAAGGGCGGGCTGCACGATCTCAACGAGACTCATCTGTCGGACCCGTCCCGTCGGCGGTCGGAGGCGGAGGAGATCATGAGAATCGGAGTCATTCCGGAAAGCGCTGAGGAACGCCAGGCCCTCGAGGCGGGGATGGTCCCGACGCCGCTGTTCGAAACTCAACTCGCCTTCACATTGGCGCAGGTGGTGATGGTCGGGGCGCAACTGGGCGTCTTCGACGCGCTCGCGGACGAGCGCGCCACCGCCGCCCAGGTCGCCGAGCGATGCGGTACCCACCCGGAGGCCACGGGCAAGCTTCTCCTCGCGCTGGCCGGGGCGGGGTACGTCCAGGGCGACGGCGAGTCCTACGAGCTGACGACGCTGGCACGGACCTGGCTGGTGCGCGAAAGCCCCCACTGCATCACCGACAAGCTGCTCTTCCAGTTCCACGAGTGGGATCTGATGGCCGGCTCCGCGGACTACGTGCGCACCGGGCGGCCGGCGGAGGTCCATGAGCACATGTCGGACCAGCAGTGGGGGCTGTACCAGCGCGGCATGCGGGCCATGGCGGCCGCCCCGGCGCAGGAGGCGGCGCAGCTCATACCTGTGCCCGCGGACGCCCGGACGCTCCTCGACATCGGTGGCTCGCACGGTTACTACTCCGTCGCGCTGTGCCGACGGCACCCGGGGCTGCGCGCCGTGGTCCTCGATCTGCCCGAAGCCCTCCAGCATGCCGCCCCGCTGCTCGCCGCCGAAAAGATGGGCGACCGCGTCACGCACCGTGAGGGGGACGTGTTGAACGACGACCTCGGCACCGACGCTTACGACATCGTGCTGATGGTGAGCGTCGCCCACCATTTCAGCGCCGACGAGAACCACGCACTGGCCCAGCGTGCGGCCCGTGCCCTGCGCCCTGGAGGTGTTTTCGTCGTCGTCGAGCCCTTCCGTGTTGACCCGGCCGGGGACATCAGCCAGTTCGGCGCCCTGACCGAGTTCTACTTCGGCCTGACCAGTAGCGCAGGGACCTGGTCCCACGGAGAGATCGCCGAATGGCAGCGCCAGGCCGGCCTTGCCCCAGCCGCACCGACCACCCTCGCCAACGCCGGCTTCGGCATCCAGTCCGCCGCCAAACCCGTTCACCGAACGCGCTCGTAACGCACGGGTGGGCGGTGGTTTCCCGGACGCCTTGCAGGAAGGCGGCATGCAATAACCGACGATCATGTCGGTGCTCTCGCTGCCCTCGCCGGGCACTTCACCTAGCCGACTATGGCTGCTACGGTTTCTGATAACCGACACTGCTGTAGGTTGCTGGCCGCCCGGTGGGGTGCGGGGGAGGTGATCGTCCAGGTTCGATCCCCGAGCCTTGCGCGAATGCACGGCGTCCCGCCGCGACCGGCCTTCCCCGGCGGAGGCACGGGCAAGGGCTCCATCACGGGGTTCCCCGGCCCGTGCCCGCTTCCGGAACCTCCATGGCGAGGAGAAGCGCAGCATGCAACTGGGACACTGGGCGACGATCGTCGCGTTCATGTCGACCGGCGCCTGTTTCGTCGGCATGGCATTCCTCAAGACCGCCACGGACCGGATGCCTCCACTGCACGGCGCCCGGCCCTTCGCGCTCGCCGTAGCGATGCTCTCCAGCCAGACGTGGGCGATCGGCTTCGCCGTCATCGGCGTGGGGTTCGGGCTGCAGTTCATCGCCCTCACGGCGCTCCCGTTGTCCGCGGTCCAGCCCGCGATGCTCGCCGGGCTGGCGCTGCTGCCCCTCATCGCAGGCATCGGCCTGGGCGAACGGCCCGGCATCCGTGAAGCGCTCTGCCTGGTGCTCGCCGCCGCGGCCATCGTCCTCTACGCCCGCGCCGCCGGTGGCGCGCACACCTTCGACCAGGCGCCCTCGACGCCGCTGCTGCTGGCCGCGATCTTCCCCTCGCTCGCCTTGCCCGCCGTGCTGTTCCTGGCCAGCGACCTGAGGCGCAAGGGCGCGCACGAGCGGCCGCTCAGCGGCATCACCTACGGGATCAGCACCGGGATGCTGATCGGCGCGGCCGAGGTCGCGATCATGGGCATGGCGACGCTCAGGGTCCCGCTCGGCGACCTCGCCACCTCTGCGCACCCCTATCTGTTCATCGCCGCGACCGCGCTGGCCGCGGGCCAGATACAGATCGCCTTCCAGCGCTGCCGCCTGCTCATCGTCGGATTCCTCGTCATCATGACGGCCAACCCGCAGATGCTGCTCGTGTCGACGGCACTGTACGGGCACGGATGGGAACCGGGAGCCGTGCCCCTGGCGAGTCTGACGGGGGGCCTGCTGTTGAACGTCGCGGCCATCTGGTTCCTGCCCCGTCACGAGCGGGCCAGGCCCACTCGGCCGTCCCCGAGCACATCCCGCGACCGGGGTGCGCCTCCCACGTTGGACCCGGAGCCGGGGCCACGGCTGCACAGGACGCCTTCCGGGCCCGGCGTCGCCGGTTCGGAACGCGTCCCCGCCCACGGCCCGTACGACGTGACGCCACCGAGCCTGCGCGACCGCATCGCGCGAGAGCGATCAGCACGAGAAGCGCCCCGGCACCTCGAAACCGATGCCCGCTACCCGCGCGTGCCAGGCAGGCCGTAGGCGGCCGGCGCCCGCTTGGACCACGCCGTCCCGGGGCCGCCGTCGGGAGCTTAGTACGGTGACCACGAACGTCCAGTCCCCGAACCGGCCCACGCATCGGAATGGAGAACACGGCCGTGCTGCGCGACGCGATGGTCGACGGGCTCAAGGCGTCCGGGGCGGTGCGCTCCCAGACCGTCGAACGGGCGATGCGGGAGGTGCCCAGGGAGCGGTTCCTGCCCGGCGACCTGCCGCACACGGAGGTCTACGCGGACCGTTCCGTCACCCTCAGCCAGGACGACCAGGGTTTTCCGACCAGCACCGCGAGCCAGCCGACGATCGTGGCGCGGATGCTGGAGCAACTGGACGTGCGGTCCGGGCACCGCGTCCTGGAGATCGGCACCGCCAGCGGCTACAACGCCGCGCTGCTGGCGCGCCTGGCCGAGCGTGTCGTCTCCCTGGAGATCGACCCCGTGCTCGCCGAGCAGGCCGCCCGGCGGCTGGGTCCGGCGGTCGACGTACGGGCGGTGGACGGCGCCGCAGGCGCACCCGACGCCGCCCCGTTCGACCGCGTCCAGGCCACCGTGGGCGTGTGGAACATCGCCACCTCCTGGTTCGAGCAATTGGCGCCGGGCGGGAGACTCGTCGTCCCGCTGTGGCTGCGGCCGGGCCTGGAGGTGAGCGTCGCCTTCGAACGCCGCGGCGACACCCTCCACAGCCTCAGCTGCGAACCGTGCGCATTCCTGCGGCTGCGCGGCACCCACACCGGCCCGGACGGCTACCACCCGCTCGGCGGCGGTTCGTTCGCCGTCGCCGACTTTCTCAGCGCATCCGACGCCACGCGCCTGGGGCGACTCTTGGCAGAGGAGCCGGGAGTCGCCGAGGCCGTATCCGACCTGCCGCGAGGCTGGTTCCCCTCGCTGGCCCTGGCGGACGAACGCGCGCTGAAAGTCTTCTCGCTGCACGCCGACCAGGAATCGTCCGGCCTGTACGACCGGCGAGCCGGTGCCCTGGCGCTGATCGGGGACGGGGTACTGCTCGGATACGGCGACGCCGCCGCTCTGGCCGCCGACCTCCGTACCCATGTCGAATCCGGCGACACGCTCGACCCCACCACGCTGCGGATAACCGCCCGTCCCGCCGGGACCCCACCGCGCGAGCCCAGCCGCTGGTCGTTCTCCCGCCCGTCCTTCCACTACCAGGTGGGTACCACGCCGTGACCCGCGCGCTGGCCGCTGCGGGCAAAGCCCGAAGGGGGCGGACGAGTCGGGTAGGTCGCGCGTAGCGGCCGCTGTTTCGTCGAACCGGGTGGCCAGGCGCCGCCGGCGTCGAGGCGGGTGACGTGGTTGAGCCGTTGGTCACACGCTCGTCTCACTTGACAGGCCGCATCTGCATGATCTTAGTTATTGCGTATTAACCGCAGTAGCAAGGGAGATGCATGGTTGGGTCGTCGGTGGTCCCGTCGGTCGTGGGTCCGGGGCCCGACGACGATGACCTGGGGGCCTCCTCTCGCCGGCGCCGGTACGTGCTGCTCTTGCTGGGGTTGGTGGCGGTCTTCGGCGGGACGGTCGTCGCGGCGGTCGGGATGGGTGCGGTGGCGGTGTCGCCGATGACCGTGTTCGACATCGTCGGTCATCACCTGGTCGGCCACCCGGCCGAGGTGACCTGGCGGTCCTCGCACGACGCGATCGTGTGGCGGGTGCGGTTGCCGCGCGTGCTGCTCGGGGCGGCGGTGGGGGCCGGGCTCGCCGTGACCGGGATGGCGTTGCAGGCGATGGTGCGCAACATGCTCGCCGACCCGTACCTGCTGGGGGTCAACTCCGGTGGCTCGACGGGCGCCGCGGCCGCGATCCTGTTCGGGTTCGGTGCCGGGTGGGGAGAGCACGCGCTGCAGATCGCCGCTTTCCTGGGCGCGCTGGTCGCCTCGCTGCTGGTCTTCGTGATCGCGCGTACCGCCGGGCGGATCACCTCGACGCGGTTGCTGATGACCGGAGTGGCCGTCGGGTACGCGCTCTACGCCCTGACCAGCTTCCTGATCTTCGCGTCCGACTCGGCCGAGGGGGCCCGGTCGGTGCTGTTCTGGCTGCTGGGCACCCTGGCGCTGGCGCACTGGTCGGCGCCGCTGGCCGTGGTCCTGGCCGCCGTCGCCCTGGTGGTCGCGCTGCTGACCCTGTGGGGACGCCGGCTGGACGCGCTGGCGATCGGTGACGAGACCGCGCACACCCTGGGCATCTCGCCGACGCGGTTCCGCCTGGTGCTGCTGGTCCTGGTGTCCCTGGCGGTGGGGGTGCTGGTGGCGGCGTCGGGCAGCATCGGCTTCGTCGGGCTGGTGATCCCGCACCTGGCCCGGCGCATGGTGGGGGCCACGCACCGCCGGGCCGTCCCCGTCGCCGCGCTGATCGGCGCGACCTTCCTGCTGTGGGCCGACCTGGCCGCCCGCATGGTGCTGAGTCCGCAGGAGCTGCCGATCGGCATCATCACCGCGCTGGTCGGGGCGCCGTTCCTGCTCATCCTGGTCCGCCGCCTGCACGCCGGAAGCGAGTGAGGTATCCATGATCGAAGGACGCGGGCTCACCTACGCCTACGGCGCGACGACCGTGGTGCGGGACGTGGACGTGCGGGCCGAGTCCGGCAGGATCCTCGGGCTGCTCGGGCCCAACGGCAGCGGCAAGACCACCGTCGTGCGGATGCTCACCGGGATCGTGACGCCGCGCAGCGGGCAGGTCCTGCTCGACGGGCGGCCCCTGGACTCCTTCTCGCACCGCGTGCTCGCCCAGCAGGTCGCCGTGGTGCTGCAGGAGTCGTCGGGCGACCTGCCGATGACGGTGGCCGACATGGTCATGCTCGGCCGGGTGCCGCATCAGACGACGTTCTCGCGCAACAGCGCGGAAGACCACCGGATCGCGGCGGCCGTGCTGCGCAGGGTCGGCGCCCGGCACCTCGCGGACCGGATCTTCGCCGGGCTGTCCGGTGGCGAGAAGCAGCGCGTGATGATCGCCCGCGCGCTGGCGCAGCGGCCCACGCATCTGGTGCTCGACGAGCCGACCAACCACCTCGACATCCGGTTCCAGCACGAGCTGCTCACCATGATCCGCGGGCTCGGCATCACCACGGTCATCGTGCTCCACGACCTCAACCTCGCCGCCCGCTACTGCGACGACGTCCTGGTGCTCCAGGAGGGCGACGTCGTCGCACACGGGGCCTGCGCCGACGTGCTGACCTCCGAGCTCCTCCAAGGCGTCTACGGCGTCGGCGTCGAACGCCTCGACACCTCCCGCGGCCTCCAGTTCCTCTTTCACCCGCTCGACGACAACGAATCCGCACCGGCGTCCGCCGCCACCGGCTGACCTGCGACGCCATGCCGATCACTGCAAGGAGTGATCCGCCAGATGAAGCGATACCTCGCCTGCTTCACGGCCGGGCTGCTGGCCGCCGTGCTCACCGGTTGCGGCTCGGCCGGCTCCGAGGAGGGCGGCCGGGGAAGCACGACGGTGGGCTTTCCCTTCACCGTCGAGAACTGCGGGGTGGACGTCACGCTGGACAGGGCGCCCTCCCGCGTCATGATCGTCAACAGCGCTCCGCTGCAGTACCTGTCCACGCTCGGCGTGCTGGACCGGCTGTCTTCGCGGGCCGGGAAGTTCCCGCCGGAGTACTACTCCGAAGAGACTCTCGCCGCGGTCGGCAAGGTCCCCTCCCTCACCGACCGTCTCGGCTCCGACGGGCACCTGAAGATCTCCACCGAGTCGATCATCGCTGAGGAGCCGGACCTGGTGCTCGGCCTGCCGGACGGCCTCTCGCGCGAGTCCCTGGCCACCGTCGGCATCCCCGTGCTCGACGAGCCGAGCTTCTGCCCCGACGGGATCGAGAACCCCGGCTACGAGACGATCTACGAGCAGATGCGCCTGTACGGCAGGGTCTTCGACCGGCAGGCCAAGGCGGAGCAGGCCGTCAAGAACCTCCAGAAACGCATCCGGACCGTCCAAGCCGGCCTGCCCGACCAGAAGGGCCGCAAGGTCGCCGTGCTGTGGCCCTACCGGGGCGAAGGAACCGTGGGGGCCTACGGCGGCCAGAGCATGGCTACACCGCAACTCGAGACGCTCGGCGCCAAGAACGTGTTCGCCGGCACCGACAAGCGCGTCTTCGAAGTGTCGATGGAGGAACTGCTGGGCCGCGACCCCGACGCCATCATCCTGCTGCACACCGACGGCACCCAGCAGGAGGTCAAGCAGGCGCTGCTCGACATCCCCGGCGCCAAGGATCTGCACGCGGTCGAGAACGACGCGATCACCGTGCAGCTGTTCAACTTCACCGAACCGCCCACACCCCTGGTCCTGGACGGCCTTGAGCGCCTGGCGACCTACTTCAAGGGAAGGTGAACCCTCCAAGGAAAAGCGAACCCGAACTCGTCAGCGATCCGTGGACGCCGGGTTCGTGCGCCGTGCCAGCAGGCGGGCGGCGTGCCACCAGCCGCAGTAGGCGGCGAGCACCACGCTCGCCCCCGTCATCGCTCCGACGATCGCGTAGAACAGCAGCGAATGCAGGGTCGGGTCGACGGGGAGCAGCAGCGCGCTCAGCAGGCAGCCCGCCATCGACAGGCCACCGGCGGCGGCGAACACCGGCATCCGCCCCCGCGCCGGCTCCACCGGCAGCGGCACGGGCGGAGCCGTCCTCGCCCAGCGGGCCAGCCACAGCGCGATGACCACCAGTCCGACCGCACCGCTGCCGACCTGCAACCACAGATACAGCGTGATCCCGCCGACGGACTCGGCGAGCCCCGGCAGCACTTCGGCGACGCCGGAGTGCGTCAACGCGTCCCACAGGACGTGCGTGGCCGCGCCGATGGCCAGTGATGGCACTGCCCACGCCCACGACACCGGCGCCGAGACCGGCAGCCGTTCGCGCAGCCTGGCCGGTGCGAGCGCCGCGAGGGGCCGCTTGCCCAGCAGGTGCCACACCGCGAAGACGATCAGCCCGATCGCGACGTCCACCGTCACGACGCCCAGCGGCCGGTGCGTCATGTCCCGCACACCCGAGATGTAGAGGTAGTACGGGATGTCGGGCGCGAGCGACCCGATCACCAGGGCCGACGGCACCAGCGGCCCCCGGGCGAGGGGCAGTACGGCGGCGGGGTGACTCAGCGTGAACGGCACCTGTTTCCTCTGGCTCGGTTGATCGCGTAGCAGGTATGACGCGTCAACCTCGCCGGTGGTTGCTGGACGCAAGTGCCGGTCCGCGGCCGGTCACGACCTCGCGCCGGCCGGTGGTCCCTTCTCGCCGTGTTCCGGCGCGGCCTGTTCGAGCGGAGTCGATTCGGGGCGCGGGCCGTTCGGAGGAGCGGTGGAGCGGCGGTGGATCAGGCTCGGGGTGACGGAGAAGCGCACCGCCGATGTGCGGCCCTCGATGCGTTCGAGCAGGAGCCGGCCGGCGGTGCGGCCCATGAAGGTCCCGTCCTGGTCGATGCTGGTCAGTGAGATGTTGGGCAGGGCGGCAAGCCGGGTGTTGTCGTAGCCGGCGATCGAGATGTCGGTGGGGACGGACAGGCCGGCTTCATGGACGGCCGCGAGTGCGCCGAACGCGGCCTGGTCGGCTCCGGCGAAGATCGCGGTGGGCCGCGGGGAACGGCCGAGAAGTTCGCGGGCTCCCTCGTAGCCGCCCTCCTCCGTGTAGTAGGTCGTCGCGACGGCGATCTCGCCGGCGAGCCCGTGCTCGCGCATGACGCGTTCGTAGGCCTCTGCCCTGATCTTGTGGAGCAGGTCGGCGGGTCGCGCGATGCTTTCGTCCTGGTGCGTGATGTGCACGATGCGACGGTGGCCGAGCGTGATCAGGTGCTGCACGACGAGTTCGGCGCCCGCGTCGTCGTCGTCGAAGACCGCGTCGTAGGCCGCCGACCGCTCGTGCCGTCCCAGGACCACGATGGGCATCTCCCTGGACACCTCTTCGAGTCGCGTCCTGGACGCGAGCGGGCCGACCATGATGATGCCGTCCACTTGCCGGTCCACCAGGGCCTCGACGGCTCTGCGTTCGGTCTTCTGGGTGGCGCCCCCCTGGATCATGATCGACTGGTAGTCGGTGTCGGCGAGTTGCTCCATGAGGCCGTCGAGGATGTCGGCGAAGAACGGGTTCCTGATGTGGGGCAGCATCAGGCCGATGGTGAAGGTGCGGCCGCGCATCGCGCGGGCGGCGGCGTGCGGGCGGTAGCCCAGCTCCGCGATGGCCGCCTTGACGCGTTCCCGCATGGCCGGGCTGACGCCGTAGGCGTTCCGGATCACCTTGGACACCGCGGTGGTGGAGACCTGGGCGTGGTCGGCCACATCGGCGATGGTCACCCGCCGCCGTCGGTCGCGTGTGGCCATGGAACTCCTTGTGAGCGTGTCCCTCGATTGTAGGGGCGGGGCAGCGCGGCAGCGTGGATAACGTTACCCGAAATGGCGGTCCAAACTGATTAAGTAGTCGGTCTAGCTGGCGCTCTGATTGTGGATCGTTACTCAAAATGACTCTTGACGGCCTCAGAGGCGACGCCTACGTTTAAGCCCATGGGGAGCTATTAAAACGATTTAACGCACCCGGGAGGGCGCAGTGAAGATCTCTCTCCGCATGTTCGGGGCCGCCCTGACCGGCCTCACGATGGCGGCCCTGACCTCCTGCGGCTCGGGCTCGTCCGCCAACGGCACCGTCACCCTTTCGTTCCTGATGGGCAACGCCGAGTCCACCGTGGACACGGCCGAGGCGCTCGCGGGCGCCTTCATGAAGGCCAACCCCGGCATCAAGATCGAGACGGAGGTCGTCGCAGGCGGCAGCGAGGGCGACAACGTCATCAAGACCCGCCTCTCCACCGGCGACATGACCGACGTGTTCTGGTACAACTCCGGCTCGCTGCTGCAGGCGCTCAACCCGGGCCAGACCCTGGTCGACCTCACCGGCGATCCGGTCCTGAAGAACGTCGAGAAGGACTACCTCCCGGTGGTGACGCAGGAAAGCAAGGTGTACGGCGTCCCGACCGCCGCGGTCTCGGGCGGCGGCATCCTGTACAACCGCGAGGTCTACGACGACCTCGGCCTCAAGCCGCCCAAGACGTGGGCGGCGTTCATGGCCAACAACGAGAAGGTGAAGGCGGCCGGGATCCCTCCGGTGATCGGCACCTTCAGGGACACCTGGACCTCGCAGATGCTCGTCCTGGCCGACTACTACAACGTCCAGACGGCAGCGCCGGGCTTCGCCCGGAACTACACCGGCGGCAAGGCCAAGTTCGCCACCACCCCGGCCGCGGTAGCCGGTTTCCAGCACCTGGCCGATATCCACGCCAAGGGCTACCTCAACGAGGGCTTCGGCTCGGCCACCAACGACCAGGGCCTGAAGATGCTGGTCGAGGGCAAGGGCGCGCACTATCCGATGCTCGGCCTCACCCTCCCGCCGCTGCTGGGCACCTACCCGCAGGCGGCCACCGGCATCGGCTTCTTCGGGATCCCCGGCAACGACCCGGCCGCGCACGGTGCCACCGTCTGGGAGCCGCCCGCCCTCTACATCGCCAAGTCCACCGAGCAGCTGGACGCGGCCAAGAAGTTCCTCGCCTTCGTCGCCTCGCCCGCGGGTGCGGACGTCATCACCAAGGCCGTGCCGCCGTCCGGGCCGTACCGCGTCGAAGGTGCCGAGCTGCCCGACGACGCGATCCAGGTGGCCAAGGACCTGCAGTCCTACATCGACGGGGGCGCCACGGCGCCCGCGCTGGAATTCCTCTCCCCGGTCAAAGGCCCGTCCCTGGAGCAGATCACCGTCGCCGTGGGTTCCGGGCTGACCCCGCCCGCCGAAGGCGCCGCCCAGTACGACAACGACGTCGAGAAGCAGGCCGAACAGCTCGGGCTTCCCGGGTGGTGATCAGGCAAGTGGCGATCAAGCAGGAGGCCGGGCCTCGCATGGGGGCCGGCCGGGCCGGAGAGCGGCGGCACGTCCGGACCTCCCGCGGCAAGGGGCGTGCCACCTATCCGTACACGCTCTACCTGCCGGCGGCCGTCGTGTACCTGGTGTTCTTCCTCGTGCCGACGGTGGTGGCCTTCTACTTCGCGCTGACCCGCTGGACGCTGTTCGACAGCACCTTCGTAGGGCTGGACAACTTCCGTGACTTCCTGGGCGAGCAGAACCTGCGGATCGGCTTCCGGAACACCCTCGTCTACGCGGGTGTCACCAGCGGTTTGAAGGTCGTCCTCGGGATGGCGTTCGGGGTGCTGCTGACCAGCAGACTCCGGTCGCGGGGCCTCCTGCGGTCGCTGGTGTTCTTCCCCGTCCTGGTCTCCACCGTCGCGGTCGGCATCACCTTCAGCATGCTGCTCAAGCCGGACACCGGCCTGGTCGACCAGGCACTGGCCCTGCTCGGCGTCGACGGACGCGACTGGCTCGGCGACGCCACCACGGCGCTGCTGTCGGTCGCCCTTGTGGACGTGTGGAAGGGCGTCGGGCTGGCCACGGTCATCTACATCGCCGGAATCGTGTCCATCCCGCGCGAGTACTACCAGGCGGTCGCGGTGGACGGCGGCTCGGCCTGGCACGGCTTCCGGCACGTGACCCTGCCGCTGAGCCGGCCGGCCACCTACTCGGTGATCATCCTGTCGCTGATCGGCGGGCTGAGGTCGTTCGACCTGATCTGGACGATGACCCGCGGCGGCCCCGGCTTCACCAGCGACACCATCGCCTCGATCATCTACAAGCAGTACCAGGCCGGCTTCTACGGGCTGTCCACCGCAGGCAACGTGCTGCTGTTCATCGTCGTGACGGCCGTCATGGCACCGCTCACGTACCTCCTGGGCAGGCGGCAGGTCGCCCCATGAGGGCGCTAAGAAGGCTCGGTGCCGAGGCGGTCGCGCTGATCGTGGCCGGTGTGCTCTTCCTGGTGCCGTTCGTGTTCATCGGGCTGACCGCGGTGAAGAGCCAGGAGCAGGCCACCGACCTCGACTTCGGCTGGCCCGCCGAGTGGCGGATCGTGCAGAACTTCACCGAGGTGGTCCAGGCACGCGACTACGTCCTGCTGCGCGCCTACGTCAACAGCACGATCCTCACGGTCGCGTCGGTCGCGCTGATCGTCGTCTTCGCGGCGATGGCCGCCTTCGTCCTGCAGCGCAGGGCGGGCAGGCTCGGCACGGTCGCGGGCTTCCTCGTGCTGGCGGGGTTGATCATCCCGCCGGCGATCGTCCCCACCATCTGGCTGCTGCAGGGGCTCGGCCTGTTCAAGACCCTCCCCGGGCTGATCTTCGTCGAGGTCGCCTACGGTCTTCCGTTCGCGATGCTGCTGTTCCGCGCGTTCATCGCCGCCGTCCCGCGCGAACTCGACGAGGCCGCCATGATCGACGGCTGCGGCGGCCTGCGGCTGTTCTTCAAGGTGATCTTTCCGCTGCTGCGGCCGGTCACCATCACCGTGATCCTCACCAGCTCGGTGGCCGTCTTCAACGACTTCGTCAACCCGCTGTACTTCCTGCCCGGCGACGACAACGCCACCGTGCAGGTCACCCTCTACAACTTCCAGAGCCAGTACAGCACCCAGTGGAACCTGCTGTTCATGGACATAGTCCTGATCACCATTCCACCGCTGCTGGCCTTCCTCTTCTTCAACCGCAAGATCGTGACCGGCATGACCGCCGGCGCCATCAAGGGCTGAGCCACCCTCGAACCCCCGATCCCCAGGAGCAGCACGGCCGTGACTACTCCGCTGACCCAGGCGGGCGCCATCGGGCCGCACGTCTCCCACCGCGACCCGTCCACCACGACATCCTGCCGCCGCACACGGGACTGGAAGGGAGGTCGCCGCGCCGCACAACCGGCGGCCGCTGAAGAGGCCGCGCACTGACGACGAAGGAGCACGATGTCAGTCAAGAGACGATCGATCTGCATAGTGGTGGCGGTGGGCCTGCTCGTGGCCCTGACGTCGCCGTCCGGGGCGGGCGCCTACGCCGCTCCACACGGTCACAAGGGCAACGTCGAGGCGGTGCACCTGGGCATCGACGGACGCTACGACTCACCCGACGGCCTCGATAACACGCATCCGACCTTGAGCTGGCGGATGGCCGAGACGCGACGCGCGAGGTCGCATCCGTGCCACCGCCGGCACGCGAGAATCCCCTGCCCGGCCGACCGGCAGACCGCCTTCGAAGTGCAGGCGGCCGAGACGGTCAAGAAACTGAGAGGCGGACGCCTGATCTGGACGTCGGGCCGGGTGAAAAGCGCCCAGCAGCACGTCGCCTTCGGCGGGAAGCTGGAGTCGCGGGACACCGTCGCCTGGCGCGTGCGGGTCTGGGACGCGAACCGGCAGCCGTCCGGATGGTCGGCTCCGTCCACCTGGTCGGTGGGCCTGCTGTCGCCCGACGACTGGGGAGATGCCCGCTGGATCGAGTATCCGGGCCGTACCGAAGACCGGCCAATGCCGATCTTCGCCCGCCGGTTCAGTGTGCCGCGCGGGAAGAAGGTCGCCGACGCGCGCCTGCACCTGTCCGGGATCGGACTGCACCACGCCACGGTCAACGGCAAGGAAGTGACCGACGAGGTCCTGGCACCTGGAAACTCCAACTACCAGCTGTCCAGCGAGTACCGCACCTACGACGTCGCCGGCGTCCTGCGCTCCGGAGACAACGCCATCGGCGTGGAACTCGGCAACGGGACCGCCTATGTGCGCCGCAGCGCGACGAACCCCGCGGTGGGCCGGACATCGCCGTACTCCTGGTGGCAGAGCCAGCTCAAGGGCAGCGGAACACTGGTCGCCGACGCCGCCCGGGGAGCGACGACGGTCAAGCTCGACTCCGTGACCGGGTACCACGTCGGCGGAACGATCAATATCGACACCGGCGGAGGCGGCGACCGGCTGGAATCCCGCAAGATCACGGCGATCGACACCGCCGGCACCGGCATCACCTTCACCCCGGCGCTGTCCAGCGGGCACCCCTCGGGCGCGAAGGTCACCGGCTCGGGCAACAACATCGCCGCCAGCGACCCGTCGGCGGGTGCGGCGGTGACGCCGCGGTTCATCGGCCGGATGGAGATCGCCTACACCGACGGCAGCAAGGAAGCCATCGTCACCGACCGGACATGGCGAACCGCACTGGGCCCCCTGACCACCGACGCCTGGTACTCGGGTTCGGACTACGACGCGCGCCGCGAACAGCCCGGCTGGAACAGGCCCGGCGCGGATCTCAGCGCGTCCGCCAAGCGGCGGGACGGCTCGGCCACGGGATGGACCAGCGCGGGAATCGCGCCACCGCCCAACCTGGCGACCGACCTCGTGGCCAGGGCCGCCGAACCGATCCGGGTGCAGGAGAAGCTGCGGCCTGTCTCGGTGACCAACCCGGCCAAGGGGACGTGGGTGTTCGACTTCGGGCAGAACATCACCGGCTGGCCGCAATTGCGGCTGGACCGCGTCCCGGCCGGGACGACGGTCAAGATGTCGCCGGCCGAGTCGCTGAAGCCGGACGGGACGGTGGACCAGGCATCGCTCATGGGCGGCGGCGGCCGCCGCGGCGAGGACCTGTTCAACACCTACACCGCCCACGGCGACCGGCGCGGGGAATCCTGGCACCCCGAATTCAACTACTTCGGGATGCAGTGGGTCCAGGTCACCGGGCTGCCGGACGGCTACAAGCCGACCCGCGACCTCATCACCGGGATCAGGTTGCAGGGCGACACGCCCGAGGCCGGAGAGTTCGGCAGCTCGAACGCGCGGATCAACCGCATCCACAAGATGGCGTACTACTCCATCGCCGGCAACATCATGTCGACCTTCACCGCGCCCCGGCCGGGAGAAGCTGTCCTACCCGGCCGACTACACCATGCCCATGGGAGCCATTCACCAGAACTTCGAACTGGGCGCCTACATGCGCACCACGATGCGGCACCTGGTGGAGGGCCAGTCCCTCGCCGACACCCCCATGCGCGGGAACGTGGCACTGAAGACCCCCGTGTACGACTGGGGCTATTCCGGCCGGTTCGGCGATGAGATCAACTGGGGCAACGCCATCGTCCTTGTCCCGTCCATGCTCTACGAGTTGTACGGCGACACCCAGACCATGGCGACGTACTACGACCGGATGGTCATGTACATCGACTACATCCGGCGCGAAAAGGCCGGGACCGGCGAGAACGCCCACATCGTCGACGCCGCGCTCGGAGACTGGGTGGCGCCCGAGCAGACAGCGGGCCCCATCACCGGCACCTGGGGCTACTACGTAATGATCAGCAAGATGGCCCGCATGGCCGAACTGACCGGCCACGCCGGCGACGCCAAGGAATACCGGCAACTGGCCGCCGACATCAAGGAAGCCTTCAACAACGCCTTCTTCAACCAGTCCCTGGGCCATTACACCGCCGGCGGAAACGCCGGTTCCGAAGGCGCCACCCAGACGGCCCAAGCGCTCGCGCTGGACGCCGGACTCGTCCCCGACGGCAAGCGCGAACAGGTTCTCAAAGCCCTCGTCGAACTCATCTACGCCTACCACCCCAACGGCGACGGCCCGCACTTCAGCGGCGGCACCATCGGCATGACGTCCATCATCCGGGCCCTGGCCGGCGGCGACCGCGACGACGTGCTGTGGGACCTTCTGCAGCCGAACGACCAGCCCAGCTACGGGTACTTCATGGAATCCACCCCCGCCAACCCGGGCGGAATGACCACCATCGGCGAACGCTGGACCCGAGGCGACTCCAAGAACCACATGATCCTCGCCCAGATCGAGGAATGGTTCCGCACCGGGATCGCCGGAATCCGCACAGCCCCCGGAGCCATCGCCTACAGCAAGCTGATCTTCCAGCCCAAGCCCGTCGGCGACCTGCGATCCGCGCACGGCAGCTACAACACCCCCCACGGAACCGCCCGGAGCGCATGGACCAAATCCAAGAAGGGCCTCGAACTCAAGATCACCGTTCCGCCCAACACCACCGCCGAGGTGCGGGTTCCGACCACCGAACACGGGCACATCCCCACCCCCCACAGGGCGACTTTCGTCCGAGTAGACGGCGACTACGCCGTCTACTCCGTCCCGTCGGGCCAGTTCACCTTCACCGCACCAGCGAAATGAGCACCGACCAGCACATCTGACCGTCCCCGGCCTGGCGTGCGGGTTTCACCCCGGTGAAACCCGCACGCCTCCACCGGTCCAAGATGCCGACCGAAACGGGATCGGGATGGGCGCGGGTGCCCTGGCTGCTCGGCGGGGGCGGTCGCTGAGCAGTCGTCCGACTCCTTCAGGGGGGCGTGCCGTGGTGGCCGGGTCATCGGTCGAGCGTCCGCAGGTACTTTCCGAACTTCTCCAGGCCGTCGATGTTGCGCGGGCCGCTGATGCCCTCGTTGTAGTCGAGGGTGAAGATGTTGTCTTTCTTGATGGCGGGCAGGTCGCGGGTGTGGGGTGACTTCTTGAGGAAGTCGATCTTCTCGGTGGCGGGCTGGTCGCCGTAGTCGAGGATCATGATGACCTCGGGCTGGGCCGTTGCGACCGCCTCCCAGCCGACCTGTGTCCAGCGTTGCTGGAGGTCGGCGAAGATGTTGCGTCCGCCGGCGGTCTCGATGATGTCGCTGGGGGGGACCTGGCCGCCGGCGGTGAGTGGCTGGTCGGTGCCGGAGTCGTAGAGGAACACCGGTGCCGGGTCGCCCTTGGGGGCGGCGGCCTGTACCGTCTCGGCGCGCGCCTTCAGGTCGGCGACGAGTTTGGTCGCCCGGTCCTGGACGCCGAAGATCTGGCCGAGCCGCTGGAGGTCGGTGTACAGCGCTTCGAAGGGGGTGAGGCGTTCGGGGTGTCCGGGGTAGTTGAAGCAGCTTTCGGCGTGCATGAAGCTCTGGATGCCGAGCCGGTCGAGGATCTCCGGTGTGATGCCGCGCTGCGGGCTGAATCCGGAGTTCCAGCCGGCCACGACGAAGTCCGATTTGGCCTGGACGACGATCTCCTTGTTGAGCAGGTCGTCGCTCAGCATTTCGACTTTGGCGTACTCGGAGGCCCAGGGGGACTCGGTGACCGGGGGGTTGGCGGGCGGCATGACGTAGCCGTGGACATGTTCGGTGAGCCCGAGGCTGAACAGCTTGTCGGCGCTGCCGCCCTCGTAGGCGACGGCGCGCTGCGGTACGGAGTACTCGACGGTCTCCCCGCACCTTTGCACCTTCCGCTTCGCGGAAGCCGGGTCGGCTTCGACTTCCGCGCCGCAGGCGCTGAGGACCACCATGGCGCCGGCGGCGGCGGCGAGGGCTCGTTTCATGACTTGGACCTTTCGAGGGGAAGGGAGTACAGCAGTTGCGGGGAGCCCGACAGCGGGTGCGGGACGACGGTGACCTCGACGCCGAAGACGCCGCTGACGATTTCGGGGGTGAGGACGGTCCAGGGCGTTCCGGCCTTGACCAGCCGTCCCCGGGACAGGACGCCGATCCGGTCGCAGACTGTGGCGGCGAGGTTGAGGTCGTGCAGGACGATCAGCACGGTGAGGCCGACCTCCCGCAGCAGCGAGAGCAGTTCGACCTGGTGCCGGACGTCGAGATGGTTGGTCGGTTCGTCCAGCACCAGGATCCGCGGTTCCTGGACCAGCGCCCGCGCCAGCAGCACGCGCTGCCGTTCGCCGCCGGACAGGCCGAGAATCCCGCGCCGGGCCAGATGGGCGACGTCGAGGCGTTCCATCGTCTTTTCGCACAGTTCCCGCTCGTGGCGGGTGAGGGGAGCATTGCCGCGTCCGTGCGGTGTCCGGCCCAGCGCGACGACCTCTTCGACGGTGAAGTCCACATCGACCGCGCCGTCCTGGGCCATCGCCGCGACGAGCCGTGCGCTCTGCCGCGGGGCCAGGTCGGCGAGTTCGTCGCGGCCCAGGAGGACGGTGCCGGAGGTGGGCCGCAGGGCCCGGTAGACGCATCTGAGCGCGGTCGACTTGCCGCTTCCGTTCGGGCCGATCAGACCTACGATCTGTCCGCTCGGCACCTCCAGCGACAGGTCGTCGACCAGGGCCCGGCCGTCGGTGACGACCGTCAGCCCGTCCAGCATGAGGTCCATCGTCAGCGCCCTCCGAACGCGTACGCACGGCGGCGCATCAGCCCGATGAACACCGGCACCCCGACCAGCGCCGTGATCGCGCCCAGCGGCAGCTCGCGCGGGGCCACGACCGTCCGGGACGCCAGGTCGACCCACACCATGAAGATCGCGCCGGTCAGCGGGGCCACGGCGAGGACGCGGGCGTGCACGGCGCCGACGACCATCCGGACCAGGTGGGGCATGACCAGCCCGACGAAGCCGATGGCGCCGCTCACCGCGACCATCGCTCCGGTGGTCAGAGAGACGAGCAGCAGCAGGACCCGGCGGTGCCGGTCCGGGGCGATGCCCAGGCTGGCGGCGGTCTCGTCGCCGAGGGCCAGCGCGTCCATCACCCGCCCGTACCGGTACAGCGCGAGCACGCCCGCCAGGACGACCGCGGCCACCACCGGCAGCGTGCCCCAGGACGCGGCGCCGAAGCCGCCCATCGTCCAGTAGAGGATCATGCTGCTCGCCTCGCCGTCCGGCGCGAAGTAGACGATCACGCTCATCAGCGCCTGGAAACCCAGCCCCATCGCCACGCCCGTCAGTACCAGCCGCAACGGCGAAAGCGTCCCGCGGCCGAGTGCGGCGAGGTAGACCAGCACCGAGGCCGCCAGGGCGCCGGCGAACGCGCCGGCGGACATCGCGTACACGCCGAGCCCGGCGAGGCCGCCTGTGACGCTGACGCTCACCGCGCCCACGGACGCTCCGGAGGAGATGCCGAGCACGAACGGGTCGGCGAGCGCGTTGCGGACGATCGCCTGGATCGCGACGCCGACGGCGCTCAGCCCCGCGCCCACCAGCGCCGCCAGCAGGACGCGCGGCGTCCGGATCTGCCAGACGATCTGGTAGCTCGACGCCTCCCCGGCCCCGACCGTCCCGCCGGTCAGCGCCGCCCACAGGTACCGCGCGGTGTCCGCGGGCCCGATCACCGCCGCGCCGAGCCCGATCGCGACAACGATCGACACGGCCAGGACCAGTGCCAGGACACCGCACAGCGCCATCAGCCCCGGACGTGACGCGATGCGTTCACGAACCCCGGTACGAACTGCGGTTACGGAAAGAGCGGTCGAGGACATGCCACCCATTCGATAATGAAAACGATTTTCGTTGCAGAACGTATCATGTCCACCTCGTCCGGGAGCAAGGGGTGGCGACCGTGCAGGTGGCGACGCCTCGGGCG